>CAZNTU010000003.1:0-96060 GCA_964575975.1 uncultured Desulfobacteraceae bacterium
TCGTAATGGGCGCGGGAGTCGTGGTGCCCGTCGCCGCAGAAGACGCGGAACTTCATGTCCGCCCCGTTTTCCCGGCAGGCCTTTATCAGGGCGGTCCAGGGCCGCAAGGGAGAGCGTGTAGTCGCTCTCGTTGCCCCCCGGCATCACGGTGATCAGGGGAAAGTCGTGGCCGTTCACCGTGATTATAATATGGCAGTACCTGTCGCCGAACTTGAAGGAATCGGTACGATGGTCGCGGCGCCATTCGGCGGTAGGGCTGCCGTAGAGCCTCCCGTGGCCGCATTCGCGGATTCCCTCCTTCCGGCAGGAGCACGCCAGCCGCCCGTTTCTGTCGAAGGATTGCAATCAGTGCGGTTTCATATTGCAACCCCTTCAGGTTTTTGAAATTCATTCTAAATTGTCCAAAAAGGGGGGTGGAATGTGAGTCCGGCGCCCACTTGCTGTCGTATATTCGGGCCTCTTTGATCTTGGCCCTGCCGATTCGGATTTTGGACCATTGGCTATCGCGAGATATCTCTCGAAGCGCTCCGACGCTGGCGGCTCGATTGCCCCCTTGGCCGTCGCGTCCCGATCCTTGTGCCTCGACAATACGCTTTCCGGAAGCTCGACCGGCCGCTCCCCGCGCTTCCAGCTTCTTTTCGGTTCCTTGGGATTGCGGTCAAGGATGCAGCGTCTCCCGTGTGTGCCGTCGCCGACGCCCATCTCCTTCGCCTCGTGATTGTCTTTTTCATCCGCGTATCTTCTCTTTTTTGGAAAGCGCGTCCTCTCCGACCTCCTTCACGGTCGCCGTTATAGTCGCCGAAAGATGCTTTCCGCAAGCCCACGCAAGCTCCTTTCCATTGTCCTCGGAGTTCAGCCAGGAATCGGCGACGAAAAGGATCCGGTAAAGCTTCCAGCCTCGAAAACCGGCTCGGACCTTTTCTACGGTATCGACATCCGAAGTGTTTCCGGAAAAGACCCGCGATCCAACGGGCAACCGTCGGCCGTTGCCGCGAAGGCGACCACCGCCTGCGGCGCCTAATATCCCTCCATGGCGTGCCCGAGCTTTCGAAGGCCCTCGTCGCAGGCATCCTCGCCGGCGATGTGAAAGGAGGCCGACGCAGTGTGGCAACAGATCGGAACCGTGTCCCGGTCGAAAAGACTGGCCGTATGACGGAATATCGCCTGTGATACGGCAGGCATTGACTCTTTTCTTGGGCTAATGGCAAATAGTTGCCGAACGGTGTTGTTTAGTTACGTTTTAAAAAAAATGGCCATTGCCAGATAAAATGGCCTTGACAACGAAAATGAACATGTTCAATTTATAAGAACATGTTCACCGAATGAAAAAAACGTCATTGAAGAGGATGAAAGATGAAAACGACACAGCCTAAAGGAACTCTGAGGGAAGTTCATAAAAGTAATACAAGAGCTTTGATTCTGGATACTTCCAGAGAACTTTTTGAAACAAAAGGGTACGATCAGGTTACCATAAGGGAGGTGGCCAAACATGCACGAATCGGCCTGGGCACCATTTACAATCATTTTCCCAACAAATTAGCTATTCTGGCAGCGGCCTTTTTGGATAATTTGAAGAATCTTTCTGAAAACGCTTTGATCACGGTGCCGAAAGAACAGCCCTTCAAGACACAATTCGTTTATATTTCGAAGTGTTTTTTTTGTTTTTATACCGAACATTCCAATCTGGCCCGTACCTATCTGAGCCATATGTTCTTTTATCATCAAGAATGGCTGGAGCCTATCAACGCCTTTGATGAGATCTACGACCTAAAAATGGCGGAACTGATCAGGGCGGCCCAGAAAAAAGGAGAGATCGGCCCCGAAAAAGATATTGAAAGCCTGGTCCTTGCGCTGATGTCAAATTATTTTTTTGTCCTGTTCCATGGTTTTCTCCGGAAGAACATCTCGGATCCAGACCGACTGGCGGGCCTTCTCGAAGATCTGATTGAACACACACTTTCATAAAGGGGGGGATAAAAAGTTCTTGACAAACAGTATAACGTATTCTATTAGGTGAACTTGTTCGGTTTAGATGCAACCATTGAAACTCGATCATCAAGTTTTTAATTCAAATTCGAAAATGAAAGGTTGGCAGCCCGGTCAACGGATATGGCTCCAGGCATCGTTCGTACTCTGCCCTTCACAGTGATAAAAGCTGGCAGACCGCAGAGGCCAAGCCCCAAAAAAATTCCGCGGACCGACGCGATTTTCGAAAATATCGGGGAAAAAGACGGCAAGCTGATCGACGACGGGTCGGTCAAGCGTACAAAAGCATGGACTGCAAGGCCACCGTGAAAATAGGCGAATGCAGCCGCAGAGGAAAAACCAGGGGAGACAACCGGCGGCCGACCATGACATCGGATGCGCGGAAAAGTACAATCCGTTCGGTATTCTGGACGAAGACAGCGGATAGCTGCATGTTTCGTTCGGCAGTTCCGCCTAGACAAGCGACTTTATCGCGGACGGCCTTCAGGACTGGTGGAACCGCATGCCCGACGCGCGGAACGCGACGGCTTCTCCTTTCTTCAAGCCAAGGCCACAACGGCCCGGAAAGCAGCGCCCGGCGACCGAAGTTTCTCAAGCGCATGGTCGAATTAGCGCATTATATCGGAAAGCCGATTCAACTTCTGTACTATCCGCCGTACCACAGCAAATACAATCCCGTGAAGCGATGCCGGGGCATCTTGGAGAATCATTGGAACGGCACAAGGACTGAATGTTTTCTTCAGTTCGTCAAGGATTTGAGCTTCGAAGAAGATCGGCATTAAAAATTGAAGGATTTGGCAATTTTTTTTTAAAAAACGGCATAGGCGAATTAATATCTTCTTCAAAACACGTGTCGGGTAGAACATTGGGAGGATTGGAACCGACGGCATCTTTGAAATATAAAATGCGGCATTGCGTTTTTCATTCAGGCATTTATTACGCCGTCCTGCTTATTTTTGACATTTGATTTCCCGGATGACGGCATTTGGCCGTCCTCAGGATAAAAATGTAAACTTCAAGTCGGTTCGAGAAATAACAATTTGAGAATCGAATGAAAAGGATGGCATGGACATTAGAAGGCTGGGGTACAAGGAGTCGACTATCAAAAAAAGGTTGACAACCATCACTTGCTTGGTCTAAAAAGAGCGATCCTTGAAATTGAAAGATGGAAATCATGGGATCCGACAAAGAAGCAAATGCTTCGAGGGAAAAAAAACCTCGATGAATAGTGGGCATCGAGGTTCCGGTTGCAGGCTAAGTTGATCGGCATACAATGTTCCTACCGTTCTCGCAGCCTGCGAGTATTAGTTTTAAATTAAGCTACAAATATCGTGGAACGCCAATGATTAGGGGTCATTGAGTGCAGGCTGAATTGATCGGCATACAACGTTCTTACCACTCTCTCGCAGCCTGCGAGTTTTAGTTTGAATCAATTAAAAATTTCATAGAAAGCCATTATGACATGCCGCCGTCTGCACCGTTACGCGACGACAAACGGTTTGGTTTTGGCGGAAATCAAAGGTTTGTTTTTATACACGGTTAATGCGCATGCAACCGATGTGGCGGAGCTATATCCAGATAAAAGCAAACCGCGACAATTGAATCGCATAGAGGATGGATGGGAGATATCATCCCCCGCTTTTTTTTGATTAAGTCCGTTTATAGAAAATGATAAGGAATGCGACGATGTAATTTCGTAAGGAAAAAAAGAACCCCAATGATTAGGGGTCATTGGGGTTCCGGCTGCAGGCTGAATTGATCAGCATCCAACGTTCTTTTCATCCTAACAGCCTGCCGGTTTTAAATCAAGTTAAAAATTTCATGGAACACCATTAGATATGCCACAGGTCTGTACCGGTACGTTGCGATAGACGGTTTGGTTCGGTGGAGATCATGTGGTTTGTTTTTATTCACGGTTATAGCGCATGTAACCGACGAGGCGGAGCTATATTCGAACTAAAATCAACCGATAATATAATCGAGATAAAGGATGGACCGGTGATATCGTCTCCTTCTTTTTTGGATTTAAGTCTCTTTAGCTATAAAAACGACAAGGTATTAGGCGATGATTTTTCATGCTGTATTGAATTTCAGGAAAACGATCCCGTGTTTTCCGGGCATTATCCGAATTATCCGATATTGCCGGCATCGCTAATTATCGATATATGTTGTCAAATATTGAATATGATGCAATCAGATGCATGTGCCTACAAAAACTATTTTATAAAAAAAAGCCGGTTTTTAAAAAGGATTAAACCAAAGGACAAGGTTTTGTTTAAGACGATGGCATCCTCGGGCATCGGGAATAAATCCAAAGCAATCAATATTCATCTTTTTTCTAAAGAAGAACAGTGTGCCAGGATACATTTTGTCCTTTACGATGGCAAGCTATTAAAAACGAAAGAAACAACTGCCCGGCCGCTTGAAATGGGCCATTCAATGCCTGCTCACGAGCATTTGCCGCAACGGTTTCCCTTGCTGGTTGTTGATCAGGTGTCTGTCCACCTCAATAAAAAAATGAGTTCGGGAACCAAACTGGTTAGTTATGGGGATTATTGTTATCGAAATACCCAGCGTCGCCGTATAAAAAAGGAGGAATTTGTTTATCCTGCGGGCGGTGTGATTGAAGGGATTGAACAGTCGGCTGTATTACTTCTCGCCGAGCATTGGCCAATGAGCAGCGGAGAAATTGTGTTTACGGTGGGAGGTATAAATGGGATCCATATCCACCGTGAACCTTACCCTGGCGATATCATACGCTATTACTCCAAATTGGAGTATATCTCTGAATCCAATGCTATTTTGTCTGGTGTCGCTCAGATAGATGATGGGCTCGTAATGACTATTGATAAAATATTTGTGGCAATGAAATCCCGGCAGCAGATCGACGAGTGATGACCGGGAACCGTCAGATTTGGGTCCCGGTCTGGGGTGATAAAAATATCGACTTTCCGGCACCGAAATTTCCTCCGGGTTTTGTTCCCTTCCAGGTATGAAAGGCCTATTTTGTTTCGCCGGGCGGTCTAGACGGACGAGGCAAGGTCGCGGTTTCCCGGTAGCGCCGCCTTCCACGGCGGCGCGGCACCCGTCTCTACCCCGGCCGAATTCGGTCTCCGACGCCCGCGCCGCCATGGAAGGCGGCGCTACCGGACATCGGCGTGACCCGGTGGCGAGTCGAATCGATCGAAAAAGGATGCGGAATTATTGAGGAAAGGGAAGAAAACCGACCCGTCAACCGATTCGACCCCGTCACCCGAGACCCTGCCCTGGGACGAAAAAGCGCAAAACCGAAAATTCGGAACAGGTTTCGGATGAAAAACTTGCCCCTCTAACGGGATGATTTTCATCACCCCAGTCCCGGTCTCTTCATGATCAGTCAATCTTTCAACCTAACTAAAGCGTTTAAAATTTTAAAGAGAAAATCCATGAGTATCACACTTACCAAAGAACAAATCCAGATGAAAAACGCGGCCAGGGAATTCGCTAAAAAAGAACTCAATCAAACGATCCGGGAAGATGATCAATTGGGCCGGTTTAATCTTTCCGGATGGAAAAAATGTGCGGAATTCGGCTTAATGGGACTTTCGGCCCCCGAGGAATACGGGGGACAGGGATTGGATTTATTGACTTGTGTTGTCATTATGGAGGCTTTAGGGGCAGCCTGTGAGGATAGTGGATTGCTATTCTCCATCAATTCTCAGATCTGGACTTGTGAATCGCCGATTTTGAAATTTGGAACGAAATCCCAAAAGGATCGGTATCTCCCGGGGCTTGTAAATGGCACATTGATTGGTGGTCATGCCATGACGGAACCGGATGCGGGGTCGGATGCTTACGGAATGAAATGTGAAGCCGGAAAAGAAGGGGATAAGTATATCTTGAATGGAAGCAAAATTTTCATTACAAACTCCCCTATGGCTGATTTGCTTATC
Source organism: uncultured Desulfobacteraceae bacterium (assembly GCA_964575975.1). Lineage (GTDB taxonomy): Bacteria > Desulfobacterota > Desulfobacteria > Desulfobacterales > SKZT01. The sequence continues at coordinate 5,919 of CAZNTU010000003.1, forward strand.
GTTTTTGCCGTGACTGACAGCAAAAAAGGATTTGGCGGTATGTCCGCCTTTATAGTTGAAAAGGATTTCGCCGGTGTTTCATTTGGTAAGCCGATAAGCATGACCGGGTTAAGAACGTGTCCTATCGGAGAAGTATTTTTGCATGATTGTGTCGTGCACGCCGAAAACAGATTGGGCAAGGAAGGGATGGGATCGGCAATTTTCAACTCTGAAATGGAAGAGGAGAGAAGTTGCCTGTTTGCGACACATTTGGGCGCCATGGAAAACGTGATGAAGCGCTGCATTGACTATGCCAAAAAGCGTAACCAATTCGGCGCGCCCATTGGAAAAAATCAAGCCATATCTCATAAAATCTCTGATATGCGGGTCAGAACCGAGTTGTCTCGCTTAATCCTGTATCATGTGGCAGGTATAAAAAATGGAGGGGAGCGGGCATATCTTGAATCTGCCATAGCCAAACTTTATATCAGCGAAGGGTATGTGCAGACCTGCCTTGATGCGATTCAAATCCACGGCGCTTACGGCTGCAGCAATGAATTGGATTTTGAAAGAAAGCTCAGGGATTCCGTCATGGGCAAGATCTATTCAGGTACATCCGAGATTCAAAAAAATATCATTGCGCGCTTTTTGGATCTATAAGCTTAACGTGTTTATAAAGAGAAAAATATGAAAAAAAACAACAACTATGTTTGCATCGCGGGAGCGGCCTGCTATATTCCACCCGACTCCCTTGAAGTGGCCGATATTTTCCGCAAAGAATGCTGTTCATCCGAAATACCGGAAAGTTCGGAGTGCATTTCATTGCTTGGGATTCAAAAGGTACCCACATCCAGGGAAAAATCTTCCGAATTAGCCTACAAAGCCGCTAAAAGCGCCATGGAAAACGCCAACATCAAACCGGAAGAAATAGATGTCGTTGTGGATTACACCTCCTTGCCGGAGGATTATGTCGTACCGTCCTGGTCAATGTCCAACAAACTCCAGGCGGAGCTGGGTGCAGGCAATGCATTTACGCTTGGGTTCAGCGGAAACGGAAGTTCCACCTTGATGGTGGCCATGGATTACACTGCGTCGTTGATACGGTCGGACCAACACATTAATACCGCCTTGCTTTTCGCCGGTGAACGTACCGTCGCAGGCAACCATCTGCTTCGTTCAAATGAAATCTCAACAGTATGCGGGGATGGCGCCAGCGCCATTTTACTAAGGCAATCTTCCTCGGATCGCCAGTGCATTTTGGGATCAAAATTATGGTCGAACGGGAAAATGCATGACGTGCTTCAAAATTTGGCCGGTGGTTATGCCGATCCTCTGAACTATGACAATTACCGATTAAGGCTCGATACAAAGGCTTGGGATGACTACTTTTACCGGCATGCACAGGGGGTTTTTGAACGCATGTCAGGTGAATTGCTGTCACCGTGGGGAATAGGGATGGATCAAATACGGCATATCATCTGTCCTAATATCAATCTCAGAGAAAAGCAAAGAGTCATTGAGCTGTTAAACGTGAAAGACCATCAGGTAATTCATGATAATTTAAAATCATACGGGCATATTCAAAGTACCGATCTCGTCATCAATTATCTATCGGCAATATCATCCGAAAGTATTGCTGCTGGGGATTATATCCTGTTTTTTTCTCATGGCTTCGGATTTACCTGGGCAATGACGCTGGTCAAATTTTAACCTTAACTCTATTGCAGAGCCTAATAGGAGGCAAGGATAATGGCAGAAATCGGCATTATGGCTATGGATTACTATTTACCCGATCGGAAAAAAAATGTCTCCGATATATTTGAAGAGGAAGATATTCCATTCGGCACTTTGGCCAAAGGTATCGATTTCAAAAAAGACATTGGCATTGAAAACGTAAGGGTTTCCGATGAAATGCCATCAGCGCTTGCATTGAAAGCGGCAAGCAAGGTCATGGAAAAATCCGGGATGAACCCGGACGAGATCGATCTGGTGGTCGGGTTCAGCAGCCTTCCTGAAGATTATGTAGGTCCCACCTGGTCCGCGGCCGGATTGATTCAGGAGCAATTAGGTCTAAAAAATGCTTTTGCGACGGCAGTGAACACCGGTGGATGCGCAAGTTATCATGTGGCCCTTAAAACGGTACGTGCAATGATGCTGAGCAATGAAAATATGAATACTGCTATGATGTTCGCTTGCGACTGCACACCCAAGGGGAATAAAACCTATTACCCCATAACGGTCACCAGCGATGGCGGCAGTGCCCTTATATTAAAGAAAAATTTTGAACATGGGGTCGTACTGGGGGTTGAAACCCTTTCTATCGGACGGCTGCATGACGTATGGTATGTCCCGGGCCTTCCCTATGTAAGACCCGAAAAGCCGGTTAGCCCAAATTCCCATTTTATGTACTGTGAGATGGAAAAATTCAACAATGGTGTCATTCCGGTCAATTTTTACATGTTCAAAAAAATTATACGAACCATTCTGGCTCGTATTGGGATGGAGTTCAACGAAATCGATTTTTTCGTATATCCGACATTTTCAACTTGGGACCAACTCTACTTTATGAAAGCGATAGATATCCCGCCGGACAAAATCTACCTTGACAACTTGAAAGACGTCGGGCACGTCCAGGAATGCGATATGGTCGTCAACTATGTAGATGCCGTCGCCAAAAATCGAATCAAGTCCGGCGACAATGTAATGGTTGTTTCCAACGGCGCTGGTTTTGCTTGGTCGGCCGCCCTCATAAGGCATTGATAATCATCAAAAACCCAAACGAGAAAACAGGAATACCGACATGTCACATGAAAAGCAGATAAAAGATTTTTTCCAGACAAACTTGTTAAGCCGTCGTGCAGATAAAAACATTTCAGAAACCGACAATCTGATTGAACTTGGTATCATTGATTCGCTGGGAATCCTGAGATTGATTTCATTTTTAGAAGAACAATTGAATGTAACAATTAAAAGCGAATATCTCGTCGCGGAGAATTTCGAATCAATTCAGGCCATAATCGAGTTTGTCAATAAAGAGCTGATGAGGAATTAATCATCCAATTACGGGAGACAAAGAAAAATGTATTCAAAAAACGATCCATTGATTTCCAACCGTAAAACCAATTTGCCTAAAATTTACGGCGACACGCCTTCTTTTCTAGGGGGAGATGCCGTTGGTCAAAATGATTTGCCGGATGGATATGATGTTATCGTTGCGGGTGCGTGTTGGGAAGGGACGATAACCTGGGGGTCATATTCAGGTTGCGAGTTGGCTCCAAAGTCCATACGTCATGCTGCGGCGAGATATGGCGGTTTTTTACCCGAATATGGTACGGATTTATTCGATTGCCTGAAAATAGGTGACATGGGCGATATCCCCATGAATACAAACGATCCGGCTGAAACCATGCAAAATATTTATTCAGCGGCCTCCCGAATATACCAGAAAGAAAGTGTACCTGTTATCCTCGGGGGAGACCACTCCATCACCCCTGAAATTGTCAAGGCGCTGACACACGATAAAGCAGGGAAGGTGGGAATTGTTCATTTTGACGCTCATTTAGACAATAGTGCTTCTTTTGGAGACGATGAATTTCCAAGATGCGGCCCTATTTATCGTCTGGCTGAAAATGAGCAGGTCCGCAATGAAAGCATCGTTCACATCGGCATACGAGGTCCCAGAAATTCCGAAACTCAATTTTCCATTGCAAAGGAGATGGGGGCGACCATTTTTCACATGAGCGAAATACGCAGCCGGGGGATTGAAAGCATTACAAAAGAGGCATTGGAAATTGCCAGCCAAGGTACGGATCATATTTTTGTGACCATTTGCAGCGATTGTATCGATGCAGGCTTTAATCCCGGCGGCCCCATAGATTTTAACGGGCTGTTCCCCCACGAACTTTTCTGGTCGCTTCATCGATTGGGTGAATTCGGATTCGCGGGACTCGACTTTGTCGAAGTCTATCCCTTGTGTGACGCCACCTCGAGTTCATCGCATCTGGCATCTTGGGCAATCATCTATGCATTGCATGGTTTGGCGCAACATAAGCGCGGGTAAATAAACAATCAATTTTTAGGCATTACACGGGAAACCCATGCGACCTTATCTGCTTCAACATCTTTTAAGCGATACGAGCAGAAGATATCCTGAACGTACCGCCGTTATTTTCAAGGATACGTCGACAGACTATCTGGCACTGGAGAAAAAAAGCAACCAACTGGCAAGGGCGCTGTTGGCACTGGGTGCTGGAAAGGGAACCAGAGTCGGAATCATGATGAACAAGTCCCTGGAATCAATTGTTTCCATATTCGGAATATTGAAAACAGGAGCGGCTTATGTGCCGATCGATCCAAAGGCGCCGCGCGAAAGGGCGGGCTATATCCTAAGTCATTGCAATATCGGACTGCTGATCGCTTCGGCCAAATGCCTTGATACCATGAATTTTAAACAAGACCATCTGAGTTCAATACATAGCATTATAGTGACGGATGCTCTCGGTGACGGCACGGTCGGATTTGACAGTGGACCTGGGACGATATCCTGGGAGTCTTTGTCCGATCAAGAGGAAACCCCATTGGAAATCGGCTGCTTGTGCGACCAGGACCCCGCATACATCCTGTTTACGTCCGGATCCACCGGGGTGCCGAAAGGGGTGGTGATTTCTCATTTGAATACTCTGTCGTTCGTCAACACCGTGACCGAATATTTCGAACTCGGCGAACGGGACCGGATTGCCAATCATGCCCCCCTGCACTTCGATCTGTCCGTATTTGATATTTTTTCAGCCGTAAAATGCGCTTCGGCAATCGTACTCGTTCCTGAGTTTTTCTCCACATTTCCGATGAAAATGGCTGAATATATCAGCGCCAAACAGGTCACCGTCTGGAATTCGGTTTCCTCCGCGCTGGTGATGCTTGCGGAAATGGGCAAACTTGAAAGACTGGATTTCCAGGCAATGCGGCTGGTTCATTTTTCCGGCGACGTGATGCCGGTCAAATATCTGCGCCGGCTAAGAGGGCTGTTTCCCCAAGCCGAATTTTACAACATTTACGGTCAGTCAGAAGCCAACTCTTCAATGTGCTATCAAATCGGCACTCTTCCAGAAGATGACAATTGGAAAATTCCCTTGGGCAAACCATTCCCCAACTTTCAGGTGTTCGCGCTCGATGAAGACAACCGGGTCGTTTCAAAGCCCGGGGAAAAGGGGGAATTGTATGTCAAAAGCGCCACTGTAGCACTGGGATATTGGTGTGATGAAAAAAGATCGCGGGAAAGCTTTATTTACGATCCGGCTATGCCGTCCGGCGGGGTAAGGGTTTATCGTACCGGCGATATTGTCAGGATTAACAAGGACCTCGATTATGAGTTCGCCGGCCGGAAGGATGCCATGGTCAAAAGCCGGGGATACCGAATCGAACTGGACGAAATCGATCTGACGTTGAACAGCCACCCATCGGTGAATCAGGCCGTTACAATTCCAGTTCCCGACGACCTGATAGGCAACAGAATCGTCAGCTACGCCACTCTGGTCGAAGCGCCCGACATCGCCGAAAAGGATTTGATCGGTTATTGCAGCAAAAAACTTCCCAGCTATATGATCCCGGAGACAATCCATATTGTCCCTGAACTGCCCAGGACGTCTTCGGGGAAAGTGGACAGGAAAATTCTGGCGAGGAACGCGTCTCGCTTCCCCTTCCCCTGACAGTAGAACAATTTCAGTGGAATTTTACCTATCCTGGCAAGATAGCCGATTGTACCGATACGTTCAATCGTACCGTTGCGTCTTATCAATGGAAGGAAACGGCAAAACATGAAAATAAATCAGGTGTTTACTTACGATGAGGGGCCCTTTTACGACCCCGGAGAGGTCGTGGGCATCATGGGCGTAAAAAACCGGATGGTCGAGGAAATGGTGCTCAAGGTGACTCAATACGAGAAACGAAGATTGTTTTCCCTGGATACGATCCGGGAGAAACGGCTTGAGGACGATGAATTTGTAAAACTGCTTGAAAATAGCATGGAGACGATGGCCATGTCGTTGGTGGATCAATACCTGTCGTGGCAGGCAAAGGATAAGCGGAAGATACAATCCTTGACGATTATCAACAGCCAGGGAATACCGACGCCGAAAGTGGTCGAATGCATCAAGAGGCGATTGGACCTCGATTCGGTACCGGTTTATCTTATGACCGGAATGAATTGCCCCAGTACCTTTCTGGCGGTGCAGCACCTCCATCGGCTACGCCAAAAAAATCCCGTCCTGGAGGATGAATGCGATCTCGTTTTCTCCATCGAGGTGCCGTCCACAACCCTTCGCCGGAATCGAAGCGTCATGCCTTTGGAACATACTCTGTACGACTTTGTCGTTTCCGATGGCGCGGGATTGATGGTGCTGGGTGCCGAAGAGGGATGCGAGGGACTGAACATCATGGGGCATCGCAATTTCTTTTTACCCAGAATTCAGTATACCTTGAATTCCAGAGCAATCGGGAACCAGGTGGGGCATGGCATATCGCCGGAACTTCGTGACGATCTTGAAAATGTTATCAAGCCTTTCACCCGATCGGCGCTGCAAGACCTCAACCTCTCCGCCGCGCAGATCGGACACTGGATATGTCATCCGGGAGGCGTGCAGATCGTGGACTGTGTCTGTTCCGCCCTTGATCTGGAAAAACAGGCAATGAATCACGCTCGGCAAACCGTACGCAGCCAGGGGAACACCATGAGCAGTTTAATCCTTTACGTGCTGAAAAGATATTTTCGATCAAATGAGATAAAGCGTGACGATTTCTGCTTTTTGATCGGTTTTGGACCCGGAATCGAGATTCAGACTTTAACTACCCAATATTCATAATGAAGGTCGGCGCCATGGAAAAATTGGATACGGTTTGGAAAGAAAGTTTAACTATTGATCTCGATGAAAACACAGGGGATGCCCACGAGCGAATCATCGCCTTCGTCCATGGGAATTTCCTCGCGCACGACGTCGAATTGGACCAGATCGATTTCATGGGCACTGTCTATAGCAAAAATCTTATCAGTGTCCGTGTCCCAAGTTTAATGGAGCTGGCGATCGGGCGCATTTATCTCGATGGTGGCGAGGCGCCTGAAAAACAAGCAGGGGAGGAGTCCTCTGAGGCCTCGCTACAGGATAAATTTCAGTCCTGGCAACCGCAAGCCGAGAAAACCGTGGACGAGTACAGGTACCTGGCAATATCTCCGCAACGATTGAATTTGGTGGATGACCGCGCACAGGGGTTCGACAAAATGGCCGAGGCTTTTAGGGCTTTTGACGCCCGGGCCGGATTGTTGAGCTGGCACGGGAAACGGGAATTCGAGATCCGGATGATATCTTCGAAAACATCTGTCGACCGCATTCCGTAGCTCGTCGCAATGGCACTCCGTATGCAGATAGCCGGGATCGGTTGCATATCATCCCAGGGAGAAGGAGTAGACTCTCTCGTCGGTTTGGCAAAGAAAAACTCGCCACTGCCGGAAAGGGCGTTCCGCCAGGCGACCCTAAAAGATACCGTATTCTATCAAGGGAATCTTCCGGAAAAGACGGCGGCTTGCGCCTTTCGACTATCCCTTGCCTCGTGCCGGATGGCAGTGCGCGACAGTGGTGTAACATCCGGGAATATCGCTCTGGTTATCGCCACCGGGGCCGGAGACACGGTAAATATCGAAAAGGGCAGTTCCACCGGTACCACGGCCTACCAACTGGCTGAACAAGTCGGCAGGGCTCTGGAGATCACGGGGATGTTCTGTCAGGTTTCCAATGCTTGTTCGTCTGCGGGGTATGCGCTCGCGATGGCCGATTCTCTGCTTGACGGGCATGACGCCGTAGTTTTGTGCGGCGTTGAAGCCAAAAGCATTGCATCGCAGATGGCCTTTAAATCGATGTTGGTACTAGATCCCGTGTCCTGCCGGCCCTTTGCTGAAGATCGGGCGGGCACGGTGCTTGGGGCCGGCGCTGCCGCCCTGGTGCTGACGAAAAACGCCGATCGCCCAAGTTATGCTGAAATTTTAGGTATGGCTTTGACCTCCGACGCCTATCATCCTACATCGCCGGAGCCCACTGGCAGATATTTCGAACAGTGCGTTTTAGGAGCCCTGGATCAGGCGGCGCTACAGCCTGATGACATCGATCTGTTTTTGCCCCATGCGACGGGAACCCGCCTGAATGATGAAATTGAGCAGAACATTCTGAAAAACATATTCAATGGGAATTTCAACCCTGAATCCACTGTGCTGTTGAAAAAATACCTCGGGCATACCGGGGGAGCAAGCGCTGCGTTCGCTTATGTCTATGCGGCATTGCATCTCGGGCAGAAACGATATCCCTTGGACGGTACGCCACATCGTTTTACCCTGATAAATTGCACGGGATTTGGCGGCAGCAACTGCAGCGTGGTTCTCGGGACTGTAGATCCAGGCAGGGCAGTTAAATAATGGAAGCTGTCTACATCAAAAAGATCGCCTGTATCACGGGACTGCTGTCCGGCACTGATCTGACACGGGAACTCAACACTTCCGCGACATCCGACTGGTTCGATGCGGTGTCGTATCTGGGGAAAAAAGGTCACCGGTATTATTCAGAACCTGTCAAATACACTTTGGCGGCCGCAAGGTCGCTGGAGCTTGCATCGCATGCACCAAACGAAAACGGCTGGAATTATGCCGTTTTTATGGCAACGAATTCCGCGGACCGCGCCATCAGACAGCAGGTCGCCCACGATCTGGCAACCCCGGGCAAAACCATGCTCGGCGCCGCTGGAGCCCCGAATTTATCCGTAAATATCCCGGCAAGCTACCTTTCTATGAAGTACCAATGCCATAAACCGTGTTTTACCTATACCGGACCCGGGGACTCTGTGTTTTTTGCTTTGTGGCAAGCCCTTTGCCTCATGCGAAAAAAGCAGGCGGATTCAGCCCTGGTCGGTCAAGTAGAATACTGCGACGGGTCCGCGGAAAAAAGCGGCGCCCTCTTGTGGGAATTAAGCACGATAAATGACAAGACCGCATTGTCTCGTATCGAGTTGTTTTATTGTACCCGCGGCGTTGAGGGCTTAAAGGGCCATATCGACCTGAATTCGCCGGGAGGCGATGAACCGGTTTGCCTGATCGGCCAAAAGAGTTCCGCTTTAAACACAGTGGGGACATACCTGTCCGAAAACGACCAACCTGTTGAATGGATTCATGATCGGCGCCTGGAACAATTCCTGTTGCCGGATTTGTTTTTATATTCGTCGCTTAGTTTTTTGATCGCTCGAAAAACAAACTTTCGTGCCTTAGTCGTTTCGAATTTCGGGCACATCTTTTACATCAAGCTTATAAAAGGAGAGACGCAATGATCAGAGCCAATGAGATGATAAAAATTAAAGAAATCGTTTGTGAAATTTTAGAGTTGGAAGAGAGCGAAGTCACAGATGAAAGTCTTTTCAAGGAAGATCACAATGCCGATTCCCTTCTTGCCATTGAAATCCTTGCCACGCTTGAGAAGGAATACAAGATCAAGGTGCCTCAGGCAGAACTCAACAAGATGGTAAATATGAACGGCGTATACAACGTTATGGCTCAATATGCGGGCTGGAACAACTAATATCGGAAAGAGAGCACCTCTTCGGGCTCTCTTTCCAACTTCCTGTAAATATTAAAGGGAATTACTATGTCTTCAGAAAGGATCGTGATCACCGGATTAGGAATTATTTCGAGCATTGGAATAAACATAGATGAGTTCAAGAATTCTCTTTTAAAGGGAATATCAGGCTTTAAACCCGCGGAAAACTTCAATTCGGAAGGCTTCGGGACAGTTGTCAATGCAGAGGTCAAGGAATTCGATCCCGAAAAATATATCCATCATACGCCTGTGGCGGAACTGGGCCGAACTAGCCGGTTTTCCATAGCCGCCGCCAAAATGGCTATTGAGGATGCCGGGTTTTCAATTCAGGATATTGAAGGCAAATCCATTCCGGTATGGATCGGAACGACAGACGGAGAGTCTCAAAGTCTGGATACGCTGGCGATGGACTGGGTCAATGCAGGAGCGATGCGGTTCCGCCCTGATCTGGTTGAGCAATCGTTAGCCTCGAATTTGTCAAACGCGGTTTCCAGGGAGTTGAAACTATGCGGCGAATCTTCTACGTTCGTAACGGCTTGCGCCGCGGGCAATTGTGCCATTGGTTATGCATTCGACCAACTTCAGACCGGACGTGCCGACCTGGCATTGTGCGGCGGCAGCGAGGCCGTATGTCGTAAGGCATTTGTAGGGTTTACTCGTATAGGTGCCATGGCGCCGGAAAAATGCCAGCCGTTTGATATCGATCGAAAAGGTATTATAGCCGGAGAAGGTTCTGGAATGCTAGTTCTGGAAACATTAAGTTCGGCAAAGAAACGGAACGCAAGGATTTATGCGGAAATGCTAGGGTATGGCACAAATTGCGATGCAAACAGCATGGTTGCACTGGATGTCGAGAGCGTTGCCAGATGTATCCGGATCGCCCATGAAAATTCCGGCGTAACAGCACAGGATGTTGACTATATTTGCGCCCACGGCACGGGTACACAAGCCAATGATGTGGCTGAATCAATCGCGATCAACATGGTTTTTGGCAGCTCGAAACCGCCGGTCAGCTCGATAAAATCCATGATAGGCCACTCCATGGGGGCAGCGACTGCCATGTCCAGTATTGCATGCATTCTCGCCATTCAAAATCAATTTGTCCCCCCGACGATGAACCATGAAATTACGGACGATAAATGCGATATTGACTGTGTTCCCAATAAACCGCGGTTTGCAGACCTTCGAGTAGTTCAGAGCAATGGCTTCGGATTTGGTGGTAACAACGCCATCACCATATATGGCGCATTCAAATAAGGATTATAGGCATCATGTTTGAAAATATTGTTATAACAGCGAAAGCCAAGGTTATTCCCCTGGAAGAGCGGATCGAAGCAAACAAGTTCGCGACGTTGCCCGGTTTTAGCGCGCATGCAGCGCTGGGAAAGAAGGGCACGCGCAATATGGACCAGTTGACGGCGTTATCCATACATTCCATCAGCCACCTCATGGAAAAGCTCTCGGAACAGCGAACATCGACGGCAGAACGTATCGGTATCGTCCTAGGTTCGGCACAGGGCAGCATGCAAAGCATTGTTACCTTTGTGTACGATTCCCTTGTTAACGAAAGACCGGATCTGGTGAGCCCCATCCATTTCGCCAATACCATAATGAACTGTGCAGCCGGCTACGCCGCCATCTGGTATGGCTTCAAGGGGATTAATACAACCATATCGACCGGAGAGCTGAGTGCGATATCGGCAATGAATTATGCAGTCTCTATCCTGGAAAAAGGATATAATGATACGATCATCGCGGGTGGAGTTGAAGATCTCAGCGAGGTGAGTATCGCCGCAAAGGCTGCCGTGGCTGAAAAAAGAGAGGTTCCAGAGCATTTTACCGAAGCGGCCGTTTTTTTCGTTCTCGAAACCGAACCAGTGGCCCGCAAATATGGCCGCAACGTCCTGGCACATGTAAAGGGGGTTGACACAGGGTACAATCCTTTCGTGGAAAACCCGGATGCGTTGATTCATCTGATCGGTGGTCTACTGGAACAAACCAATATTATTACAGAGGAAATCACTCGGGTTTCCATTGCCGGTACCTGGCCTCAAACCAGAGAGCTTGAATTAGATGCATTCGATAACCTGTTTGGCGATCAAACGGAAAAACCCGAGTTGTCGGTATTGTTTCATCAGGTCGGCAATACCGTCTCCTGCAACAATGCTCTGCAGTTGCACGATATCGTCAGCGGGCTGAACGAAGGGGAACACGGCCTGCTGTTTGCCCATGATATGAATGGCAACATCGGTGCTATGGTGGTCCGCGGAGGCACGCAATGACACGAACCGTTATAACGGGAATCGGTATGTGCAACTCGGTCGGCGATAACGCGAATAGCACTTTTACCTCTTTTTTAGCGGGTAAAAAAGGGAACAAACCACTGATACATTTAACTGCCGATAAGTACAATACCTCCATCGCTTATGAACGGGAACAACTTGAAACGCCGGACGGGCGATTCAGATGCAGCGCGTTCCTGAAATCAGCGTTGAAAGAAGCCATGGAGCATGCGCAAATTTCAACGGACGAGGATATCCCGGTTTACGTCGGTTCAGGGTTGAAAGAACTGAGAAGCGCGGAATTATCCGCGCTTCGACAGCAAAAAATCACCGTTGGGCAACTGGATTTTGCACGCGCCGTGCGCGATGTTTTACCTAAAAGTCAAAACGTGTATACCATTTGCAATGCGTGTGCATCGTCGAATTATACAGTGGCGCTTGCCTGTGATCGTATTACGGCGGGAGACGCGGATATCGCCGTAGCAGCGGGGTGCGATACCATCACCTCGTCCATGTTCGGCCTGCTGGATCGATCAAATCCGAATGCCCCCAAGGATATCAAGGTGTTTGATAAACACCGGCAGGGTATACTCATGGGCGATGGCGCTGCCGCCATCGTTGTTGAACGTCTTGAATCAGCTCTGGAAAAGGGGCGATGGCCACTGGCTGAAATAAAAGGCGTGGGGATGAGTACCGATGCTGTTCATGAAACGGCGCCAGACCAAGCCGGGATCGAGCGTGCCATAAAAGACGCTTATGAAAGAGCCAACATCGTCGCCGAAGACGTCGATCTTATTTACGTACATGGGACAGGCACCGAACTCAACGATGCCATGGAATCCAAAGTCCTGTCATCTATTTATCGGAACATAGAAAACAAACCCGCCATTACCGGTATTAAATCAATGATCGGCCATACCTCTGGCGCCTCCGGAGGGATCGGCGTCGTTTCAGCGGTTCTATCCTTGCAGACCCAGACGATCCCGCCGACACCGGGTACAAACACCCCGCTCGATGCTGTCCGGGGTTTCAGGATCTATGACAAGGCAACCAAAGCCCGACTAGGCGTCGTTCAGGTTAACGCCTTTGGGTTTGGGGGGGTTAACTCCGTTGTTATCGTGACTGCATACAAAGGATATGATTGATGAACACATATGAGTTCAATATTTTATCCGAGGTGGTTTTCTGCCCTGGGCAGTCGGTTACTCGCGTTTCAAAACTGCAGCCAAAGCAGGGCGAGGTCGTCCATTATAAAGAGGCAGCGAAATTATTAAAAAGAAGAGGGTTGCGCTACAAGGACGAAGCCACGTTAATAGCATTGGTTGCCTCAAAGCTATTGCTTGACCGGGGTCCACAATTGACGTCCGAGGAAAAAGCCCGCACAGGTATCGTCGCCAGTTCAAACCTGAGCAATATCGATACGGTGGTCAAAAATGCACGGATCATTGCCCGGCGCCATGTCGATGAAACGAGCGTGATGGATTTGCCAAACGCTTCTCCCAATACTGTTTCAGCCGCAATTTCTATCGCGAACGACCTTAAAGGTCCGAATTTGATGCTGTGCAACGGTCAGAGGGGCGGCCAGGATGCCTTGCGACTGGCCCAGGACTTGATGCTGGCAGATCGGGCGGATCGAGTGATGGTGCTGGGCGTCGAAGTTGATAACCCGACGGTTCAATCTCTGTTTTCGGATCATAACGGAGGACGTTACCATGGGGCCGCCGGCTATCTTATTGAAAAAAAAGGGATCAACCGGGATATTGGTAACTGTATCGCAAGCATTGAAAAAATCGGACAGAGCGAAAACCCGATTATGCCCGAGGAAGTTACTGGATATTGCGGAGATGCGAGCGGGGTTACCGGCATAATACAAGTTTTGCTGGCGGTTGAGTCTGCCAGGAAAGGAATCCCCCGGGACCTCGTTCATACGGATTCACATTGGAGGGTGAACTATGTATAGAGAATCGACAATAATGCCGGAGAAGAACCTGGGGAAGGTCAATGAAGTATTACGGGACAAAGCTGATCCGGAAGGAAAATATCGATTGGTGATGATCCACGGTATCGCGGATTCTTCGGACGTATGGCGGGAAGTTTGTAAAAAACTACCCACACGTTTCCGCTCCTATCTTGAACTCGACCTGCCCTGGAATATCGCTGTCGGAGATCCGATTACCTACGAACCCGACTCTGAAACAATATTGAGACGTGCATGGCAAACGCTTCCGAAGGGTCCTAAAATTGTTTTCGCGCATTCGTTCGGGGCCAACGTCCTGCTGGCCATGTCTCAGTATTGCAGTTTGGAGGATGTAAGTGCTCTGGTATTGTTGTCAGTGTATTCAAAGCCGGACTTCGGCGATTTTACCTGGTCCGAGTTCATAAGCTATGTGAACAGATTTGAGGATTTCCTGAAAATGAGTATCGACTCGCGGCCCGGTTCGAAAAAACTATCGGACAGATCCAAGCAAATCATTACAGAGAAGACCTTGCGAATGTACAGCCCGTCAAGCTGGCTGCAATTCTACCAGATGTATTCCAAGACTCCCGGGCTTGACTTCTCATCAATAACCATGCCGACACTGCTAATGGGGGGGCGAAAGGATTTTTCAATTGAATACAGGGATATTAAGGCGTTTGCAGAGCGTTTACCCAATGCAACGTTTAATTTTATCGAGCATTGCGGTCATTTTGCCATGATAGAGGATCCGCAGCATACCGCTCGGTTAATCCAGGAATTTTTCAATGAAAGGAAATTATGATGTCAAACATTGAAGTTACAAAGCCAACCGAGTCAAAGATTTATCCCCGTTTGGAAGGAAATAATATTTGCACGTGGATCGGTTTCAAGCATGTGATGTACGTTGTGGAGGAAGCTGTTGTCGATCATTTCCGCCAGAATGGCTACTATCCTCGTTCACTCTACGAGAAAAACGGACTCTGTCTGGAAATCGTCGATTCCGACGCACATATCTTACATGCTCTGCACATGGATGACATGGTGACCGCAGATGTGAGAATCGACGAAGAAGCGAATTCGGACGAGTCCTTGCGCTTTTTGGTGAATTTGTTCGTTGAAAGAAAAGGTAAAACCATAAAGGCCGTAGCCTGCCGCGTTGCCGTGGAGTTCAAAATGGATGACAGTCCGGTTACCGGCCACGTCGCCCCCACAATCATGCCCGAGTTCGTACCCTGGACGAAAGAAAGAATCTGCCGCCCCGGCCACAATGGCACCGAGAAAAGCGATCTTTTAACGGAACGCGGTGAAATCGATCCCAAAGACGATGTCGCCGCCTTGTTAAAAGGCAACCCGAACACAATGGTATGGAAGTGGCACATCCCTTATTTTTACTGTCATTTCAATGAACGTATGAAACATTCGGGATATTTGCGTTTGATGGAGGAGATCGAGGATCTATTCCTGGCACAAAACGGTTTGTCCATCCGCACCATGCTACACACCAAAAAATGGATACCGGTAGTGCCTTCAGCTCGCGTGGAAATACTTGAAGAAGCGTACATGGAAGAAACGCTTTACACGACTTATGCCCTGATGAATACCTACCGCGATTTCACCTACACTCACGGAATGGATTGCTATGTGGTTCGTGACGGGAAGCTGGTTCATACCGCGACCGGCAGCATTACCCATGGCTATGCCCGTATCAACGACCGAACCGACTGGAGCTTGGTTGCGTTCGATGATGAAACAAAAGCCATCATTCGTAAAAACCTTCAAGGATGATGTGATCATGCAGGCAACTTATTTTTTTTCGTTTCGAAGCCCCTATTCCTGGCTGGCTTCAATCGGACTGAAAAAGCGAATTGAAACGGAAAACATATTTGAACTTGTTCCGTTCTGGGAACCCGATGACATCAGCATAGAATTGCTGAAATCACGTTCGGGAGAATTCCCGTATCGAAACATGAGCGAGGCAAAGCATCGGTATATACTCATGGACATCAAGCGACTGGCACATAAATTCAATCTGGACGTCAAATGGCCTGTCGACGGGTCGCCATGGTGGGAGCTGTCGCACTTGGGATACCTGAAAGCGAAAGAGCTGGGGTTTGGTCGGCCGTTTTTCTGGCGAGTATACCGGGCGAGGTGGCAGGAAGGTTTGAACATATCGACACCGGAAGTGATTAAGCAGGTCTGCCTTGATATTGGTATGACGAAGAGGCAGGCGGAGGAGGTGTTAACTGCTCCCCAAAGCAAATCCATCCGGGAGTTGGGAGGCGATATCCTGTATCGGATTTACCGCGAAGATATTTTCGGCGTGCCCATGTTCACCCGCAAACGCGAGAAGTTTTGGGGCATTGATCGTCTGAACGATTTTTTGGAGACGACAGACGCAGCACCTCTATCAACCGAAGAACTACCGTTGGGCATGGGATATCCTCTGGATTTTGACCACGCCGGCGGATGCGGATAAAGGAGTGTATGAGCATGTATAGTAAAGATCCTGTTTTTGAAGAAGACAAGGTGTCTGCTCAATACCATGTCAGCGGCAGTGCGCCTTTTGCTCTAGGCCATTATCCCTCCGATCCGATCTTTCCGGGCGTCATGTCGCTGCAATGCATGGAAGAATTATGCAATATGCTGTTCAGCAGGCTAAGCAATGTAGCGGTCAGACAGGTCGAGGTTAAACGGGTTTCCTATCTGGATATTATCCGACCCGGCGACATACTGAATATCAATTGCCGGTTGAAAAAACAGAACAACGACGAGACTCATTTTCAAACCGTTATCGAGGTGGATGGAACCGTTAAATGCAAATCATCTTTCATTTACAGGCACTAATTCAGTGAAAGGGCGGCATTATGTTTCATGAAAAAAACATATTGGTGACCGGCGGAAGCCGTGGCATTGGCAGGGCTGTTGTCGAGAGTTTCGCCGAGCAGGGGGGCAATGTACATTTTACCTATCTTAGCAATGGGGAATTGGCGGCCGAACTGTGCGACGCTCTGCGCGCAAAGTATCCCGAACAGCGGTTTACCCCTATTAAATGCGATATCTCTCGACACGAAGAGGTCCAAAAACTGGTAGATACCTATTTGGACGACCTCGACGCGATAGATGTCCTAGTCAACAACGCAGGTATTTCCGATGATGCCCTTATTGTCATGATGAGTCCGGAACAGTGGCATAAGGTTATTCAAACCAATTTGAACGGGGTATTTTACCTGACGCAAAAAGTGGCCTACAAAATGCTGAAACGGAAGAAGGGAAACATCGTTACGATCAGTTCATTCACGGGGGTTTGCGGAAATGCGGGACAAGCCAATTACGCGGCGGCAAAAGCAGGCTTGATCGGTATGTCAAAAACAATTTCAAAGGAGCTTGCAAACCGGAATATACGCGTAAACGTTGTTGCGCCAGGGTTTATAGAAACCGATATGACCGCAGGCCTCACCGAATATATGCGAAATTTTTATATCGAAAGGATTGGTCTGAACAGAATGGGGCAGGCGCATGACGTTGCCAATGCCGTTACCTTTCTGGCCTCGGAAAAAGCCGGTTACATCACTGGCCAGACCCTGGTTGTTGACGGCGGATTGGTAATCTGAGGTTATCATTATGAATAACATGTTAATCTGTAGTGAAATAGAGCTGTTACTACCGCAACGATACCCTTTTTTGCTTCTCGATAAAATTTTTGATTATGAATTGAATCGATATGCCAAAGGGATAAAAAATGTCGCCAAAAGAGAACCTCTTTTGGTTGACAAAGACAGCGGGTTTTGGCCGGGTGCCTTTGTGATCGAGTCCTTGGGACAACTGGCCATCGCACTGATCAATTTGAACAACGCCGGCCAGCTCCCCCCGAAAATCCTCCTGGGAAACATGGCCGGCATCACTTTTCATTCTCCCATTCCCATGGGCTGTCGATTGGATTTGTTTATTCAGGTTGAAAAGTACATGGAGGGAGCTTCGTTTGTTGCTTCAGGCTATGCCGACGTGGATAACGAACGCAAAGTCACAATTAATACTCTAGTGGCTAAAATTTTGGAATTTAACCATTAGGTCTACAGGACATTCGCATGATTGAATATTTAATTGTGGAAACACGAAGCCCGCTGATTTCAAATCGGAATTTAACCGGCCTTGAACTTGCCCTGGCTTTGGCGGGAGAAGGCGTCAGGGTAACGTTATGGATCATGCAGGACGCGGTCCAGTTATTACAGCTGAAGTTTTCCGAACAGATAGACAGATGCGTTGAAGAAGCTCTTGTCACCTGTTATGTCGATGAGTTCAGCTTGGCGCAGAGAGGATGTGTCCTGGATGCGTCATCACCGCTAAAAACCGGTGACATGGCTCTTTTCAGCGAACACTTGATGCGCATGAATTCCCGCGCAATCTGGCACTGAAAAAGGAAACGGTATGGATTCTTCAGTTAAAACGAAAACACTAGGCCTCCGGTCTGAAGCTGTCACGAGCAAGGTGTCCGAAACATCCGACCCGGTCGAGGCAAGTTCCCTGTTTTTAGGGTTGATGGGCAGTCCTTTCGATACTGATTGGACGACAACAGTGTTCCGTTTGTTGGATACGCTCTTAAAGCATAGAAAAAACGTCTGTGTATGGTGTTGCGGTTTCAGCACGATGATTACCCAGACAACCGCGACAAGACCTCCTGATCCCATTCATCCCCATGCCTGGGATAGGGATAAGGTATATTCCATGTCCGAAATGGCGCAGGCCTTGCTGCACCGGCATCCGGAGCAACTTCGCTGGTGCGTTTGCCGATATTGCATGGAGGAACGCGGTGCGACAGCCCAAATCCCGGAGGTAGAAATTTTGCTGCCTTTCTCCTTTAATTCATACTTGAACCAAGCGGATCAAAGCCTTGTACTGGGGATTAAATAGGGCCAGTGCGAAGGTATGGAAATTACCGTTTTCAGAGCTTGCGGATAACCAAGCTATGATCCGGGCGTCGCAAAAGCCGCGCCAAAAATGGCTTGACACAATGGGAAGTCATCGACCATGAATCGATCGCCAAGGAAATCGGCCAGTTCGCTGGCCATCGTGGAGAAAGCATTTCGTGGCGCGTTGGAAGAACAATACGGCAATATTGTCTGGCTGTCCGAATGCATGAGAGCCATGAAGGCAAGTCACAACCTGTTACTCTGTGGCAATGCCGTCGCCGCCAGCTTTGTCCGGCAACAGCAACAACATATGGTAATCGGGGACTTACATGTAAAGACCCTGAGCCATTTCAGCAAATCTGTTTCAGATCTCATCTCGCGGGGTGGACGGGTCTGGGTTCTGGAATCGGATCTGGCCCGGTTCAAAAGCCAACACCAGATAGTTCCTGGTGTAGAAATAGCAACGTCCATGGCACGCCTGTGCATGGAACACGACAAGGTGTGGTTTTGGTAATTTTCAACTCTTAATTAAGGAAAGGAACATCCGATGTACATTGTCATTTGGTTGATTTGCGCGGCGGTAAACATTGCGATTGCGCTGCTGCACATATATATCGTTTATCAGGGAGCGCCTGCCTACAGATCCTTCGGTGCCGGCGAGTGGATGGCGGCAAAAGCAGAACAGGGGTCGAAAATTCCGGGCACGGTTACAATGGCCATTGCCGGTGTGTTTATTCTTTTTGCTTTTTACAACCTTGCCGGCGCAAAAATCGTTTCCATGCCCTTTTCGCGTTATATTCTCCTCGCTATTTCATCGGTTTTTCTGTTGAGGGGATTGATTGTCGTGACCTTTCCATTCTGGCCGGTAAAACCCACGGCCTTCAGCAAAATCACTGCGGCAATTTCCCTGATAATCGGATTTTTGCATGCCACGGGTTTTTTATTGCTCGTTCCCGAATAAATAGGAGATCGCTAAAGCCGCATTCGCCATAAAAGGAGTATTAAAAATGACTTACTTTGAGCAACATATCGGCAAAATCGCCATCAAATATCGCTGGTGGATCGTGCTCTCCGGCATCGTATGCGTTTGCCTTGCCGGATTCGGCATGCAGTATCTTTCGTTTTCCAACGATTCACGGGTTTTCTTCAGTGAGGCGAACCCTCAATTGAAGGCGCTGGAAGCTCTTGAAGACACCTTTACCAAAGACAACAATGTTTTTTTTGCCCTTGCACCCAAAAACGGCGATGTTTTTACGAACAGGACTCTTGCCGCCGTGGAAGACCTTACCCGGCAGTGCTGGAAAATTCCCTATTCAAGCCGTGTGGATTCAATCACCAACTTCCAGCACACTTATGCGCTGAACGATGATCTTATCGTTGAAGACCTTGTATCGAATGCAAATGCACTTTCGGTTGAAGAGACCCGACGAATCCGAGATATTGCACTTTCCGAAATACTACTGGTCAATCGCCTGGTGTCTTCGTCAGGGCATGTCACTGGCGTCAACGTCAATATTCTCAAGGAAGCGAAAAAAGAGGATGGAAAAATCGCCACCGTTGTTGTGGATGATGTACGGAAAATAACTCGGCTGTTTAAGGAGGCTCACCCTGATATTGACGTCTATCTGACGGGTACGATCATATCGGACAAAGCTTTTGAAGAGGCCAGCAAAAGCGATATGAGCATTCTGATTCCAATCATGTTCGGAATGCTCGTTCTTTTCATGGGCATCGCACTCCGCTCCGCGAGCGGCACAATCGCCACCATGGTCGTCATTGTCTTTTCCATAGTTTGCGGACTTGGTTTAGCGGGATGGGCGGGCATTGTCATCACAGCCCCATCTTCCAATACTCCGATGATCATCATGACACTGGCGGTGGCCGATAGTATCCATGTCCTTGTGCGGGTTCTTCATAACATGAAACATGGCATGTCTAAAAACGAAGCTATCAAGGAATCCATCAAAATTAATTTCCAGCCTGTTTTTCTCACAAGCCTGACAACGTCGATCGGGTTTCTGACAATGAATTTTTCGGATGTCCCTCCCTTTCATGACCTGGGCAATATCGTTGCCATGGGTATTACGGCGGCATTTTTATTTTCCATAGTATTTTTACCTGCCTTGACGAGCATCCTGCCGATCAGGGTTAAAAAGACAAGCCGGGAACAAGCTGGAACCTCCTGTGACGGGATTGCCCGGTTCAATATCAAATACCGGCGCTTCCTTTTGCCTGGGTTGCTGGTATTGTCGCTACTAATCTCTATGGGGATTTTCAATATCGAACTGAATGACAACTTTTTGAAGTATTTCGACCATCGGTACGAATTCAGAAGGGCCACTGATTTCATGGAAAAGAACCTTTCCGGGATTCATGTCATTGAATATACGCTTGATAGCGGCCAAATCAACGGTATTCACAATCCGGAATATTTGAATACAGTAGATAAATTCGCCCAGTGGTATCGAACACAACCCGATGTCGTCCATGTTAACAACATCGCCGATATTATCAAGCGGCTCAATAAGAATATGCACAATGACGATTCGTCATTTTACCGTATTCCCCAAAACCAAGAATTGGCCGCTCAATACTTTTTGCTTTATGATATGTCCCTCCCCTTTGGGCTGGACCTGAACAACCAGATCAATGTCGACAAATCTTCCAGTCGTATGACTGTCACCATGAAAGACGCGTCATCCGCAAAAATCCGGGAAACCGATGAAAGAGCGCGGCAATGGCTGACGAACAATGCACCCAAAGAGATGTTTACCTACGGGACAGGCCTTGATGTGATTTTTGCCCATATATCGCAGAGAAACATCAGAACCATGCTGGTGGGATCATTTGGCGCCCTGGCCATGATTTCGGCTATCATTATGCTTGCTCTTCGAAATGTCAAACTGGGGATCGTCAGCCTGATACCCAATCTTCTACCGGCATTGATAGCTTTGGGTGTTTGGGGAATTACGGCATCCCGGGTGGGACTCGCGCTGACAATCATGATGTCGCTCACTCTGGGCATTATTGTGGATGACACTATCCATTTCATGAGCAAATACCTTCGGGCGCGGCGGGAATACGGCATGCCCGCCCCGGAGGCTGTAAAATACGCGTTCAATACCGTGGGGACAGCTCTTTGGGCAACCACCCTTATTCTGTCCGCCGGCTTTATAGTATTGTCATTTTCGGGTTTCAAAATGAATTCGGACTTGGGCATAATGACAACGATTACTCTCATTTTCGCCCTTGGGCTGGATTTCTTTTTATTGCCGGCAGTGCTGATGAAAGCAGAAGGAGAAGCAGATGAAAAACATCTTGTTGTCAAAGGAGAAGCATATGAATAAAGCGTTGTCGATTCTAATAGGTATCCTGTTGATGCTACCCCAGCAGTTAAAAGCCGAAAATCCGGAAGAAAAGGGACTTTGGGTTGCGACACAGGCTGACCTCAGGGATGAAGGCTTCGAGGATTACAAAGCCAACGTAGAAATGATCCTCAAAAACAGGCACGGTCAGGAAAGCCTTCGAGCCATGCGGATCAGTGCCAAGGAAGTGGAAAACGACGGCGACAAGAGCATTACTGTATTTGACAATCCCGGAGATGTCAAGGGAACCGCTTTGTTGACCTACACCCACAAGGCCGGCGATGACGACCAGTGGCTTTATCTGCCGGCACTTAAACGAGTGAAACGGATCAGTTCAAGCAATAAGTCAGGATCGTTCATGGGCTCCGAGTTTGCCTATGAAGACATAGCAAGCGAGGAAATCGAAAAGTTCACCTACAAGTGGCTACGGGATGAAGCATACAACGGACACGATTGTTACGTTGTTGAACGGTATCCGGTGGACCGGGAAAACTCGGGATATATCCGGCAAGTAGTATGGTTCGACAAAGAAGAGTTCAGAATTCACAAAATAGAGTATTATGATCGAAAAGACTCTCATTTAAAGACCTACACCGCAGACGAATACAGTCAATACATAGACAAGTACTGGCGGCCCGGCAAAATGGAGATGGTCAACCATCAGAATGGCAAATCCACATTTCTTATATGGTCGGATTACATGTTCCGGACAGGACTCGAAGACCATGATTTTACCCAAAGCAGCCTGAAAAGGAC
The DNA here is from genome assembly GCA_964575975.1 of uncultured Desulfobacteraceae bacterium. Lineage (GTDB taxonomy): Bacteria > Desulfobacterota > Desulfobacteria > Desulfobacterales > SKZT01. The sequence continues at coordinate 28,788 of CAZNTU010000003.1, forward strand.
GAGATGAGAGCAAATCTGTATTGCGTGTTGATATTGCTCGCAATGGCTGTTAACGCCATCGCCCATGAATTTTCCGGCTATATCGAAGGAGAAGTCATATATTTTCCAGGCGAGTCGCTGTATGCCGGACAACGTGAAAATACAGCCTCCCTGGCGGCCAAAGCTGAATACTATCACAACCTTACCGATGATCTGTCGTTCGTTTTTACCCCCTTTGCGCGAATTGACGCTGCCGACTCCCAAAGAACTCATTTTGATATTCGCGAACTCAATTTTTTGCGGGTGTGGGACAACATTGAGTGCCGCATAGGTATCGGAAAGGTCTTTTGGGGGGTAACCGAATTTGTCCATCTGGTCGATATTATCAACCAGACCGATGCTGTCGAGAGCATTGACGGCGAAGAAAAACTCGGACAACCCATGGTGCAGATTTCAGCTCCGACCCAGGCCGGCACATTTACTTTCTTTCTTTTACCCTGGTTCAGGGAACGAAAATACCCTGGTGAAAACGGGCGGCTGAGAACCTCGTGGGTTGTGGATACGGAAAATCCCATATATGAAAGCGGGGCAGAGGAGCACCACCTGGATGTAGCGGCCCGTTATAGTCTCTCTGTTGATTGTGTGGATCTAGGACTCTACCGATTTATTGGAACAGGCCGGGAACCCACTTTGATTCCCAATCCGGAAGATCAAAGCATTACCCCTTTTTATCAGCAGATTTCACAGACAGGCATGGATTTGCAGATCACCACAGGTCCTTGGCTTTTAAAATTGGAGGCCATTCACCGGACCGGTCAGGGCGATTCATTTTTCTCGTTTGTCAGTGGATTTGAATACACCATGCCCATCGACTTTGCTGGATATCGGCCGGACCTGGGAATTCTGGGCGAATTTGCCTACGACAGTCGCGGGGACGATGCCGCCTCATTTTATGAAAACGATATCATGTTCGGACTGAGGCTGTCTCTGAATGATATGGATAGTTCAAAACTTTTGCTCGGCGTGATCAAGGATATAAAGAATTCGTCCGCCCTGTTTACCCTCGAAGCCAGCCGGCGGTTCGGAAAACGCTGGGAGGCTATTCTGGAAGCGAACATATTGTCAAATGTGGACGACGAGGATCTGTTATTCGACATGCTGGATGACGACCACATCGTTTTTAAAACCAAGTATTATTTCTAACCTGAATTGGACAAAGGCGAAGACTCGGAACGGAATAAAACCGGTCCGAAAAACGGACATCGAAATATCGTCGTTTTCATCACCCCGAGTTCCGCCTCCAGGAGGGAATAAGGTCCGGGATTCAACGACATATGGTTAGTATTGGCTACCTTTTCCCTGAGGGGACAAGCCGGAAAATCCGGTTTGTCCCCTTTTTTTTTATCAATGCCACTTCTTCCAGATTCACGGCTAATTTGTTAGACATTATCCGGATTCGTGTCCGCGCGTCAGCGGGTCTTTGGAACCTTGCCGGCGGCTTCGGTCTTTCGAGCTTCGGCGTATCTTACGGATGTGATGGGCGATGTTGGCCAGCGTCAGGCGTATCAGTCCGTAGCGTGCGTTCTCCGAGCACAGCGGGGTTCCGTCATCGACGAGCCGAGCGGAAAATCGTGACCGTTTTGGATGGCTGTCAAATTGTAGCGGCGATCTCCGAAGACGAAGGTTTTTCGGACATGATCCCGGCGGAAGGTGGCGGTCGGGATAGTGTAGAGCCTGTCGTGAAATCCGAGAGTCCTCGTCAAACAGATCGAAGAACAGAACAACTTGGCACAGCAAAAATTCGCCTGAAAACCCATTATCGAAACAATTGATACTCCACGGCGTACTTTTTCGCCTTGTAGCTGAATTTCCGGACGGTCGTTTTCAGGAGCCCGGCGGCGTTGGTGATGTTTCCGCGGGTGTTTTTCAAAGCGTCGATGATCATCTCCTTCTCGATGTTCGCCACGGCCTCCTCGAGGGACTGGGCCGGCAAAGTGTCCGATTCCGCGCCGGTCTGGAGCGTCGGAGGGAGGTGGTAGCTGTGGACTACGCCCTCCTCGCACAGCAGCACGGCGCGCTCGATGCAGTTTTCCAGCTCTCTCACGTTTCCGGGCCAGTGGTACGCCATCAGCATGTCGATGGCGGGCGTGGAGAAGCGGCGGATGTCCTTGTCGTTTTCCCTCGCGTATTTTTCCAGGAAATAGTCCGCCAGCAGCAGGATGTCCGTCTTGCGCTCGCGCAACGGGGGAAGATAGATGGGGAAAACGTTCAGCCGATAATAGAGGTCTCCCCGGAAAGACTCCTCCTCGACCGCCTCTTCCAGATTCTTGTTGGTGGCGGTGATGATCCGGACGTCGGCCTTCAAGGTCTTGTGTCCCCCCACCCTCTCGAACTCCCTTTCCTGCAACACCCGCAGAAGCCTGACCTGCACGTCCAGGCCGATGGAGCCGATCTCGTCCAGGAACAGCGTTCCCTTGTCCGCCAGTTCGAACTTGCCCAGCTTCTTGTTGATCGCCCCGGTGAAAGAGCCCTTTTCGTGCCCGAACAGCTCGCTTTCGATCAGGTTCGTCGGCAGGGCGGCGCAGTTGACCTTCACGAAAGGGCCTTTGGCGCGGAGGCTGTTGTAATGGATCGAATTGGCCACCAACTCCTTTCCCGTTCCGCTTTCCCCCCTTATCAGGACTGTGGCGTTGCTTCTCGAAACCTGGGAGATCATCTGGAAAACCTCCCGCATTTTGTTGCTGTTTCCCACGATGTTGGTGAACCGGTACTTGTTTTCCAGCTCCGTTCTAAGCCGCGCGTTTTCTTTCCGAAGCTGTTCCTTTTCCAGGCGAATGTTTTCCAGGTTGATGGCGTGGCGGGCGATCATGGTGGCGATTACAGACAGGAGCTTTTCCCCCTCCTGAAGGGGAAAATCCTCCTCGTACGGACGGTCCACGCTCAAGGCGCCGATGACTTCGTTTCCCTTCTTCACGGGGACGCAGATGAAGGACAACTCTTCGTCCAACTTCGGCTTTCTGGTCGCGGTCCGGTTCAAGAAATGAGGCTCCTCGCTGATCTTGGGAATCGAGACCGGCTTTCCGGTCTGGATGACCCGTCCCGTGATCCCCTCGCCAAGTTTGTATTTCACCCTTTCCATCGCGCTTTTGGAGATGCCGTGGGCCACCTCGATGTTGATTTCGTTCCGGACCGGATTCAGGATGGTCACCGTGCCCCGCACCATGTCGAGTCTGCTGGAGAGAAGATCCAGCACCTTGTAGAGAGCCTTTTTCAGTTCCAGATGCTCGTTCAGCGTTTCGCTGATTTCGTACAGAAGGGTTACTTCCTCTATTGTTTTCATGAAAATCGTCCGCGCTTGCCTTTTGATAGAATGTTGTTCTTTCTTTTTTCCCAATGTTCCACAATTGGGTCAAGATACCAAATCCTTGCATAAAATCAACAATTGTTTGGCAAAGGATTACAATTTCGTATCGTATGGAAAGAGCTTGACATCCATAACGCACCGCGTCATATTCGGTCGTCGGACTTTCCGTAAATTTCGCTTTTAAAAATTTTTCGGCAATTGACAAGGGAGGCGCTCATGCGAATTGTCAAGAAGTACGCAAACCGCAAGCTTTACGACACGGTCGACAAAAGGTACGTGGTCATGGACACGTTGGCCGACCTGATCAAAAGCGGCGAGGAAGTCTCCGTGATCGACAACCAGACGGGGGAGGACATCACGGCTGCGGTGGTGTCCCAACTGCTGGCCCGCGAAAAAAGGGAAAACGGCGCCGACGAGGCGTCGGGCGTGTTGATCCAGCTTTTGAGAAAGGGCGGCGGAACATTGAAGGGCTACGCGAAAAAATACGCGGCCTTGTGGCAGGGAACGTTGCACATGGCGGAGGACGAGATCGACAAGATCGTGAACCGCCTGGTCAAGGAAAAGGAGATATCGGAATCCGAGGGAAGGAAACTGAAAGACGAGATCGTCGGCTATTCCGAGAACATGAGAAAATGGATCGGCCGGAATATCGACAAGAGAATCGGCGAAGTGCTGGAAAAGACGAACCTGGCCACCCGGAGCCAAGTGCGAAGGCTCGCCGATATCGTGGAGGAGCTGACGCGGAAAGTGGAAAGGCTGGAGCGTATGCTGTCGAAAACGCATTCCGAGACCGAGGCGGGAGCGAAGGTCGAGCGGGAACCCGAGCGGACCGAGGAGGAAAAGGCGGAACGTACAACTTGAGAAACGCGCAACTTGGGAAAGGACGCGGACGTTAACGGATCATGAAGAGCAAAAGCTTGTTCGACAAGAGGGTTGTTTTCGTAGCGGGCAAGGGCGGGACGGGAAAGACCACGCTGACATGCGCGCTGGCGCTGGCCGCGGCGGAAAGCGGCAAAAAGGTCCTTGCGGTCGAAACGAGGGGGAACGACGCTTTGGCCCCTCTTTTCGGGAAGGGAAAACTCGCGGACAAACCCTCGCCGCTGAGGGAAAACATTTGGGGAGCGCGGGTAAATCCAAAGCGGGTCATAGAGGAATACGTGCAAAAATACGTGACCGTTCCCTTCGTTGCGCAGCAAATAACCGGCAGCCGCGTTTTCGATCATCTTGCGTCCGCAACGCCCGGTCTCAAGGAGGTCATGACCCTTGCGGAGATTTGGAGATTCGAGAAAAAAAAAGACCCGGATACCGAAAGGTCTCTTTTCGACCTGATTCTCGTGGATTCTCCCGCGACAGGACACGGGTTGAGCCTGCTTCGCGTGCCGACCACGCTGATTTCCATGCTTCAAACCGGCCCCATAGCCGAACAGACCCGCTGGGTAAGCGAAATGCTTCGGGATCCGGAAAGGACGGGCATTTTGGTAGCCACTCTGCCGGAGGAACTTCCCGTAAACGAAGCGCTCGAGTTTTGCCGCAAGGCGGAAAACGATCTGGACATGCGCGTGGAGGCGGTCGTGGCCAATATGGTCTACCCGGTCATATTCAATCCGGATGAAATTTCGGTTATCGAGGGTTTGGCCGCCTCGGAAAACGGAGGGGCCCGCGCGTCTATGATCGAGGCCGCGAAAAGGCAAATCAATCGGCGGAAGGTTCAGGAATCCCACCTCGAAAGGCTGTTGAACGAGGGCGAACACCCGGTGGTCAGGATACCTTATTATTATACCAACAACCTGGACGGCGAACAGATCGGCGATATCGCAAAACGCCTGAAATCGGAACCAATTTGAAGTCGCGGGTGAATCGGACATGCTGGAATTTGTTCTGAAGGAAAACGGACCTCGGATAGTCGCCTGTTGCGGAAGCGGCGGCGTGGGAAAGACCACTGTCGCGGCGACCATCGGACTGGCGGGAGCCTTGAGCGGACGAAAAACCCTTGTTTTGACGATCGATCCGGCCAAACGCCTGGCCGACTCGCTGGGGCTGGGAAATTTCGACCACGAAATCAGGAAGGTCCCGCACGAGAAATTCTCCCGAAACGGAATCGAGCCATCGGGCGAATTGTACGCCATGATGCTCGACACCAAGCGCACCTTCGACAGGGTCGTCTCCAAGTACGCGACGTCGAAGGCGCAGAAAAAAATCTTCGGCAACCGTTATTACCAGCATATTTCGGGCACGCTGGCCGGTTCCAGGGAATACATGGCCATGGAAAAGCTGTACGAAATATACAACGAGGACGACTACGACCTGATCGTGGTCGATACGCCCCCCACGAGAAACGCCTTGGATTTTCTGGACGCTCCCGAGCGACTTTCCAATCTTTTGGGCCACAATTTCTTCTGGAAATTTTTCAGACCTTATCTGTATGCGGGCCGGTTCGGCTTTCGCCTGTTTTCCATATTCGCGTCCCCGATTTTGAAATCGTTGAGCCAAGTGATGGGCGCGCGGGTCCTGGAGGACGCCGCCGAGTTTTTCAACCTTTGGGACGACATGCTCTTCGAGGGTTTTCAAAAGAGGGCCGGGGCGGTCCGAAAACTTTTGGCCAGCCCGGAGACCCTGTTTTTCGCGGTGGCGAGCCCCATGGCCAGACCATTGAAAGAAGCCCTGCACCTTTACCAGAAACTTGCCGAAAACAACATCGCTTTCGGCGGGTTCATCGTCAACCGGGTACATCCCGAATATCCCGCCGACAATCCGGAGGCGAATCCGGGCGATTCGGAAATATTCGGCGAAGTGGAAATCGAGCCTTCCCTGAAGGAGAAGATTCTAAGAAATTTCGAACAATTCAAAAGATTGGGCGTCAGCGATTCGCGAGCGATCAAGGAATTGAAGGAAAAGATCGGGTCGGACGTTCCGGTCAGGGAAATCGCGCTTTTCAACCAGGACGTGTACGACATCGGCGGACTGATGCAAATCCGGAAGCATTTACTTTAGGTCGTCCAGCGTCCTTCTGACCGCCTCGGCCAATTCGCCGATGACAAGCGGCTTCTGCAGGAACGCTTTTATTTCGGGATGCGTCGCTTTCACCTCCGTGATTCTCTCGGGGTATCCCGAACAAAGAACGACGGGAATGTCCGGCCTGATTCGCGTCATCCGCGCGGCCAATTCGTCGCCGGTGATCTTGGGCATGGTCAGGTCGGTAATGACCAAATCGTAGCGAGCTGGGTCTTTTTCGAAAGTTTCCAAGGCTTCCGGCGAGCTTGCGCAGATGTCCACCTCGTACCCCAAATGTTCGAGAAGCTGTTTTTCCAGGTTTACGAGAACGAGTTCGTCGTCGACAATGAGGATTCTTTCGTTTCCGGTCGGAAGGGACTGCTGCTGGTTTTTTTCCGTCTCGACAATCTTTTTTTCGATTACCGGGAGATAGACGTTGAAGGTGGAGCCCAACCCAGGCTCGCTGTAGACCGTGACGGTACCCCGATAGTCGGCTACGATGCCATGCACCATGGAAAGCCCTAGACCGGTCCCTTCCCCTTTGCCCTTGGTGGTGAAATAAGGTTCGAATACACGGTCGACGATTTCTTTGGGAATGCCGGAACCCGTGTCGGAAACGGACAGTTTCAAATATTTTCCAGCATCCAGGTTTAACGCTTTGTTTTCCGGGCTTCCGTTTATTTTGACAGATTTCATGCTTACGGACAGGATTCCGCTTTTTCCTCTCATCGCATGCGCCGCGTTGGTGCATAAGTTCAACAGCACTTGGTGAATTTGGGAGGGATCGCCAAAAACGGGGTCCAAATCGCAATCGATATCATGGCGAATTTCGATGGTGGCCGGAAGCGTGGCCTTTAGCAGGTTAGTGGTTTCCTTGACGATGGGACCGACATGAACCGGCCGTCTCTCCTTTTCGACCTGCCTGCTGAAAGCGAGGATATGCCCGATCAGGTCCTTCGCCCTCTGGGACGCCTTCATCACCTGCTCCAGGTTTCTCCGCATCGCGCTGTTCTTGGGAACGTAGAGTCCCGCAAGCTCGGTGTATCCCATTATGGCCGCCAGGATATTGTTGAAGTCGTGGGCGATTCCGCCGGCCAAAGCGCCGATCGCCTCCATTTTCTGGGCGCGGAACAATTGTTGCTTCAACTTTTTCTCTGCGCCGATATCCAGCACGAACGCCAAAATGGCGGGTTTTTCGTTGTATTTGATCAATGTCAGCCAAACCTCCACATCGAACCGCTCCCCGTTCTTTTTCATCGCCGTTAGTTCGTAGTGGGACCTGACGTCTTTTCCGGCAAGACGCTCGGACTGCCTTTTGAGCACCTTCTCGCGCTCTTCCGGAACCGCCAGCAATTCCACGGGTTTGCCTAGAATTTCCTCCGGCTCGTCATACCCGTACATTTTGACGAACTTGGGATTGACATACACGAGCACGCCGTTCTGGGAAATGCGGATGCCCACTCCGGCCTGTTCAAAGGCGCCTCGATAACGCTCCTCGCTTTCCCTCAAGGCGATCTCGGCCTTTTTTTGGTCCGTTACGTCCACCAAAAGTCCATTGAAATGACCCAACGTTCCATTGTCGTCGAACACGGGTTTCGAAATGGCATGGATATGCCTCCAGGATTCCTTGGCGGGATTGTAGATTCTGACCTCTTCGTTGAAGGGAATTCTCTCGAGACGCGACAGGCGGTTGCCTTTTTCCACGCGTTCCCGATCCGCCGGGTGAATCCGTTCAAACCAACTCTTGAAATCCAATGGATCTTCGACCCCGAGAACGTCCTTAATCGACGGACTTACGAAAACCACCTTGGCGCCCGATTTTCGGTCGCTTTCCATGGCCAGTTGATAGACGGCGAACCCCTCTGCCGTATCCAGCATGGACCGGTAATTGTTCCTTTCCTTTTCGAGCGCGTCCGCAAGCGAGCGAACTTTCTCCAACTCCTCTTGCATGCGCCTGTTTAGTTCTTCCAACTCTGGTATTCTGTCGCTGTTCAAATTTTCGTCCTTTAAACGAGGGGTTCGCGCTTTTAGTTGCATCCAGAACGTAAAAGTCCGGATGTCCGGCAAACTTCGATTTTCTCGGGTTCAAGCGGTCTTGTCCGCAAACGCGCACAGATCGTGTATGGGGCATTTTGCGCAAAGGGGTTTTCTCGCTTGGCAAAATTCCCTGCCGAAGTAGAGCAACCGGAGAGAGAAACCGTCCCAATCGTTCCTCGGAACGATCTTCATCAGGTCGAACTCTATTTTGGCGGGATCTTCGTTTCGAGTGAAACCCAATCTTCGGGAAATTCGGGAAACATGCGTATCCACGACGATGGCAGGTTTGTCGAAAACGGTTCCGAGAACTACGTTGGCCGTTTTTCGCCCGACGCCGGGAAGCCTCACCAGCTCTTCCAAATTGTCCGGAACTGCCCCTCCGTGTTTTTCGAGTATGGCCATGGCGCAGTTTTTCAGATTTTTCGCCTTGTTCTTGTAATACCCGGTAGAGCGAATCAATTCTTCCAGCCGGTCCGGTTCGACCTTCACGAAATCCTCCGGCCCCGGAAGTTCCTTGAAAAGCGTTCGGGTCACTTTGTTGACCTGCTTGTCGGTGCATTGGGCCGACAGAACGGTGGCGGCCAGAAGTTGAAAGGGGGTCGAAAAATCAAGCTGCGTCTTGACATCGGGATAGGTCTCTTTTAATATCCCTCGAATTTTGTCGGCTCGCTCCTTGAGCTTCATCGCGCGGCCTCTTCGTGGAAATTAATTAACGGGTTGTCGAACATGCAGCCGCCTCCGAGAGGCTATTAAAGTGCGCTGCAAAAATAACGCGGGCGATTGTAATACCACGGAATCCTAAAATCAATACAGTTAATGCATTCCGAAAAGATGAATTTCGATCCAAATAAAATCAGGGCGCTGGGACTATGCTCCGGCGGGCTGGACAGTATTCTTTCCGCGCTCGTGCTTCGAAATCAAGGCGTGGAAGTGGAGTGGGTGGCGTTCGAAACCCCCTTTTTTTCGTCAGAAAAAGCAAGAAAGGCCTCCCGCATGACGGGCGTCCCATTGACCGTCCAAAAAATCACGGAAAAATACATGGAGATGCTCCAAAATCCCAATTGCGGGTACGGAAAGAACATGAACCCGTGCATGGATTGCCATGCGCTGATGTTCAAGCTGGCAGGGGAAATCATGCGGGAGCGGGAGTTCCATTTTCTGTTCAGCGGGGAAGTCCTGGGACAGCGGCCTATGTCTCAAACCAGGCCGTCATTGAACTACGTGGAAAAACATTCGGGAATGAAAGGTTCTATCCTGCGCCCCTTGAGCGCGAAAAAACTCGACGAAACCATACCGGAACAAAAAGGCTGGGTGGACAGGGACAAGCTGCTGGATTTAACGGGACGAGGCCGCAAACGACAGATTCAAATGGCCAAGGAATTCGGAGTGACAGAATATCCCGCTCCTGCCGGCGGATGTCTGCTTACCGACAAAGGCTACTCGGTTCGATTGAAGGATCTGATGGAACGAAAGCGCTACATCGCCGAGAGAGAATTGCATCTTTTGAAATTCGGACGCCATTTTCGCGCGACATCGGGGGCGAAGATCGTCGTCGGGCGCACCCAGAAGGACAACGAAAATATACTTAGGCACTGCGACGAGACACGGGATTCGATTCTGAGGGCCGTCCGCTATCCGAGTCCCATCGTATTGATTCCATGCGAATCCGACCGCGAGGACATACTTCTGGCCGCAGCCATATGCGCCGGCTACACCAAGGCTCCGGCACACATCCCTGCGGAAGTCGCGCTCGAAAGCCCCGCCGGAAACGAACTGCTTGCCGTTCTCCCCGTTGCGCCCGCGAACGTAAAGCATCTGTTGATATAGGAGCGACAGGAACGCGCGGTTCGGTCCCGATGCCAAAACGCGTCCGATGCGTCTAGCGGCAAGCCTCGGCCCTCAATTGGCCGCAAGCGGCGGAGATGTCGCTCCCCTTGCTCTGCCGGACGATGACCGTGTAGTTCCGTTCCACGAGAACGTCGCGGAATTTCGCGATAACGGATTCGTCGGGGCGTTGGAATTCGGAGCCTTCGAACTCGTTGAACGGTATGAGATTGATCTTCGCGCTGACAGGTTTCAAAAGCCCGGACAGACGCCGGGCGTCGACCTCCGAGTCGTTCACGCCTCTTATGAGTATGTATTCGAAGGTTATTCGGCGCCTGCGTTTCAGCGGGTATTGCTTGCATGCCTCGATCAGTTCCTCGACGGGGTATTTTCGGTTTATCGGCATCAGGCGGCTACGGGTCTCGTTGGCCGTCGCGTTCAATGAAACGGCGACGTTCGCCGAGGAATCCCGTCCGAACGCGACGATCTTCGGAACCAATCCGGCCGTGGAGACGGTGACCCGCCGCGACGACAGGCCGAGGCCGTTGTCGTCTTCCATGATGGTCTCCAAGGCGCCGACTAAATTTTCGTAGTTGGCGAGGGGCTCTCCCATGCCCATGAACACGAGATTGGTCAATCGGAGGGTTTCTTGCGGGTCGGAATCGACAAGGTGGATCAAGTCGCGAACTTGGGCGACGATTTCGCCTCTCGTCAGATTTCGGACGAAGCCTCCCCGGGCCGTGCAACAGAAGCGGCATCCCTGGGCGCATCCGACTTGGCTCGAAACGCAAAGCGTGTAATGGTCCTTCTCGGGAATCAGGACGCTTTCGATCAGATTTCCGTCTTCGAGTTCGAACAGGTATTTCCTGGAACCGTCCGACGACGTTCGCACATTTTCGACCGACAGGCGGTGGATGGAGAAGTTGTCGGAAAGAAGATTTCTCAGATCCTTGGAGAGATCCGTCATGTCCGCGAAGGAATCGACTTGGCGCACGTATATCCATTTTTGGATCTGGGCCGCCCTGTATGGCTTAATTCCGTGTTTTGAAAGCCATGCGACCAAATCGACGGCTGACAGTTCCTTTATGTCTTTTAAACGTGACATCGGGGCATCTTTCGCATATAATAATTTGATTTTGGATTTGGCGAATAATTCCTTGACATTACATTTTTTCCAATATATTTTCAAGGTTTTATTAGCAATAGCAGGAGTTTGGAGATGTTCGACAACCTGTCCGAAAGACTCGAGGCCGCTTTCAAAAAGCTGAAAGGGCACGGAAAACTGTCCGAAAGCAACATTCAGGACGGTTTGAAAGAGGTGCGCCTTGCGTTGCTGGAAGCGGATGTCCACTATACCGTGGTGAAAAAGTTCGTTTCGGAGGTCAAGGAGCGGGCAATGGGTCAGGAAGTGACGGCCAGCCTGACTCCGGGGCAGCAGGTCGTCAAGATCGTCAACGAGGAACTCACCGAGCTGATGGGTTCGACCCGCCAGGGGATAAACTTGGGCGGCACCAAGCCGGTGGCGGTCATGCTGGTGGGACTCCAGGGCTCGGGCAAGACGACAACGGCGGGAAAACTGGCCGTGTTTCTCAGAAAAAACGGCAAGAATCCGTACCTTGTTCCTGCCGACGTCTATCGACCGGCCGCCATCGACCAGCTCAAGAAGCTTGGCGCGCAGCTTGGAGTTCCGGTTTTCGACTCGAAATCCGACATGGACCCGGTCCAGATTTGCCAAAGAGCAAAGGCCGAGGGCCAGAAGGCCGGTTGCGACGTTCTTCTGCTGGATACCGCCGGGCGGCTCCATGTCGACGAAGGACTCATGGACGAGCTGGAAAGGATCAAGAAGGCGTCGAATCCATCGGACATCCTTCTGGTGGCCGACGCCATGACCGGCCAGGACGCCGTGAACATAGCGCAGTCCTTCGACAAGAAGCTTGACATCGGCGGAGTCGTCTTGACCAAAATGGACGGCGACGCCAGGGGTGGAGCGGCCCTGTCGATAAAGGCCATTATAGACAAGCCGATCAAGTTCATCGGAGTCGGGGAAAAACTGAGCCAGTTTGAGGAGTTCCATCCCGACCGAATGTCCTCCCGGATTCTGGGCATGGGCGACGCCTTGACCATCATCGAGAAAGCCCAGGCCATGGTGGACGAGAAAAAAGCCGTCGAACTGGAAAAAAAGCTCAGAAAAAGCGAATTCACGCTCGAGGATTTTCGCGACCAAATGGCCCAGGTCCGAAAAATGGGACCGATTTCCGAACTGATGGGCATGATTCCCGGATTCAACAAGATCAAGCAGCTCAAGGACGCGAAGGTGGAGGACAAGGAGTTGGTCAAGATAGAGGCCATCATCGACTCCATGACTCCGCAGGAACGACGGCAACATTCCATCATCAACGGAAGCCGCAGAAAACGAATCGCCTTGGGAAGCGGTACCACGGTGCAGGATGTCAACAGGCTTATCAAGAACTATGCTCAAATCATGAAAATGATGAAAAAATTCACTAAAGGCGGAATGCGAGGTTTGGGTCGCATGAAGCTGCCATTTTAATAGGAGCTTGAAAAGGAGAAATTGAAGACATGGCGGTAAGAATCAGATTGGCCAGGCACGGCGCCAAAAAGAGACCTTTCTACAGAATTGTCGTGGCTGACCAGGAAAGCAGGCGCGACGGCCGTTTCATCGAAATAGTGGGAACTTACAATCCGTTGAAGGACCCCGCCGAAGTAAACCTTAAGAACGACCGGGTGGAATATTGGCTGGGCCAGGGAGCCAAACCGACCGATACGGTAAAAAGCTTATTGAAAAAGGAATTGGCCTCCGAACCTGCTGCGTAGCATCCGTGCTCCGTTCGAAGACGGCTTATGAAGGGAGAGTTGCACATGAAAGATCTAGTCAAGTATATTGCTCAGGCGCTCGTGGACAAACCGGACGAAGTTTTTGTCGAGGAAATCACGGGGAACCAGACTTCCGTTTTGGAACTGAAGGTAGCCAAGGACGACTTGGGAAAGATAATCGGAAAGCAGGGACGTACGGCTCGCGCGATGAGAACCATCTTGAGCGCGGCTTCGGCCAAGATCAAAAAGCGGACTGTCCTCGAAATTATCGAGTAGTTCTATCGAAATGGAGAAAGATCTTAATATCTCCGTCGGAAAAATTACAGGTACGCACGGCTTCAAGGGAACGTTGAAATTGTTCCCGTACGCCGAATCGCCCGACCTTTTCCAGTCGGGAAAAAAAATTATCGTTCGATACGCCGATGGTAGGTTTGCGGAATTTACCATCGGCTGGATTAAACCCCACAAAAAGGGGTTTCTTCTTTTTTTCAAGGAGGCGGTCTCCCCGGAGATGGCCGACGACCTGATCGACGCGGAGCTTCTTGTCGAGCGCGAGGACTTTCCCGAAACCGAGAGCGGGGAATATTATTGGGCGGACTTGATAGGACTGTCGGTTTATATGATCGACGGCGTCTATTTGGGAAAACTGGATTCCATTTTTGCGACTGGGAGCAACGACGTTTTCGTGGTAAAGCACGATAAAAAAGAAACCTTGGTTCCCGCCCTGGAGTCGGTGGTCGAAAAAGTCGATTTGGACCAGAAGACCATGCGCGTTCGCCTTCCCGAGGGGTTGCAATGAAGTTTGTGGTTTTGACTCTGTTTCCGGAATTGTTCGAGCCGTTCTGGGGACACGGGATGATTCGGAAGGCGATCGAATCGGGAAGGATAACCGCGCAAACCATTCAGATAAGGGATTTCGCGGAGGGAAGACACAAGGTGGTGGACGACCGTCCCTATGGCGGAGGTCCGGGGATGGTCATGAAGCCGGAACCGTTGGCCAAGGCGATTCGCGAGGCGGAAAAAGGGGTTCCGGAGGCCCGGAAAATTCTTCTTTCGCCGCAGGGTCGCGCGTTTTCGCAAGCCTTGGCTGCGGAACTCGCGCGGGAGAAGAGCCTTGTCTTGTTGTGCGGCAGATATGAGGGAATCGACGAAAGAATTTGCCAGGATTTTGTACACGATGAAATTTCCATCGGGGACTACGTTCTGACCGGGGGCGAGTTGGCTGCCATGGTGGTCGTGGACGCTGTGGTCCGGTTCGTGCCGGGCGTGCTGGGATGCGCCGACTCGAGCGAGGACGATTCGTTTTCCGACAAGCTTTTGGAACACGCCCATTATACGAGACCGTTCGAGTTCGAAGGGGAGACAGTCCCGGAAACGCTTCTTTCCGGGAACCACGGAGAGGTGGAAAAATGGCGCTTGCGCTCCTCGCTTGTCAGGACCTTTTTGAAAAGGCCCGACTTGCTGCATCAGCGGCTTTTGAAAAAGGAGGAGATTGCGATTCTGGCGGAATTGAAGGCGAAGATCCAGGAAACCATCGATTTACATTCGGCCGCGAAGCCGGAAGACTTCGAAACGAGGGCCGACGGCGAATAAATTGGAACCTGTCTATGAGAACTCGTCGGTGGATACGGATCTGTCGATAGCGCTGGTCCATTATCCGGTGCTGAACAAAAACGGCGAAACCATAGCATCCGCCATAACGAACCTGGACCTGCACGACATCTCCAGGTCGGCAAGGACTTACGGGGTCAATACTTTCTACGTGGTCACGCCTCTCGTCGACCAGAGGGAGCTGGCCCGAAAAATAATCGACCACTGGATCGAAGGGTTCGGCGGGAAATACAATCCTGACAGAAAGGCGGCGGTCGAACTGATCAAGATAACGGATTCCGTCGAGGATGCCGCAGCGGATATTCTCGAGAGACGCTCGATGGCTCCGAAGACGGTAGCCACGAGCGCCAAAAAAGCATCCGGAAGTCTCGAATACCATACGTTTCGAAGAATGTTGGCGGATGGAAGCCCTTACCTGTTGCTGTTTGGAACGGCTTGGGGGCTTTCCGGCGAGTTGACGCGCAAGACGGATTATTTTCTGGAACCGATCGCGGGAACCGGCAAGTACAACCATCTTTCGGTCCGTTCGGCTTCGGCCATCATACTGGACCGGCTGCTGGGAAGAGAAGAACGACAGTTTCAGACAACTTGAATAGAGTCAAACCGAAATATGAACCATTAGGGGGACAGAACCATGGAGATCATTAAAAACTTAGAAAAGGAAATGATTCGCATGGACCATCCGGCCTTCGACGCCGGAGACAACGTCAAGGTCCATGTGAAGATCAAAGAGGGCGAGAAGACCCGCATCCAGGTTTTCCAGGGAGTCGTCATCAGCAAGAGAAACAACGGGGCGCAATCTTCTTTTACAGTCCGCAAGGTTTCCTACGGCGTGGGCGTGGAAAGGGTTTTTCCCATGCATTCGCCGATCATCGACCAGATCGAAGTCGTCACGAAGGGACGAGTTCGTCGGGCCAAAATCTACTACCTGCGCAAACTTCGCGGAAAAGCCGCCAGAATCAAGGAGAAAAGATTCAGCTAACAAGTTTTCGGAAGCCCGGAGGGGCGGATTCGGGTGACTTGCCGACGATTTTCACCTTGCTCCGCCCTGCCAACCTTTTTTCGCAAACGAACCGGTATGCCTGACGATCTTCAAGAAGACATTTGGGCCTATGAAAAAATCGCGTCGGCCAACGGTTTTTCAAGAGTCGCGGGCGTCGACGAAGCGGGCCGGGGCCCGCTGGCCGGACCGGTCGTGTCGGCGGCCGTAATCCTTCCCGAAAATTTCGAAACCTCGGGACTCGCCGATTCCAAAGCTCTTTCCCCCAAAAAGCGCGATATGTTCTTCGAGCGGATTCTCTCCCGAGCGGTGGCAGTCGGAGTCGGTGTCGTGGAGCCGGAGGAAATAGACCGCGTCAATATCCTTCAGGCCGCGCTTCTTTCCATGGCTGTCGCGGTGCGAAACCTCGGAGTTCGGCCCGATTGCCTGCTGATCGACGGCAAATTCATCATCCCCCAAACTGCATTGACCTGTAAAATCGAACAACAGGCTATCGTCAAGGGAGATTGTCTTAGCATTTCCATATCGGCCGCGTCTGTGGTGGCCAAAGTCACCCGGGACCGGATCATGGAGAAGTACCATTGCGAATATCCATGCTACGGCTTCGACCGACACAAGGGCTATCCCACGAAGGCGCACAGGGAGGCCATTCGAACGCACGGCTGCTGCCCGATCCACAGGAAAACCTTCAAAGGCGTCAAGGAGTACGCGTGAAATGAAAACCGAGGGTCAGGAATTCGGCGAAACCAGCGAGACAGTGGCGGCAAGGCACCTCCGGAAAAACGGATACAAGATAGTCAAACGCAACTATCGGACCAAGGCGGGGGAAATCGACATTATCGCAATGGACGGGGATACGATCGTCTTCGTGGAGGTCAAGGCAAGAAGGACCTCCGGTTACAACCCCAAGGAGGCGGTCACGCCAAACAAGCAGAGAAGAATCTCCATTGCGGCCCTTTATTACCTGAAAGCCAACCGTCTTTTGAACGCGAAAGCCAGGTTCGACGTGGTCGCCATCGGCTCGAAAAACGTTCCGGGCGGGATCGAAATCGTCAAAAACGCGTTCGAGCTTGCCTATCGATAGAGCGCGTCAAGAACAGCCTCAACCGCTCTTTGTATATCCTCATCCGACGTCGTCCGCCCCGTGCTGAACCGGATGGTTCCCTTCGCCCAAGCTTCCGGCAGGCGCATGGCGGAGAGTACGTGGGACATTTGCACGAGTCCGGAATGGCAGGCGGCTCCCGCCGACGCGGCGACATGCGGGGAAATTTTCGCAAGGATTCGGTCGGCTTCCAACCCTTTGAAAGAGACGCTCAGCGTGTTCGGAAGCACCTTTTCCGGATGTCCGTTTCTTTTGATGCCGGGCCATCCCTTCTTTAGACCCTCGTAAAGGTCGTCCCTCGTTTTTTTCATCCGAGCCGCGTGTTTTTCGAAGTTTTCCAACGCGACCACGCACGCCATGCCGAGTCCGACTATGCCCATGACGTTTTCGGTGCCGGCCCTTCTGCCCGTCTCCTGGCCTGCGCCGCGCATGAATATATCGGGGGTTTTTCCCTTGCGGACATAAAGCGCTCCCACCCCTTTCGGCGCGTAAAGCTTGTGTCCTGCCACCGAGAGCAAATCTACGCCCAGCCTTTGCACGTCCGCAGGAATTTTTCCGACGGATTGGGCCGCGTCGGTATGGAAAACGATATCGCGGCTTCTCGCGAGGGCCGCGATTTCCTCGACGGGCTGAACCGAACCGACTTCGTTGTTGGCGTGCATCACCGTAATCAGAATCGTATCGGGGATAATCGCGTCCCGCACGTCTTCGACGCCGACGACGCAGTTTTCGTCCACCGGAAGTCGCGTCACCGAAAAGCCCGTGGCCTCGAGATGCCGGCACACCTCCAAGACGGCCGGATGCTCGATTTGCGTCGTAACGATGTGGCGGCCCTTGCTCTTTAAACGCGACGCGGTGCCGAAAATCGCGAAGTTGTTGGACTCGGTACCTCCGCTGGTAAACACGATTTCCTCTGGAGAGCAGTTCAACAGCTTCGAGACTTGCATCCGGGCCTTCGCGACCGCGTTTTTAGGACCGACTCCGAAAGAGTGGGAACTGGAGGGATTCCCGAACTCGTTTTCGAAAAACGGTTTCATGGCCTCCCGGACCGCAGGGTCCAGCGGAGTGGTCGCGTTGCAATCAAGATAGACGGGATTCGACATGGATAAATTATATTGTTTTAGATTCAGTTGAACAAGTAAAATCCCAGGACCTTGTCATAGTCGTCCAGGAAACAGAATTCGGCGCCGATCATGTTGCCCTCGATTTTTTTGACGATCGCCTTCTTTTTGACCATGGACTTGTTTTTATCGTCCAAGCGAAACTCCAGAGCGACAAGATCCTCCATTTCAAGGTTCTTGCTTTCCGACGTCCTGAACTGGAGTCCGGAGCGCGATACGTTGGTCACGGTCATGGGGGATTCTTTTCCGTTCTTGTCGAGCCTGAACACGCCGGGCAGTTTGGTTTCCTTTCGGTAGTATTTCCGCCGCTCGAGCAAGACCGGATACGAATGTCCGCAGGGGCATTTGGCTTTGAGTTTCGCGTTCGCCTTTGCGCCCAGAAACTTGGAAACCTCCACGGTTCTGGCTTTGGCGCAACTGGGACATGTGAAGATCGCTTTGTTTTCAGAATTGACATAAACTTTTTGCATCATTTTCGATCCTTCGCTTCAGCTGGAAAATTTTTTTTCAAATTTTGGGGTCCGCTTCCGCTTTCATTTTGGGATTCGCTTCCGCTTTTAAACGATCACAGACAATAGGCAGGGTCCGTCCAAATCGTCAATACCTGTAGTAGCGGCCGCTGGGCAACATATCCTCGTTCGGAGGCTTGCCATGTTCGCGATTGTATGCTTTTCTCGCGCATTTCGCGGCTTTGGGTCCTTTGCAGTATTCTCTTATGAACCCCATCAGGACCGGTTCGCGCCCGTCCTCGAACTTCAAATAAAACCCGCAATGGGAAATCTGCTCGCACTCTTTCATGGCAATCCTCGTTTGCATAGATTTATATACTTGCGATTTCGGCGCCTTTCAAGAAAAAAGAGGTGCGGATTTCAATTCGCTCCTCCCGTCGTCGCAATAGTCGTTTAGTTCGGAAATCGCTTCTTTTTATTTGCTTTTCGCCTTCCTCTTCAATTCGACAACGGTGGCTCCCCATCCGCCCGACTCCATCGATGCGTCCTTGAACGACACCGCCAGTTCGTTTTTTTCCAGTTCTTTTCTTACGATCTTTTTCAAAATGCCGCCGCCCTTGCCGTGGATTATCCGCACGGTTTCGATCTCCGCCTTGAAGCATTCCTCCAAATAATCCTCCAGAAGAGAGGGGACTTCTCGGGGATGGAAACAATGCAAGTCCAGGACGTCTTCGATGGGAATCTTTACGGGTTTCATCGCGTTCCTCCTTGCCTTGTTCGCCTTAAATGTTTTTGTCCGCAGTTCCTCGTGAAAAGCCGCGATTCGTCGTTTCGTTCTTTGACAACAACAAGGTCTTCGGATAAGATACGTCCCTTCTGTAGAAAAACCAACTTTTTTCAAATGCGAAAGCAAAGGGGCTCGACATGACAGTTCCGGCGTTCATCCTGATAACAACAGCCTATTTTTTGGGTTCCGTGCCGTGGGGGCTCGTATTGACCAAATGTTTTTCCTCGGCGGACATATTGGCGGAAGGAAGCGGGAACATCGGCGCCACGAATGTCAGGAGAATTGCGGGCGCTCGACTCGGAGCCTTGACTCTTGCCGGAGACGTTCTGAAGGGCCTTGTCCCTGTTCTGGCGGCTCGACTGACGTTCGGCACGCAAGATCCTTGGGCGGCGATTCTTACTTGCGCCGTTGCGCTTGCGGCATTTTTGGGCCATTTATATCCCGTATATCTAAAGTTCGATAACGGGGGAAAAGGCGTGGCGACCACGTTCGGTTGTTTCCTGGTCGTATCTCCGACGGCCTGCCTGATATCCCTGCTGTTTTTTCTTTTGGTCGCGTACCGGTCCAACCGGGCATCGGCCGGATCTCTGGCGGCCTCGGCGACGCTCCCCTTCGCCGTGCGGATGACGGGAGACTTTTTGTCGGAAACCCTTTGCGCGACGATCTTTTTCGTGATGATCGCGATTCGCCACAAGGGCAACATCGAGCGTCTGATCAAAGGGACGGAACCGGTCATAGCTCGCAGGGAAAAGGCAGCTCGGTAGACAGAGGAACGGTTTTCCAGGTTTCGAATTCGCAATCGGCGCCGGCGGGACGTTCAACGGAAACAGCTGCCGGATGGTTCGAAAGAGGTTCGAAAAGCTTGAATTGCCACCGATCGGGATCGTCGTTCATGTCGGGCGCGAAGGAAATCCGGATGGGTTCGTTTTCTTTCAAATGGAACGCAAATCGGTCCAAAGGCAGGGACAATCCTATGCCTCGCGCTTTAACGTAGGACTCCTTAAGGGTCCAGTACCTGTAAAACCGTTCTTTTCTTTCGGTTTCGTCCAAGGTTTCCAGATCCGCGATCTCTTCGGGCGAAAAATAACGGCTCGCGATTCCGTCGGTTTTGCTTTGCCTTTCGATGTTCTCGACATCCACGCCAATATCGCGATTCAAGGCAACTCCGCAAACGATCAGGCCGGCGGTATGGGAAAGATTGAACCTGATCCCCAAACGGTTCATCGATCTTGAAATTTCGGGTTTCCCGTACTTGTTCGCGCAAAAACGCCACCGGTCGGGCTCGATGTCGGCGTAACGGGACAAAACCGAGCGCACCAGAGCCCTTGCGACAAGAAAACGATGCCGATGCCGATCAAATCGAAACCGGCCTTGCCGGACGAGTTCATCGTCGGCAAGGATTTTTTCGTACCGCGACAGGAGTTCCGGGTCTTCGATTTCGTCGGGAAAGGCGAACCAAAGATGGACTTGATTCGGGTTCAATTTCCTGTCTCGATCAGCCCGCGACATGATTTCCTATTTGTTTTCGATGGATTCTTTCGCTTTCAAAAATTTTTCGGTTACGACTCCGGTCAACCCGGCCGCTTCCTCCAGCATACGCGCGGCCTCCTTCAAGTTCATGGCGGCGGCCTTTTCGGCCCACTGCCTGTAGTTGGACGCGTGATCGTCGTTGTGGCCCGCCCAGTGCTCCAGCAGCTTGACCAGCTTTTCCCTCTCCGGCATGGAGCTTGTCGCTTCGCCGGATTGAATGCCGACATGATTGTGGCCATGGCAGTGTTCGTGCTTGTGGCAGTGGCCATGGCCGTGATCCTGGTGTTCGTGACTGTGGCTGTGATTGTGGTCGTGGTCGTGATCGTGTTTATGGTCGTGATCGTGATGGGTCATTCGTTTTTTCTCCTTATGGTTTTCAATCGGATTTTCCACGGTATGCAAAAATTTCCAAGGGATAGTATGGTTGTTGAAATCATTAGTCAACAAAGAGAATCGATCTTTCCTGATCGGTCCGAAAAAATAAACGGGGCGCGAACTTTTCTCGCATGGAAAAATTTCCTAACGATAATCTAACACAACCGTCTTAATGTGATTCGTATGGAAGTCTGCGTCGATGATCGTGCGCCATTTTCTTCGACCTCTCGATCATTTTCTCCAACCCGGAATTTTCCAGCGGGAAAGAAAGGATTGTTTCATGCCAAAAATCAAACAAGCGCTCCCGACTCTTTTGTTCGCCATGTTATTCATTTTTTTCTACGGTTGCGGCGACGGCAGCGACAGCGAATCCGGAGACAAAGGCGATAAGATTTCGTCCACGCCGGCTCTGACCATCGTATCCGGTTCGGAAAACGAGGAGCTGCAGCCGTTGATCGAGGAATTCTCCCGTAAAAACAATTGTCCGATCACGATCAAGTACATGGGAAGCGTCGATATGATGCTGGCTTTGGCCGAGCAGGGGGCGCAAATTCCGTACGACGCCGTTTGGCCCGCCAATTCCCTGTGGGTCGCCTTGGGCGACCACCGCAAGGTTGTCGGGCAAATGGAAAGCATCATGCGTTCTCCCGTCATTCTGGGCGTGAAAAAGTCCATGGCGCAATCCATGGGCTGGACCGATAAAACGATCGCCGTCTCCGACATGCTGAACGCGGCACGAGAGGGAAAGCTTCGGTTTTCGATGACCTCCGCCACGCAATCGAACTCGGGATCAAGCGCGTATCTCGGATTTTTGCACGCTCTGGCCGGAAGCCCCGAAGTTCTGCAAACGGATCATTTGAACAATCCTCGAATCCAAAGCGACCTGAAAGAACTCCTGTCCAAGATAAACCGGTCGTCGGGAAGCAGCGGATGGCTCAAGACCGCGATGGTGGAGCATCCGGAGCGTTTTCATGCCATGATCAACTACGAATCCATGATAATCGAGGCAAACCGGGAGCTGATAGCAAAAGGCCAGGAACCCTTGTACGCGATATACCCGGCCGACGGCATCATGATCGCCGATTCTCCGCTGGGATACATCGACAAAGGCGACCCTCGGAAAAAAGAGATTTTCACGGAATTGCAGCAGTACCTTCTTTCCGACGAGGTGCAACAAAAAATCCTGGCCATGGGACGGCGAACCGGCTTGGTGGGTCTCAATCCCGGTTCCGCGAACAAACGGGTTTTCAATCCCGACTGGGGCATCGATATCGCGAAAATTATTTCGCCCATACCTACGCCGAGCGAGGATGTCATTCGCAAAGCCTTGGAACTTTACCAGATCAGCCTCAGAAAGCCTTCTTGCACCGCCTACGTGGTGGACGTGTCCGGGAGCATGGAGGGAAAAGGCATCGAAGAGCTGAAAGCGGCGATGACGACGCTTCTTGATCCGACACAGGCGGCAAGATATCTTTTGCAGCCGTCGGCCGAGGATGTCCACATCGTCATTCCCTTCAACAGCCAGCCATTGAACGGGGTCAAAGTCGCGGGCAACAGCGTCGAAACGATGAACAACCTGTTGAATTTCGTCCAAAGCCTCGCGCCCGGCGGAGGGACCGACATATATTCCGCGGCGGCCAGCGCTATCGGAGTCATCTCGACCGTTCCGAACATCGACAAATATTTTCCGGCGATCATCCTAATGACCGACGGCCAGTCCAAGGGGGACATCGGCGTGTTGAAACAAGCGATGGACAGCACA
This sequence comes from uncultured Desulfobacteraceae bacterium, assembly GCA_964575975.1. Taxonomy (GTDB): domain Bacteria; phylum Desulfobacterota; class Desulfobacteria; order Desulfobacterales; family SKZT01. Next base: position 51,555 of record CAZNTU010000003.1, read on the forward strand.
CCGCTCGGGCATGACATTCCAATCCATTCCATTACCTTCGGGGAAGCCAGCGAGGCGCAGCTGAGGGAAATTTCGGAAATCAGCATCGGAAAAGTATTTCAGGGCGAGGACCTGATCAAGGCGTTCAGGCAGGCAAAAGGATACAACTGAAAAGCATCGAAGGCCACAATTCATGAAAGAGCATCTCAGACAAATATTCGCGGGACTGACTGCGGCGATCGTTTTGGTGGTTCTGGTCCTCGCCGCGAATTTCGTCTTTTGGTTCGATTTGTTGATCGCGGGGCTGACTGGCCTCGGAACCTACTTTACGATTCCAAGGAAAAAAAGCGACGAGGAAATCGAGGTGGCCCCCGGGGTTACCCGCGCGCAACTCGACCGGGCTGCCGAACAGGTGGATGCCTACGTTCGGCGATTCTCGCGGGAGGAACAAAAATGCGCCAGCCCCGAAACGCGGAGAATGATCGCCGGAATTAGAAACGCTCTCGAGAAGATCGGGGAAAACTTTCGGCTGGATCCGGGCGACCTGAACCTTGCCCATCAATTCTTGAACCAATATCTTGAAAAATCGTTCGCCGTCGTCAGCCAATACAACCGTCTTGCCGTCATGGCCCGCGACGACCGTCTTGCGGAGCAGCTTGGAAACGTGGAGAAATCCATAGAGAGAATCAAGCTGGGTTTCGACGGCTTTTACCGTAAATGCCTGGAAAACGACCTTTACAACCTGGAAGTGGAAAGCGAAACGTTAAACGCCATTCTGGAAATGGATCAACCTTTTCTGGATACTGAAGAAAGGAGCAGCGCGTGAAAAAAATAATCGGCCCCCTGATTTTCGTATTGGTGGCTTTGCTGGTGGGCGTATGGCAATGGTTCGGCGGCGAGGATGCGATCACCAAGCCCCAAATCCCCGAAAACGCAACCCTCTCCGTGTGCGTGGGCGGAGAGAAAGAGCAGTATTTGGAAAACCCCGAGGTCAGGGAAATTCTAAGGACCAAGCACGGGATTACTCTAAACGCCACCAAGGCTGGAAGTATCGAAATGGTGACCGGTCTTTCGACGGAAGGCATCGACGCCCTTTGGCCCAGCAACCAAATCGCGGTTGACATGTACAGGAACCGGGGGGGGAGAATCGAGGCTGAACAGAACATGTTCAACTCGCCCATTGTTCTCTATACCTATGATTTAGTCGGCGACGCCCTGATCGCGCAGAAAATCGTAGAGGTGAAAAACGGAAGCTACTACGTGGTGGATTTTCTGAAACTGATCGATCTTATCCGCGAGAAAAAGCAGTGGAGGGAAATCGGCCTTCCCGAACTTTACGGAAACGTGGCCATTTTCTCGACCGACCCCAGGCGGAGCAATTCCGGAAACATGTTCTGCGGCTTGCTCGCCAACATGTTCAACGGCGGCGCCACCGTGGCTGCGGACACGGTGGACGAAGTGCTGCCCCAGGTCAAGGACTATTTCGCCCGGCGCGGATATATGGAACACAGCTCGGGGGATATTTTCAAGAATTTCATCACCACCGGCGTGGGCGCCAAACCCATCATCGTCGGCTACGAAAACCAATTGGTGGAATTCTCCATCCAGAATGAAAAATACAACGAGTATCTAAAAGAAAAGATCAGGACGCTATACCCCATTCCGACCATGTGGAGTTCCCACCCGGTGATCGCGCTCAACAAAAACGGCAAGCGACTGATCGAGGCGTTCAAGGACGAGAGGCTCCAGAAAATCGCGTGGGAGACCCACGGTTTCCGCTCCGGGCTCATGGGCGTGGAAAACGACCCGGCGGTTTTGAAGGTAACGGGCATTCCAAAGGATATCACGGCGGTCGTTCCCATGCCGGAAACGGCCGTGATGGAAAAAATTCTCTCGGCATTGGAACCTGGAGGTTGAACGTCCCTACCCTTTCACCAAAATCAAAGCCGCCCCCGCCACCATGAAGAGAGCGCCCAGAAACCTTAACCGGATGTTTTTCTCCCGAAACAGAAACCAGCCGTACAGCACCCCGAAGAGGACGGACAACCTTTTGACCGAAATCATGTATGCCGCTTGGGTCATGGAAATCGCCAATCCGTGGAATAACGCGTGGCAAAAAACGAAAAATCCTGTGAGAGCGCCCTCCCATGGCTGCCGCAACAAACTTCGCATCCTGATTTTTCCAACGGTCAAAAGAAAAATCAACATTAACGGACCGAACGCCGCGAAAAACGAAACGGAAAAGAATACCGGCGAGGAATGCAAAATGGCCAACTTTCCGACAACCGCTCCGAAGCTGTACATGAAAGCGACGGTAAACATCAACCGCGAACCGGTTTCGCGGAAAAACGCCTTGAACGGTCCCAGCAAGGACCATTTGCCGGGCTCGAGATGCAGGATATAGCTTCCGGCGCAAATGGACAATATCCCCCCCGCCCCGTACGCGTTGGGAACCTCCCCCAGAAAGACGAACCCCGTTCCGATCATGAAAACGGGGGTAAATGCCAAATACGGAAGAGTCAGAGACAACGGAGAGCTTTTGATCGCCGCCATGTGGAGCAAATAGGCCGCCCCGTTCAACGGCAGACTCGACAAGAAAGTCCATACAAAAACCTCGTCGAGAGGAGGAACCGGGACCCAGGGAAGGACGCACCAAAACATGGGAATGCTGTAAAGGAACTGATATGCCGTCATTTCGTAGGTGGTGAGCCCGGAGAAGAACTTTTTCGCGAACGCCTCCTGGGAGGAAGCGGCAAGCGCGGTTAGAAGGGATAGGTACAACCATGTTTGGTTTTCAAGCATGATGTATTTTTTCCATAGTTCGTTTCAAAATACAAGTCCGATGCCGCAAGTGCAAACGCGCCTGTATCGAAACGGCCGATCGTGAATTCCAGCCCGAAATTTCGGTCTTGGATATGTTGTTTTCATTTTTTCGAAAAAAGGATATATTAATCGTCGATTTTGCATGAGACACTCAAATTCGGAAAATCGTTCGGCTCGGAAAAGAAGCTTGAAATCGAACCCGGACGCGGAGGCGGCATGAAATTTTCGACGAAAAACAGCGTTTTCAGATCCAATTCGAGGCGCGGTAGAGGTTTCACCCTGATAGAACTCATGGTGGTCATCGTGATCCTCGGCATTCTCGCGGGCCTTATCGTTCCGAGAATCATGGGACGCCCCGAGGAGGCCAAGCAACTCAAGGCCAAGATGCAGATCGAAAGCATCGAAACGGCCCTGAAGCTTTATAAGCTGGACAATGGCATGTACCCTTCCACGGAACAGGGGCTCCAAGCCCTTGTGGCAATGCCCGAAACGGGTAGCATCCCCAAAAAATGGAGAAAGGAGGGGTACCTGGAAAAGGGCAAGGTGCCAAAAGACCCTTGGGGAAACGAATTCGTCTATTTAAGCCCGGGCATGCACCACGAATTCGATCTTGTTTCCTACGGGGCCGACGGAGTCGCCGGAGGCGAGGACCAAAACAAGGATATCTCCAACTGGGACATCGAATAGACGAAACTATAGGAAACGAAATGGCGCGTTCGCGTTCCGCCTGCGGATTCACGCTGATCGAATTGGTCGTGGTCGTTTCTTTGATTGCGCTCATGTTTTTTTTCACGTTTCCGAGAATCCATCGTTTCATGTTTTCCAACGACGCCGACAACGCGACCCGGCAATTCGTCGGAACGATCAGGCAATTGAAGGTAAACGCTTTGCGGTCCGAAACGAAGCACACGCTCCATCTGAATATTCAAGGGGGCAGGATGTGGACGACCAACGAAGCAATGACCGAGGAGCAAAAAGAGGATGCGTGTGCGGAAAGCGTCGAATTTCCGGAGGGATTCGAAATTTTGGAGGTCGAATTGCCTTTGAGGGAAGAGGCGGTGCGGGATTCCGCGGAAATCGGTTTTTACCCGGGAGGATATTCGGACAAGGCGATTATTTGCCTGAAGATTGGTCAAGAAGAGCGACTGTCGCTTGTGCTGGAGCCGTTCCTGCCGGAGGTCCGGATTGTCGAATGGCAATAGAATTCCGGGATATCGCGCGAAACAGCCAAGGATTTACCTTGCTTGAGATTCTTGCCGCCCTCGCTATCCTTTCCATTGTCATGATCGGAGTCTATACATTGCAGGGCCAAACCATCGCCATGGGCAATTCCGCCGGATTCTACGCCGAGGCGCCCATGCTGGCCAATCGGGTATTGAGCGACTTCGACGCGGCGACCGCCCAAGACCGCTTCGGCGACGGGGACAGCGGCCATTTCGAAGAACCTTTCGACGGCTATCGATGGGCCTTGTCGATCCGAAGCGGGGGCGGGGAGCTTCCGGACGAGATCTCGAGGGATTTCGTAAAGCTCGAGATCGAAATCGAACGAACCGAAGATGAACGCACTTTCAATCTCGTCGCCTACAGATTCTTGCGTCCGCAATAAACGCGGATTCACGCTCGTCGAAATTCTCGTTGCCATGTTCGTCTTCGCGATTTTGGCGAGTACGCTGTTCGGCTCGTTCAATTTTCTGTTCAAGAACGTGGACGCGCTGAAAGACGCAGGCGTAGTTCACGACATGGCTTCGCGGTGTCTATTGCGTTTCATTGTGGACTTGGAGTCGGCCCAGGTCACTCCCCGCGCCTTTTATACCGTCTCCGACTCTATCGGGGAATCCGACCCGTTTCGGATAGTGGGCGGAGTCGGCATTCCCGGTTCCGACGGCGAACCCGGTCTGAGATTTTCGTCCCGTGCCCATCTTCCCTTTTACGGCCATTCGGAGGAAGACTCGGCGGAGATTGTCTATTATTTCGATCGCGAGGACGACGGATCGGGAGTTTTGAGACGCGCCGACCGAGTTTTCGCCGAAGAACCCTTCGAAGCCTCGGAAAAGGATCCCGTTGTCTGCGAATCGGTGGAGTCGGTTTCTTTCGCATTTTTCGACGGCGAGGGCAACCGGTTCGATCATTGGGATTCCGATTCGGTATCATTTGATTACTCCACGCCGACATCCGTCGAAATTAGACTTGGCGTTTCGGGAAAATCCGGAATTTTTGAATTCGGAACGCGAACGGCCATTCCCGTCGTCAGAGAGAAGAAGAAATGACCGAGCCGGATGCGCCCTGCAAAAGTTTGGAAAGCCAACGCGGAATCGCTCTTTTGATCACGCTCGCTTTTATCGCGGTCCTTATTGCGACCGCGTTGGAATTGAACCGGCGGATGCGGACCGCGGTCGAATCCGCAGCCGAAATCCGCGACCTTGTCACTGCCAAAGCCATGGCCTCTTCGGGGGTGCATGGAGCAATGGCGCTGTTGGTTGCGGACAAACGAGTCACTTTGGTCGATTCCGTTCAGGAAATTTGGGCCGATTCGAAGGCGCTTGCGCTTTTGCTCGCCGCAATGCCTTTCGAGGAAGGGGAGCTTACGGTCGGAATAACCGACGAGTTGTCTAGAATTCAAGTGAACGCCTTGGTAGATTCGCCGGACGGGCGCAATTTCAATCCCGCGCAGAAAATCCTGTGGTTGAATTTTCTTGACGGAGTCATCCCGAAAGACGCCCGGGACGCCAACCATAATCCCGAATCGATCGTTGATTGCGTCAAAGACTGGATCGATTCCGGGGACGACGACGCGATTACCGGTCTGAACGGGGCCGAATCGGGCTACTACAAAAGCCTTGATCCGCCCTACGGATGCCCCGACCGCTATTTCGCCGATCCTGCGGAGCTTGCCCGGGTCAAAGGGATTTCAAGAAAATTGTATGCGGGCGACGCGGGAAAGCCCGGAATATCGGACTTCGTAACCGTGTTCGGCGTCCCGGGGGCGAACGGAGACGAAATCGAATTTCCAGGCAGGATCAACATCAACACGGCAAAGGCGCCTGTTTTGAAAGCTCTCTTCGGCCCCGAATACCAGGACCAGGTGGAAAAGGTCCTGGAATACCGCGCGGAAAAAGCGGGAGACGACTACGTCCACGACCTTTCCAAGAAAGAGTGGTACAAAAGCGTGCCGGGTTTCCGATCGGCCAAAATCGATCCGGAACTGGTCGCCTTGAAAAGCGATTTGTTTCGAATCGAAGCCGTCGCCCGTGTAAACGAAACCCGTTCGACGGTTATAGCGGTCGTGCATCGGCAAAAAGCGCCGAAAACGAAGAAAATGTGGTGTAAGATCTTGAATTGGCAAGTAAAATAGAATATGCTGTTTTTCAATGTTCGTTCTTTCCATGCAGTAAGCAACTCTAACGTTCTGACAGTATTTATATTGCTTTCTATGCCCAAATTCGTCCTAGGACTCGATATTTGCGAGACTTCCATATCGGCGGCGCTGATCAAGATCGGCCTGAAAAACAGCAGGCTCGTTTACGGCAGACGCCTGCCCGTTTCGTTGAACAACGGCGACGCCTACCGGAAATTGACGGAAGCTCTATTGGCATTGGCCAAATCCATGCCCGTAGCTCCCGATGCCATTTCGGCGTCCCTTCCATCGGCATGGGTCTCGTTTCGAAACATAAACGCCCCTTTTAAAAATCCTCAGAAAATCCGAAAGATTCTTCCCTACGAACTGGAACCGATGCTCGCGATACCAGTCAGCGAAGCGAGCGTGGTCATAGCGGCGCAAACCGAAGACAAGTCCCAAATCACTGCCGCCGCTATCGAACGGCCTGTTCTGGAAATGTTTTTGAATATTTTGTCCGACACGGGATTCGAACCTTTTTCGACGACCCCGTCAGGCTACGCGACGGCCTTAAGCCTCGTCAACAGCTCCGATACGCCCGCCCAGGCGATTTTTCTTCATTCGGACGCCTTCACTTCGACGATCTACTTGATGAATTCCGGCTCCATATCCTCGATCAGGGCGTTCAAAAGCCCGAATTCCGGCCCCTCCAAATTCGAACACGTAGGGAGAAACATCCTGAGAACCATAGCCGCCTTCGAGGAACAATTCTCCTTCGAATTTTTCCCCGAACGCGTGTTCGTATCGGGGACCGACGACAATCTGCCGGGACTTCGCGAATTTCTGGAAAAAAAACTCGGCGTGCAGGTTCGACTGGCAGGCACGACACTTTTCGACGGCAAAAAGGTCGCCTTTCCATCGAACCTGGAACAACCCAAAATGGGAAACGCCTTGTCTCTGGCTTTGCTGGAAAACAGACGGCCGGGATTTCTGAATTTCAGGATGGGGGAATTCGCCGCCGCCGGAAAATGGGACGAGTACCGACGGTCCATGGCAAGCACGGTTTTGCTGGCGGCGATCGCTCTTGTCCTGTTCGTTTCCTCCATGTTCTACCAAAACCGTCTTTTGGAAAACAAACTGGAAAGCTTGAATCGGCAAATAGCCACGATTTTCAAGTCCACCTTTCCGGAAGTCTCGAGAATCGTGGACCCCTTCCAGCAGATGAAAATCAAGGTCGAGGGCATGGAGAAGCAAAGCGGGGTGCCAGGATACGAACACAGGGCGGTGCGGGCGATCGACCTGCTGAACGAAATCAGCAGCCGAATTCCGGCCGAATACGACATGGAAGTGTCCCGGATGGCCTTGGGATCCGAAAGCATCCAGTTTTCGGGTACCGCCGACACTTTTAAAACGGTGAACGACATTCAAGCCAAACTGGAACCGTCCCCGTTTTTTTCGAAGGTTGCCATTTCGTCGGCCAACCAGGAACGTTCCGGCAACCGGGTGCAATTCAACATCAAGGCGGACTTTTAACTATGGCTATTCTGTCGAACCTGCAAAGTCGCGAAAAAAAAGCTCTTGTTTCCATGTTTGCGGCATTGTCCCTGTTTGCGGCAGTTCAGTTCGTTTTATTTCCGCTGCTGGATCGCAGGGAAACACTCGAACGACAAATTTCGGCGGCGGAAAGGAACCTGGGAGAGATGGAAATACTGCGGGCCCGCTACTACGATCTCTTGGAGAAGTCCACAGCCGGAGACAAGGTCGCGCACGGCAAGGATTTCAGTCTTTTCAGCCTGATGGAGGAAATCGCGGACCGGTCGGGAATCAAGGACAACATAACGTATATAAAACCATCCACCTCCGAGAGGAAGGGAACTTCCTACAAAACGGCCATAGTGGAGATAAGGCTCGAGACCATTGCGATGAACCAGTTGATCCTTTTTTTATACAACGTGGAAGCCTCCGAAACGAAAGCGAACGTCGGCCGGATGTCCATATCCAAGACTTCGAATCCGGAGGGGTTCGTAAACGCGGTAATCCAAGTCGAAACGCTCTTGGAAACGTAATGGACGAAGTTTTTTCGGGATGAAGCGAAAACTTAAATGGCTCTTCTATTTGCTGTATCTTGCTGTCGCATCCATATTTTTTCTCTACGTTATTTTTCCCGGAGATGCGGCGAGAGACCGCTTGCAGGTCCGGGCCGACGAAATTTTTCCCGGGGCGGAGACGACTCTTGGCCAAACGAGTCCGAACCTTTTCCCTCTTGGAATTTCGATCGATTCCGTCGCATTTTCGGCCTTCGACAGAGAGCTGGTCAGATTGGCCGATGTAAGGATTTCGCCTCGGCCGTCGTCCTTTTTTTCGGAAGGAACCGCGTACGGTTTTCAAGGGGAAATCCACGGAGGCTCGATTCAGGGCGTGTTCGCCGAAGCGACCGAGGCCAACCGGGGAACGTGCTCTTTGGACGCGACTTTTGCGAACCTGAATATCGAGAAGGCCTCCTCGTTGACCGGGTTTTTGCCGGGAAAGGCGTCCGGCCTTTTGAAAGGAAAAATTTCATGCCGGTTCGACGAGGATGTCAAGGCCGACCTGAATCTGGAACTTTCCATGGGGTGTCTGGAAATAGACAATGTACTTGTCGGAAAGGAAACTTTCGAATTTTCGGCGGGAGAGGTCTCCGCGAGCATGAGTGGAGGGCTCGTTCACCTGACCGGTTGCGACATGCAAGGAAAACAGGCGAACATTTTTCTTTCCGGAAGAATCTACGCGGGACGTTCCGTGGAAGAAAGCCGAATGGAACTGACCGGATATATCGCCCCCCATCCCGAGTTTTTCGAAAAGCTCAGGAAAAAGGCCCTTGTCGGCTTCATGCCCCAAAGAGCCGGGCCGAAGGGGTATTCTTTCAAAGTGGCGGGAACTTTTGACAGACCGACCTTTCTCTGGGACTGAACGGAACTATGAAGAGAATCTTTTTCCTGGCGGATATCGTCTTGCTGACAGTCATAGCCTACCTGGCGGTCGTCGGATTCTATTCGAGTTTCGAATACAATCCGAACGCCGCAAGGACCTCCGGGGTAGTCCGCATGCCGATGCCGTCCGAAGCCGAATCGGCCCGGCGACCTTTTTCCTATTACCAGCAGGCGATCGACAGGAACCTTTTCAGGACAAGCTCGTCGCCAAAGGACATACAGCCCCGGATCAACCTGGCGAACTTGGAACGAACCGGTTTGGACTTGGTTCTTCTCGGCACGGTCTTGGCCGAAAACGGTCCTTCTTACGCGGTCATTCAGTTAAAAGGGCAAAAAACACAAGGGCTTTTCAGGGAAGGCGATTCCGTTTCCGGCGCGATCCTGAAAATGATCCTTAGGGAGGAAGTGGTTCTTAGGGTCGGAGACAGGGATGAAATCCTTCGAATGGAAAAGGACGAAACGAACAAAAGGGTGATTCGAGCCGCAACCGTCGCCGAGCGGATCGAAAAACCCGAACCTGCCAACGGCATGCGGATCGTTTTGAACCGAAACGAAATCCAGAAGGCGGTCGGAAACGTCAGCGATCTCATGACCCAGGCGCAGATCAACCCGCATTACAAGGAAGGGGATAAAACATCCTCGGGTCTTTCCATATCGTCCATAAGAGACGATTCGATTTTCAAAAAGATGGGATTGAGGGACGACGACGTTATCAGGGGAGTCGACGGTCGGGAAATTCAATCCCTGGACGACGCCCTTGCTTTGTACCGGCACATGAGAAGCTCGGACAACGTAACTCTGCAGGTAATCAGAAGAGGAAAAGAAATAGACCTCGACTATGTCATCGAATGAAACCGATCAATTCGCACAGGACGTACGCATGAAAAAATCCATTTATCCGACTATGAAAAGGGCTTTTTGGTTGTTGGTCGCCGCCGTCGTTCTCCTGGCGGCCCGTATTCAGGTGGTCGATTGTCTGGCGCAGAACGGCGGACATTCGGGTCCGAAAGGAAACGGAACCAACGGGGATATCGAATTCAATTTTCAAAACGTGGATATCAACGTATTCATTAAATTCATCAGCGAACTGACGGGAAAGAATTTCATCGTGGACGAACGGGTCAGGGGGGAGGTCAGCATCATATCCCCCGCGAGGATTTCCGTGGAGGAGGCGTACGAGGTGTTCGAGTCCGTGCTCGACGTCCATGGATTCACGTCGGTGGAGTCGGGGGGCGTTATCAAGATCGTCCCTGCTACGGAAGCCATGACGAAAAGCGTGAAGACGCTTATCGCGCAGGAGGCGGTGTCCCCGTCCGACCAGGTAGTGACGCAGGTCATACCTCTCAAATACGCCAGCGCGGAGGAAATCAAGCAACTGTTCGCTCCCCTTGTGTCGAAAAACAGCGTGATCCTGGCGTATTCCAGGACGAACACAGTGATCGTCACGGATATCTATTCCAATATCAGGCGGCTTATGCAAATCCTTGGCACCCTCGACGTGGTCGGAATCGGCGAGGAAGTGTCTGTGGTGCCTCTGAAACACGCCAGCGCCTCCGAAATGGAAAATCTTCTCAAAACCATCTTCAGGCCGCGAAAAGGATCGTCCAAGGCGGAAATCGATGACATTGTCAGGTTCAGGGCCGACGAACGCACCAATTCCATCGTATTGATGGCGAGCGAGAACGAGGCCGCGCAGATCAGACAGCTGATCGCGCTTTTGGACACGGAAGTGCCTCGGGGGACGGGCAAGATTCATGTCTATTATCTTGAAAACGCCGTTGCGGAAGATTTGGCGCCGATACTCCAGGAGCTTCCGGGAAAGCACGGAGCGCCGGGGGAGCCGGGCGGCCCCGTGGTTTCCGCGAACGTCCGGGTTTCCGCGGACAAGGCGACCAACAGTCTCGTCATCATGGCGGAGAAAGACGAATACGCGGTCCTCGAGAATATCATCCGGCAGTTGGACATTCCAAGGTCGATGGTTTACATAGAGTCGTTGATCATGGAAGTGAACGTGAACAAGAATTTCAACTTGGGAATCGACTGGAGCGTGGTGGGAAAGACCAGGATTGACGGAAAGGACAGCATCATTGGAGGCGGCTACAGCGGCACGGGCGGACTGGAAGCCAGGGAACTGCTCAGCCCCGAGGGTTTCGCCATGGGCGTCGTGGGCGGCGGCATCGAAATAGCCACGGAACTGGGGAAAATCGTTTTTCCCAGCATCGGCGCCGTGGCGAAGGCCTTTCAGGGGGACGAGGACGTCAAAATCCTCTCCACCCCGCAGATTCTGACCACGGACAACCGGGAGGCCAAAATCCACGTGGGAAGAAACATTCCCTACCAAACCCAGTCCTCGACCACGGACAACACCGTATACAATTCCTTCGAATACCGGGACGTCGGAATGACCTTGGTCCTCAAACCGCATATCAGCAAAGACCGTCTCGTAAGACTGGAAATACTCCAGGAACTCACTTCGATTCCGGGAGACGCCAACAACCCGGATGTCCGCCCCACTACCTTGAAAAGAAGCATCAACACCACCGTGATCGTAAAAGACCGCGGAACTGTCGTGCTCGGAGGACTCATCGACGACACGATTTCTTCGGGAAAAAACTCGATACCCTGCCTTGGGGACATACCCGGCTTGTCCTGGCTTTTCAAAACCGTCTACAACAATTCCCAAAGGACCAACTTGTTCGTCTTCCTCACCCCGTACGTGGTTCAAACCACCGAGGAAGCCGAGAAAATATACGACGGTAAAAAAGTCCACATGGATCAAATCCAAGGGGGAGTCATAAAAATGTACGAAAAGCCGTGATTCGTTGCGGAGGACCAAAGGATCGACCGTTTTACATGCGAAAAACGCTTCAAGATATATTGAAGGAGAAATTCGGGATTTCCGAGCAGACCATTTCTGAATTGCGCGCCGCAGCCATTAAAAAGGGGGGCAGGATTCGCGATCTTCTGATCGAAAAAAAAATTTTGACCGAGACGCAGTTGTTGCGGGCTCTGAGCGAACAATACCAAATCCCTTTCCAGCCGGATATTCCGCTCGAGAAAATCGACAACGGTTTTATCCAAAAATTGCCGATCCGGTTCTTGAAGCATTACGCCATGATTCCTTTAAGGTACAAGGAAGCCGAAAAGATCGAGAACGAATCGGAGGGAACAGGGTCCTGCGGAACGAGCGATTCGCGTTGGACCATTGCGCTGAACGATCCCTCCGCAGTCAATCCGTTGGACGATCTCGCCAGTATCCTGGGCATCCCCGACTACGATATCGTGCTCTGTCCGAAAGACGCGATCATGTCGGCAATAAACATTTCATACGACACCGTCCGCGACTCGGCCGAACAATTGGTGCAAAACATGGAGGAAAACGGAACCTCGATCGTCAACGAAATAGAAGTCGCCGCCGATCTATTGGACGACGACAGCGACGCCCCCATCATCAAGCTGGTCAACCATATCCTGTCCCAGGCGATCAAGGCCCGCGCCAGCGACATCCATATCGAACCCTATCAAGACAGTTTCAAAGTCCGCTACAGGGTGGACGGCATTCTTTACGATTTGCTCGCTCCTCCCAAATGGATCCAGTCATCGCTGATCTCCAGGATCAAGGTGATGGCCAAGATGAACATCGCGGAAAAGCGACTTCCCCAGGACGGACGCCTGGAGGTCAAGATGGGGGAACAGGATATCGACGTGCGCATTTCCACGATCCCGACCTCTTTCGGAGAACGGGTGGTGCTAAGATTATTGAACAAGACGAACACCCTTTTCCAAATGACGGATCTGGGGCTGGAGCCGGAAAAGCTCCGAATCGTGGAGAAACTTGTCAGGACGCCTCACGGTATCGTGTTGGTGACCGGCCCCACCGGGAGCGGGAAAACCACGACCCTGTACGCCATTCTGTCCTCCATCAACACCCCGGACATCAACATCATAACCATCGAGGATCCCGTCGAGTACAAAATACCCGGAGTCAGTCAAATCCAGGTGAACAGGAAAATCGGGCTGACGTTCGCCGGCGGATTGAGGTCCATCGTACGCCAGGACCCCGATGTCGTGCTGATCGGAGAAATCCGCGACCGGGAGACGGCCGAAATCGCGGTTCAATCGGCGTTGACCGGGCACCTTGTATTTTCCACGCTTCATACCAACGATTCCGCCGGCGCCATTACCAGGCTCGTGGATATCGGCGTCGAACCGTTCCTCATCTCTTCCTCGATCATCGCGGTCTGCGCCCAACGCCTCGTGCGGGTGCTCTGCCCGGAGTGCAAAAAGCCCTATGTTCCGGACCAAACGTCTCTGGAAGCGATAGGATTGACCGCAAACGAAATCTCGGGCCGCATCCTTTACAAACCGGCTGGCTGCGCATCTTGCATCCAAACCGGCTACCGCGGACGAATCGGCATCTTCGAGATTATGATCGTCGATGAAAAAATAAAAAGCCTGATCGTAAAGTCCCACGATTCGGGCTCTATCAAGCAAGAAGCGTTGAAATCGGGAATGGCCACCCTCCGTCGGGACGGAATCTCGAAAGTTTTGAACGGCGCGACCACGATCGAAGAGGTCTTGCGCGTGACGCAGAAATGATGCATAATCGTGTTTGCACAAAGCACGCGAATCCCTAAAAAAAGACAAGGAAATATCGTATGAAACCAAGAACCGTCGGCGCGGCCCTGGCGCTTTTTCTGGCCGTATTTTCGGCCGCTCCCGCCGTTGCGGCCCAGCCGCCCGAAGAAAAGGAACAGGCGTCCGCAAGCGACTTTTTTTTGTCCCCCGTCCACTTTTTCAGAAAATTTCTTTCGGGCGCCGACGGCGACCGCTGCTCCATGCACCCGTCCTGCTCCACATACAGTATCGAGGCCTTCAAAAGGAATGGTCCCTTGGCGGGATACTTCATGACCTGCGACAGGCTTCTGCGGTGTGGAAGGGACGAAAAAGACGCAAGCCCTCCCGTCAATGTCGGAGGCAAAACGAAAACGTACGATCCCGTTTCCAACAACGACTTCTGGTGGAAAAAATCCCCGGACCGAGGAAAATAAGATGAGAAAAGCCCGCGCAAGCATTCTTAAACTGATTTTGGCCGCTGCCCTTTCGCTGCGCGCGGGTGCGGGACTGGCCGCCGAGGAAATCAAGCCGGGCGTTCTGGTGGTCGACCCCGACCGACAATTCGCCTTCGCAATGGATTATTTCGATCAGGGGCGCTATTTCGATTCTATCTCCGAGTTCGAACGATTCGTCTATTTTTTTCCCGAAGACGAGCGGGTCGATCTCGCCCTGTATAGAATAGGCGAAGCCTATTCCAACAGCGGCCGGTTCAAGGACGCCGTGGAATCCTTTTCCAAAGTGATCGAAAGGGGCGAAAATCCTGCCCTTGCAAATAAAGCCTATTTCCGGTTGAGCGAAACGTTCGTGGCGCTGGAAGATTACGCCTCCACGTTTGGATTGCTGAACCACGTGGCCGAAACCGCGACGGCACCTACAATCCGGGACGAAGCGCATTATCGCGCCGCATGGATTCATTTGGCAAGGGACGAAATCGAAAAGGCCCGGGAACGCTTCCAATTGATCGCGGAACAAAACAGGAACCTTTATCGCGTAGGGGAAATCGAGGAAGAACTGGGCAGAGATCCATTGTATCCTACTAAGAATCCGAAACTGGCGGGTTTTTTGTCCGTCGTTCCGGGAGCGGGTTTCGCATACGTTGGCCGTTACAGGGACGCCCTCGCCGCCTTTCTGTTGAACACGGGACTATTTATTGCAGCCTACGAATCCTTCGACAACGACAACGAGGCGCTCGGGGCGATCATCGCCTTCGTAGGGGCCGGATTCTACGGGGGAAACATCTACGGGGCGATCTCCAGCGCCCACAAATACAATGCGACCTCCCGCCAGCGGTTTCTGGAAAACCTGAAAACGAAAACCGGCGTGACCCTTTCCTACGTGCCTGAAAACCAAGGATTCCTGATAGGGCTTTGCCACGAATTTTGACAGTCCCGTTTCAAAACAGTTCGTACTTGGCGAGCCTGCCGTCGAGATTGGCGTTTTTCAACTCCTTTTTCCACGTCGTCCTGAGCCCTATTTTCTTGATCGTCTCCCGGTTGCCGAAATACACGTATGCTTGCGCCCCTTTGCATCGTTGTTTCAGGAAATCCCCGAAATCCTTGTAAAGGGAATCGAGTCCCCTTTCGTCCTTCAGACGAACGCCATACGGCGGGTTGCAAAGTATGGTCGTGTTTTCGAGCCCGGCGATTTTCCTGAAATCGGTCCGCTCCACCCGTACGGAGTTTCCTCCCGAAATTGCACTCGAATTGGTCCTCGCGGCTCCGACCGCCACCATGTCCGCGTCGCTTCCCGAGACAAGGCCGGGGACCGGCTTCGAAATCTTGGAATCGGCGTCTCTTTTTACCTTTCCCCAAAGCTTCGCGTCGAAATCCGGGAGAAAACGAAACCCGAAATTCTTCTTCAGATATCCGGCCGGAATATTGCAAACCTTCATCAGGGCTTCGCAAAGAAGCGTTCCCGAACCGCACATGGGATCGTAAAGCGGTCTTTCGCCGTTCCATCCGGAAAAAGCCACGACGGCAGCCGCGATGGTCTCCCTCATGGGGGCCGCGACCGACTCCAGCCTGTAGCCCCTTCGATGAAGCGCCCCGCCCGAAACATCCAGGCTGATCGTTCCGGTTTGTTCCTGGATATGAAGATTGATCGAAACTTCCGGATTCAAGGCGTCAACGTCGGGCCTCTTTCCCGACTTGCCCCGAAAATAATCCGCCACCGCGTCCTTGAGGCACAAGGCCGCGAATTTCGAATGGCGAAGATTTTCGTTTCCCGACACGTTCGAAAATACGGCGAACGTGTCGTCCTCTGAAAACATCCGGTCCCATTGGATGGATCTCCCCGCCCGGTACAAATCCCCCCTGTCCCGACACGCGAAAGAACGCAAGGGCGCAAGCACCCGAGACAATAAACGCGATTTGTAGTTTACCAGGTACAACGTAGCCGCGTCCGCGGAAAAATGCAGTCCGCGAATGCCCGCCTGTATATGCTTCGCCCCCAAGGCGACCAACTCGTCTTCGGCTATGGATTCCAGGCCGCTAGAAACTTGAGCGAAATATCTGTCGTTCTTGTTGTATTCGTATATTTCTTCCATGAAACGCTCCGAGAAAAAATGAAAAATCCCAAAATTTCAATCTGTCGCAGTCGGACTAAGATATCCCAAGGGAAAAACAATGTAAATACGCCAAGACCGTCCGGATAGCTTGAATTTTAAAAAAGCGTGGTTAGTTTGTTACCCAAGTTAGTAATGGTTGGAAATTCAAACTTCGTTTACTTTAAACATACAGGGGGAACGAATATGAGAGAAAATCTGCACAAACAGGTTCAGGAACATATCGATTGTTTTGCGACAACCGACCCCTTGGCGGAAATGGCCGCGATCAAAAACGACGCCGACAAGGAAATGGCCGCGCTGAAGTGGCTTGCTTTGACAGCGCTTCACGGAATCGACAGCGACGCGAAAAAAATCTCCATCGCGAAGGACCAGGACGGCAATGTGACGGTCTTCGCGAAATACAAAAAGAAGGAGCTTCCGGATCCGGGGGCCGAAATCGCCGATAAAGTCTTCGAAACGATCAGAGGGATTACCCATATCGAGGAAGACTCCGGAAAATCCGTACTGGCGTTGGGTATTCGGGACGGCAGCATCGACGTCAAAGTCAAAGTGAAAAAGTCGGAAGACGGCGAAATCGTGACAATCAAGTTTCCGAAGTAAAAAAGTCGGAACGCGACGCCATCGAAACCATGTAAAGATCCAGGGGGCGTTCCCCGAAAACGGGACGCCCCTTTTTATTTTTCAATCTTACCCTCGAGAAGAAAGAATTCCGCATGAGAATAAAAAAATCCGATGTTCGCGAAGTCAAGCCCGAAGAAGCATCCATGTTGAATTTCGTTGTGCGCCAATGTTTCTCCGACGTCGCGAGACGATTCGATCTGACGTCCGAAAACTGCCCGACCCACCCGTCCAACAGCACGGTGGAAAAGATCAAAGAGGATATGCTCCGAGGCGTTTCTTTTTTCGTAAAGATAGACAAAGGAATTCCAGCCGGTTGCGTCGGCCTGGAGAAGGCGGACGGCAATACTTTCTTCGTCGAAAGGCTGGGGGTGCTTCCGGGGAGGCGCGGCAGGGGGTTCGGCGGAGAACTGCTGGAAAAGGCCGTATCGGAGGCGAAAAAGTCGGGCGCGAAAACCGTCAGCGCCGGAATAATCGCCCAAGATACGGAATTGAAGAAATGGTACGAAAAAAAAGGCTTTGTCGAAATCGAAACAAAAGATTTCGCACACCTTCCCTTTCGGGTTCTTTTCATGAACTTGTCCGTCTAATCCTCGTCGAAAATAAAAAATTTTAATGTTGTGTTCGATGCCGATTTGGGTTACTTGTAGCGGTTTTGAATTTCGGCGGCCGAACGCCCGTTCCCGGCCGCCGATCCGACGTTGAATTCCTCGAATCAAGAGCACCGAAAGAAACAATCCCGTCGAAATCGAGAACCAAGGAACAAAGGAGACGAAATGGACATCGGAGAACTCAAGAAAACCATACTGGATCGAATCGAAACCGCGGCCGAAAAGGCGTTCGGAGGCCGACCGGAGGGTTTGTCCCTGGTATTTCCGCCCAGCGTCGCGATGGGCGATTTCGCGTGCGGTTGTTTTCCGTTGGCGAAAGAGTATCGTCGGTCTCCCAAGGACATAGCCCAAAAGATCGTCGAAAACATGCGAACGGAGGAGTTGATCGAAAAGGCCGAAGCCGCAGGCCCGTATGTCAACGTCAAGATCGACCGTTCCGTCTTGTTCGGCCGGATCTGTTCCGAAATCGTCGAAAACGAAGAAAAATTCTTTTTCTCCCGAATGGGCGAAGGCGAGCGCGTCATGGTGGAATATCTTTCACCGAACACCAACAAGCCCCTTCATTTGGGCCACTTGAGAAACGGCGCCTTGGGAATGGCCCTGTCGAAAATCTTGGAGGCGACAGGGTACCGCGTGGTCAAGGCCAATCTGATCAACAACCGCGGAGTCCATATCTGCAAAAGCATGCTTGCGTGGAAAAGGTGGGGCCAAGGTGCCACGCCGGAATCCCAGGGGATCAAGGGGGACCATTTCGTGGGCGACTGGTACGTGCGGTACGCCATCGAAGCCGAGAAGGACCCCTCGCTGGACGTCGAAGTCCAGCAAATGCTCCAAAAATGGGAGGCGGGCGGCCCGGAAACCGTCGAACTCTGGAAAACCATGAACCAGTGGGTCTACGACGGATTCGCCGAGACTTGCGAGAAATTCGGCCTTGAATTCGACGCCGTATATTACGAATCCGACACGTACAAACTCGGCCGCGACATCATCTCGGAAGGTTTGAAAAAAGAGGTTTTCCAAGTCGATTCCCGAAACGGGGAGAACAAGGGCAACGTGGTGTTTCCCATGCCCGAGGAAAAATACGGTCTCGAAAAAGGCGGAAAGCGGAAAAAAGTGACTGTCCTTCGCGAGGACGGCACCAGTCTGTACATGACGCAGGACATCGGAACGGCCGTTATGAAGGTGGCCGATCACAATCTGGACCGCTCCATCTACGTGGTCGGCAGCGAACAGGTTTATCATTTCCAGTGCCTTTTCGAAATCTTAAAGGCCCTCGGATACTCTTGGGCGGACGGTTGCCACCATCTGTCGTACGGCATGGTCTATCTTCCCGAAGGAAAAATGAAATCGAGGGAGGGCAAGGTCGTGGACGCCGACGACCTCATCGAGGCGATAGAAGAAATGGCGGAGGCGGAAATAGTCAAGAGGAACATCGACAATCCTTTGTCCGACGAAGAGATGAACGAAAGAAAATCGGCCATCGGCAAGGGGGCGATCAAATTTTATCTTCTAAGGGTCAGGGCCAACCAGGACATCCATTTCGACCCCGAGGAATCCATATCGTTCGACGGTTTTACCGGCCCTTATTGCCAGTACGCCTGCGCAAGGATTTCCGGAATCTTGAGAAACGCGGCGGAACTGGGACTTTCCTGTCGCGAGGCCGACTGCGGCGTCCTGGGAAACGAGGAGGAACTGATTCTGATTCGACACCTGATCCAATTTCCCGAGGAACTGGAAATTTCGGCGGGGGAACTCGCCCCGTCCCGGCTCGCCGTACATGTTTTCAACACCGCAAAGGCGTTCAACCAGTTCTACAACAAACACCAGGTGATTCGCGCCGAAACCGAGGAAATCGCAAAAGCGCGTCTCGTTTTGATCAACGCGTGCCGCGTCGCTCTGAAAACAGGCTTGAACCTGCTCGGAATAGACGTTTTGGAAAGAATGTAACTACAAGCGGACAGGAGTATTAAAAAAAATGTATGTACCCAAATATCTTTTTTTCACCAAAGGCATTGGAATTCACAAGGAAAAGGGAGCGTCCCTCGAAATCGCGTTGAGGGACGCGGGTATCGCCCATCTGAATATCGTCGAGGTCTCTTCCATTTTCCCTCCCGACTGCAAAATAATCGACGCCATGGAAGGATTGGGAATGTTGCATCCAGGAGAAGTCACTCCCTCGGTAATTGCCAAGGCGCACTCCTGCGAGCCCGGTCGGAGGATCGTCGCCAGCATCGGCCTTGCGCTGCCTCGCGAGGAAGGCAGATACGGATTTCTGGCGGCCCATAACGCATACGGAGAAACCGAGAAGGAAGGCGGGGAATACGCCGAGGACCTTGCCGCCACCATGCTTGCCAATACCTTGGGGATCGAATTCGACGTCGACAAGGACTACGACGAGAAGAGGGAAGTTTTCAGAATGTCGGAGAAAATCGTGGAAACCTGGCACACGACGCTGGGCGCCCAGGCCGACGAGAGCGGCAAGTGGACTACTGTGGTGGCGGCGGCCGTTTTCGCGGGCGATGGACGTTAAGCAACCGCAAACACGAACATCGGAACCCCCGGAGATCTTGCTTTCCTTGAAGAAAGATCTTCGGGGACTTTTTCCTCGAACCCCACCGAAAGGTATATTTCTTTCAATTTTTCGTTCCTGGTGAGGGAAACCACCCGCCGAAAGCCCTCTTTTTTCACTATTTCCACGAAAGACTGGATCAAAAAATATCCGACCTGCTGGTTGCGGTACCTGATCGCGACCGCCAAAGCCCCCAGTTCCGCCGAAACGGGGTCTAGGACGATCTTTTCCACGCACCCCACGGGAATGCCGTCGATCTTTGCCATATAGAAATTCTCCCTCATGGCCGAAACATGCTCCCGGCTCCGGGGTTTGATCAACCCCCGCTGGATATACGGCCGGAGTATGTCCTGGACGATCCGGACTTCCTCGTCCGTGCCCACGCGTTCCAAAGATTCGGTAAAATTGTTGGCGATTAACGTTCCGACCCCTTCCAGGCTGAACAGTTCGTGCTTCAGACAATTCTTTTTCGCAGGCACGATGTGGATGCGGTCCACGATTCGATTCTCGATTTTCGCGCAAATCTTTTCGATGATCGTTTTGAAATTCGCATTCGCCACCAAGTCTCCATAGGCGATGATTTTTTTTTCCCGAATTAGTCGAAGGGCGTTGCTGGTGGTCAAGGAATTCAATTTGCGCCCCTTGTCGTCGGTCAGGTATTTTCTTTCTACAAAAAGAATCTTGGAAGCTTCCAACGGTGTGTTGAGGGCATACTGGTAAAAATCCTCCCCCGTTTCCACGGGAATTCGTTCGATCCGCGTGTTGGGCAGCTTGTCTTGAAAAAGAGTGAAATATTTCCTGTTGGCGAAACGGTTCGGAAGATTATGGAGCAATGTGGTTCGGATTCCCTGACGGTCTAAAAACTTGATGTCGCCCAACAAATGGGAGATGTTTTCCCGAAGGATACCTTCCCTGCACGCGACCACAATCCGAGTCTCGGCAAGCGTTTTTTTATATTCGTCAATATACAGTTTAGGCATTGGCAACTTTTTTCGTTGATTAAAATTTCGAATTCTTTTTATACCATATCCGGCTCTCAATTTCGAACCTTCATCTGCCGAATTAAAACGAAAACGGTCTTGAAATCCCCAAAAAACCGGTTGAAAAGCCTGTGCGTTTCATTTATTAATGAACTTATTGCAGAATAGCTTTTCATCATGTCCGCGCGTGTTTTTATCGGCTTTTACCAAGGACGTTCAGTGGAAAAAGAAAAACGCCAAAGTTCAATAGATTCGTTTAAGACGCTTCCGTTCGATTTTTCGACGATCAAGGCGCTGCTGGCCACGACTAACCGGTACCGAACATTGTTCGAAAACGCAGGGGACGCCATTTTCGTCCTGGACAGGCGAGGACGGATGTTGGACGCGAACCGTATCGCCTGCGAACGGTTGGGGTACACCCGAAAAGAATTGCTGGAGTTGAACTGGGAAGACATAGACCCCCCGGAAAACAATGAAACTATAAAAGACCGGATGGAAAAGATTCGCCTCGAAGGCCATCTGATTTTCGAAACCGCCCACAAACGAAAAGACGGAGCGATGATTCCCATCGAAGTCAGCAGCCGGGTCATCGAATACGACAAAGAACCAACCGTTTTGACCATCGCACGCGACATCAGCGACCGCAAAGAATCGGAAAAGGAAAAGGCGCGCCTTCAAACGCAACTTCGACAGGCCCAAAAGATGGAGGCCATAGGGACTCTTGCCGGCGGCATCGCCCACGATTTCAACAATATTCTCACCCCCATCAGCGGATATACCGAGCTGGCCATGAGAAAAATACCTGCCGGAACAAGGGCAAGGCAAAATCTCGAACAAGTGCTGGCCGGGGTGCAGAGGGCGAAAAGCCTCGTACAGCAGATACTCACGTTCAGCAGGCAGGATAACCAAAAGCGCTCTTCCCTCCAGGTGAAAAGTATTATCAAAGAAGCGCTGAAACTGCTTCGGGCCTCTCTTCCCGCAACCATCGAATTCAAGTCCGACTTGAAATCCGAAAGCATGATCGTCGCCGACCCCACTCAGCTCCATCAAGTCATGATCAATCTTTGCACCAACGCGCAGCACGCCATGAAAGAATCCGGGGGAATTCTGGAAATCGTACTGGAGGACGTCGATCTGAGCAGTAACGATTCCAAGGCTGCCGCGGACCTGAAGCCGGGACCTTACGTATGCCTGACCGTCGGAGATACGGGATGCGGCATGGACAAGGAACTGCTGGACCGGATCTTCGAGCCTTACTTCACAACCAAGCCCGAGGGCGAAGGCACGGGCATGGGCCTTTCCGTGGTCCACGGCATCGTGAAAAACCATGGCGGAGACATCATCGTGGAAAGCGAAAAGGGAAGGGGAAGCTCGTTCAAGGTTTTTTTCCCGAGAATGGATGTCGCGGAAGAACAAAAGGAGGAAACCTTTCAAATCGCTCAAATCCCCAGGGGACAGGAGAGTATTCTTCTGGTCGACGACGAAAAAACCGTGACCGACGTAATGGAGCAAATGCTCGAAGATTTGGGTTATCGCATAACCTGCAAAAACAATCCCCTGGCGGCGCTGGAAATTTTCCGGGCAAGTCCGTTTTCCTACGAGTTGGTCGTCTCCGACATGAACATGCCGAAAATGACGGGCCTCCAAATGGCACAAGAAATGCTGCGCGCAAGACCCGATATTCCTGTTATAATCGCGACCGGAAATCGACGCGAAATAGCGACGGAAAAAGCGGCCCAGGCAGGAATCCGGGCAATCCTCATGAAACCGCCGTCCCTAGACGATTTGGCAAGGGCTGTACGCGAGGTTATCGACAATTCCAAAAAAAATTCGACCGGAAATCGCGCCCAACGGTAAGGCATTTTTTTATCGGGTATTGTTTCCCCGCCAAGCCTGAAATACTCACGAAACAACAATGGAGTACTTCGAATACATTATTTTTGTTCTCCAAATAGGATAATTACCCCATATACATTTTCTTTCGACTACTTTAAACAAGCTGTTAACACGGGAAAAAAACGGCAAGGCGAGACTGCGAAAATTTCACAAAGCCGGTCGAGTCCTCGCCCATTCATTAACCTCCTTCGAGAAAGGAGAAAAAACAAATGACCTCGTCACCGTGCAAAAATTGCCCAAAACGTCTGAAGTCGAAGTTCGAATGCGCCAAGGATTGCGACAAACTGAAGCAAGTGCAGGAAATGTATAGCACGCTTCACGAGCAGAGTCTTTTTTCGGCGATCGATTACGCCGAAGAAGGACGATTTTCCATCAACTACAGTTCCACCCATTCGCTTCCTTGATTGCCGGGCGAAACGCCATGACGATTCGTCTCCGCAATTAAAGAAGGGAGGGAATTTTCCCTCCGGAACGAATTTCCGGATTGTTTCTTGTAGTGCGCCGGCAATCGGGGTACGCACTGCTTTTAGTTGAAATTACCGTCCGTTTTCCTTTATTCGCTCCGATATTTCTGTTTTTTTCTCCTTCTGCATTCGCCATCCTTATAGAATATGGAATTCTGTTTCTCCTAAGCTATTTTTTGGAAAAATTGCCTGCGGCCCTTTTATCGCAAGCCCCCGGCTTGATCCCGTAGTTTGCGCTCGGGTCCGCGCAACTCGGATGGCGAGAATTGCCCGAAAAACAGGTTTTTCGCCCCGAACCTGTCGTCTATGGACAATTCTCGCCTTTCCCTTTGCTTCGCCCATGGAAAGCAAAGCGTTCGAACAAATCCTAGGTGATCACCCAGACTGCGTTGAACCGGCCCATTTGGACAATTTTGTTGCTGACGCGCCCCATAAAGAATTCCACGACCTTGTGAAGTCCTCTGCGGCCGGTCATGATCGTACCGATGTTCTCGTTTTCGGCTTCGTCCATTACCGCTTTAGCCCGGCTTCGCTGCCTGGTAATGATTTTGGTCGTTACCCTGTCTTCGCCAAAACCGCTTCTCACCAGATGCGATTTCGCCTCGTTGAGCACCGGCGCGATCTCGTGGACGAACTGGTCCGTGATTTCCTTGGGAGTGTCGATATCGTCCCTAATGACATGAACCAAGTGGATTTCGTAGTCTTTCCCGGAAAGGTTCGCTGCGACAAAATCGACCGCCCTCATGGAATATTCCGAATTGTCCATGGCGATCAGGATTTTGTTGGGAACAGGAATATCTCTTCCGATCAGCGCCAGAGGCATGTCCGTTATCCCCGACAGAAGCTTCATGGCAATGCTTCCAAGCACTACGTTTTTCATCATGCCGGCGCCCTTCCGTCCGATCATCAATGCGCCGTAGCCGCTGTGGGCCTCGCTGACGATGTCCCTTGCGATTCCGACCGCTTTCTTCTGCAACTTCATTTTTATCTTCGACTTTTCGATTCCGGCCTCCACCAGTCCATTTCTGGATTTTTCCAGAAAGCTTTCGAGGTCGCGTTTCTTCTGAATCTCCCAACTCTGCACTTCGTCGAACGTCTTTTTGAACTGCGGATCCTTGCCCAAATCCCTTAAATACTTCGGCATTGCGTCGTAAACGCTGTACAGGGTAATTTTAGTCCCGAACTCTCTAAAATACGGCACTTTGGCGATGTATTTTATTACCTCGTAGGAACGCTCGGAACCGTCCAAGGCTACCAATACATTTTTCAAAGGTTCGAAAGCCATCTTTTCCCTCCTTTTCGTAGTAGAGATTTCACAAAGAATAACTTTTTTCCGGCAACATATTCAAGCAACCTTCATGCCAATCGCCAAAGAAAACAGACGGAGGGTTAAGATGCCGTATTCTTTGGGTATACGAAATCCGACGATCCCGATCCCGCCAACTTGTCGTGTCTATGTTTTTGACAATCTGTAAAGGAGATAAATCCGAAGAATTTCTTTACCGCCGTTCCGCGCCTCGGGGCTCCTTGGGAAACAACCGGACGATTATCGCTATCAAAGCAAGCGATACGACGACAAGCACCGAATAAAGGCCCCATCCCTTCTCTCCGAACATCCCTTCGAAATCGATTCCCCAGTCGCTTTTTCCTTCCAGAGCGATATCGCCCAGTTCGACGACTTCGGGCTTCAATCCGACCAAGTGATGCCGCACCAAATCCAGGTCGTAGTTTCCCGCCGCCGCGACGGGATTGCCCCCGAAAGCCTCGATCCGTCCGGGCGCGGTCGCTATGAACATCGCCGCCTTTTCAAGATATCGAATCTCGACCTCGGACAAATCTATCGGGCGGTTGTCTCCATGCTCCATCACGATGCGAAAAGAGGTTTCCTCCTTGGGAAATCCTTTCATATCGAAATGGAGAAACGCCGGCTTTTCCGAAAGGCTTTGCCAAACCGAAGTTCGCCACGGTCGCCAGGATTTAGGGCCCGCCATCGGGATTTCCATTTGTACGTCCCTTTCGAAAATTCCCGAGGAGGCGAGCCGAATCTCGGTCCAGTATTCCGAGGCTTTTGGAAGACCGAAAGTCCAGACGGTTCGGTTTTCCTTCTTTTCGTATTCCTTTTCCGGTTGCAGTCGGACGGATGCGATTTTGGGGCGTCCCCAGAAATAGGGAATCTGAATACCGTCGCGAACCAGCCTGATTCCGGCCGGATTGCCGTCCAAACTGGCTTCCCGGTTCAGGTTCAACCGGTAAAAGCCTTCGTTTGGAATTCGCACGGCTCCGCGCCACCGATAGCCCTTTGCGGAAAACGGTCCGCCCTGAATTCCGTAGGTCTCCACGAGGTTTACGGGACGCCAGGCCTCGTTGCTTTCAATTTCTGGAAAAATCGCTTGATGCGCAATTCGCCGGTCCGGCTCGCTCGGGGTCGGCAACACGGTCGCCCGCTCCCCCGTTCCGGAGCGCGCCGTGTACCGCCCCGGAGCATCCGCGTAAAAAAGGAGGCGAGGAACTCGCGAGAAAAAGGCCAGACTGTCCACCTTTCCCGGAAAACCGCTCCGGGGCTTCAATTTCAAAACCACGGTTCGCGCAGGCCAAATACGATCTATTCCGACAACGAATTTTCGAGCGTCCTCCGTAATTTCCGATACCGTTCCGCCGTCGATCATCCTGAATTCCTCGACGCCCGCGTTGTATTCGTCGCAACCGATCCGCCAGTCCCCGACAAACGGAACCCCGAGCGTCGTTTCGACGGACTCGATCCAAAGCCCCGCGCCAGGCAAAGCCGTCCTGATTTCCAATCCTTCGTCCGTTTCGAGCGTTTCGAAAACCCGCTCGATTTTTTTCGTCGCGTAGTTTTTCTCCAACGGCTTGCCCGAAACCGTCACATGGGTAATCGGCACGGGAGTATCGAAGAACATTCTGTCGTAGCCGCCGAAAAACACCCTGATTCTTCCGAAAACGCGGGGAACGACTCGGATTTCGGTCCGCATGCCTTCCTCTCCCGGAAAAATCGCCGCGTTTTTCGCCAGGGAAACCCAACCGCCGGAACTCAGCGCGTCGATGTCCACCCTCCCGACCGCCCCCTTCTCGGCCATTTGGATCGATATCTTTTCGATGCTTATGTCCTCCGGCGAAGATGCCTCCCACGTGAAACCTCCTTTCGACTCCATGGTTATCTTATCCGCAGTCAGGTTCTTTTCGAGCGTTTCGGCTTCCTTTCGCCAAAAAAGCTCGAACGGGCGTGGCTGTCCGTCGGGTCCCAGAAGTTGTAAGTCGAGTCGGACATTCGACGTTCGGTCGTCGAACCTTGTCGCGGAACGGGAACTTCCTTCGGGCGAAAACACGAGTCCGGGCGGCAAAACGGATTCCACCAGACCCTCGGACGGCACGGTCGCAGTGGACGACACTCGCCACGAGTCTTCGCCGGCCGAAAACCCCTGCGCCGCGAACAGAAAGAAAAAAGCCGAAAACAAAGAAAATCTAATTTTCATGTTTGTTTCCTTTGGCAAGATAGCGTTGATAAAGAAAGGATACCAAGATCAAAACCGCAGCCAGTCCCACGAACGATGTGACGCGGTACAGTTGTCCCAAGGCCCAGAGGTCCTTGAAGAAGATTTTCGACGCGGTAACCACGATCATGATCAGAGCTGTCCAGCGCGCGCGGTTATGTTCGATTTTGATTCCAAGGACCAAAAGCCCGATGGCGAAGCACAGCCAACCCAAACTGTAGGCCAACTGGTGGGAAAACTTGCCTCCGGTCGCCAAATCGAACCCGTACCGGTTGTCCCCGAAAAGGCTCGAGATCTCGATGTTCAGAGCCCAAAACGCAAAAACTCCCGTCAGGACCGCCCATGCGGATCGCGAAGAAACTTTGTCGAACGGCCAGCCCGAAAGCTCCTTTCTGCAAGCCGTGAGAACGGATCCGGCAATGCAGAATATATAAAGCAGCGTCTGCTCGTTCAGCAGAGGTTCGATTTGAGCGAATTCCAAGGGAAACCGAAATGGAATCGCGGCGGCCTTGGCCAATCCCAGAACTGTCAGGACCATTCCCGCAGTCCGGAAAGGCGGGTCGAGTTTTTTCGGCCAATGAACCAACGCGAGGCCGTACGCGAACCATCCGGCCGCCGACGCCGTCGCCATTGCCAAGGTGCGACCGAAAAACAAGCGAAGGGGAACTCCCGGCTGAAAAATCGTGCTCGCCGCAAGTTTGATCCCGACGAACAAGCAGACGAGAAAAAACGCGAGGAAAAGATTGCGAAAGCCGTAATACGATTCCCCCGGAGACTCCTTCTTGAACATGTAATACAATAGAACGGCCAACGCGACGAACGCGATCAGTTCCGGGTTTGACAGCGGCCGCAAACGCACGACATCCGACGGAAACAGAAAAGGCGAAAGCAGCAGCCTTGCGCAACCAAGAACAAGAACGACAAGTCCGGCGACTCTGACCGCCCGGTTTTCTTCGAAAAGCCGCCAGAGCGCCGCCCCGAAAACGGCCCACGCGAGGCTGTTGACCAAGGCGTGGGAAAAGCTCCTCTGGATGCTGTACAGCAGACGTTGGCCGGTCTCGCCGAAAATGTCCGCGATGGAAAGGTTGACCAGAAAGAACCCCGCGCCCAGAGTCAGCCATAGGAAATAGCGCGGAAGATCCATCCGCCCCAATAGGCGGTCCGGATAATCCGCCATGCGGACTGCGGCCGCCAACGCGGGTATGCACATGGCGGTCGCGATCACCGCTCCGTTCAAAACCGGAAGGCTATCGATCCCTTTCATTTTTCCGAGATTGGATAACAGGAGAAACAGCCCTGCAGGCGCAATAAACGCGGAAACCCATCTCAACCCCGGATGGGCAATTCTTCCGTTCAGCCACAACAGCGCGGCGGATTCGAATACCAACGCGAGGCCCAGCCATCCTTGGTCGAACCATATGACCGGGAGCGACGATATATAAAGGAGCAAAACACCGCCGTGAAACGCGAGAACCGCGTTTCTCGGGGTTTTGCCTTCCAGTTTTCCCAGCAGGAAATAGATCGTCGGGATTTTCGCCGCAGCCATAGCTGCGGGAAGGCACCCGGAGATCTGTCTTCCCCACAGAAAGTCGGAAGAGCGGAAAACGAAAGCGGCCTGGAAAATTTCGAAGACGCTCCAAGCCATCCAGACGCGGTCCCAATGCTCGACCGGTCCAAAAAAAAAGAACGGCAGCGACAGAGCCAAGGCAAAGCCCGCGACGGACCAAGCCAGAGCCGAAAACTCCGTTCCGGACGGAGGCGAGAACATCCAGGCGGATTCGGCCAAGGAGGCAGCCACCAACGCGACCATGGCCAAAGGAGAAAACATGATTCGCCTTCCCAGGAATACCGCGATCGCCGTGAAGCAAGCCAAGGTAGCCATCCCGGGCTGGGGGTTCAACGGCCTCTGCATCCAGAACGCTACCCCCAGCAGAACGAATGCGCCCAGCACAGGCGATGCTTTCATCCATTCCGTCGGATCGAAGGCCGACTTGACTTTTTCATTTTCCGGCGCTCCCCCCTCCCCCGGCGCCGAAACCCAGCCGGACAGGAAGCGCAACGCGAAATAAGTGATCGCAAGCATCAAAACACCCGCCGCGAGCAGGAAAACGAAAAAACCCGCGCCCAAAGCCACCGCTGGCGCGTTTCGCATCCAGAAAACCCCGCCCGCGACCATAACGGCCGTCAGAAGCCCCACTTGAATCAAAGCCCCGACGATCAGACTGACAAGAACCCCGACCATTTGAATCAGCAGAACCATTGGCCAGAACCAAAAATCGACCGTCGGCCATTTGAAAAGCATCGTCATTGCCAGGACGGTTACCGCCAAGGGAAACGCTTTCAGCCATCCCATGCTTGCCTTGTCGGGCCCGTATTTGCGAATCAGAAGTACCGGCATTATTCCGCCCGCCGCCCCGTATAGCAGGAAAACCGCGAATTGCGCGGAAAAGCCGCGCGGGTCGAATACCAGGACGGCCCATGCCAATGCGGCGACGAACGCCAAAACAGAGTAAGGGACGCATCGGGCGTACCAGAATCGGTTTCGAAACGCCAACGCGTTCGCCCCTGCGGACGCAGCCGTTACTACCAGCAAGCAGGCGACCGAGGGTTTCTCCACCAAGGATGCAGCGATTCCCAGCGTGGTCCAGTAAATTACGTTCCAGGACCAGGAAAGCGCCTGGCCGGGCCCTCGCATTCGGGTCATGGAATCGACGAAAAACGAAAACAGGGCCAGATTCAATATCCAAACGAAGGCTACGATCTCGCTCGAAAGGAAAACACGGCTTCCGAAAGTCCCCAAAAGGAGAGTCGCAGACGTTCCAGCCGCCGCGAAGAGAAGAATAAAAGACGAGCCCAGGCGGCGCATCACCTCGAAAAGCCCCAGGTTTACGATGGCAAGATATGCGAAAAGCTGAACCAGACCGCCCTGCCCCGTGCTGACCAGGACTGGCGTCGCATAGGCCCCCAACGCTCCCAGAACCGAGATCGGAACGCCCCGGTGAAACAAGGCCAGGACGAACGCGGCGGCGGAGACCAGACATAGAATGAAAAAACCGACTGTTTTCGGAAGATACTCGTAATAGACGGTAGCCGCGAAAACCACTGTGTACAATACGCCTACGCCCCCGGCGACAAGCGTCTGGCGCAACGTTTCGTAGCGCTCGCGGTCGAACCGGAACGCCCACAGGATTAGCCCGATGCCGGTCAAAGCCCCGGCCGCCAACCGGACGGTCGGAGGAATCAGGTTCCTGTCGATGGAATACTTGACGAAAAAGCCCGCCCCGACAAACAGCGCGAGACCTCCCAGCCACGCGAACAGCTTCACGCCCGTGAACAGCTCCCAGTCCACGTTGGAAACAAAATCCTTCCATCGTTTTTTGAACTCCGATTCGGTCCGTTTCGGCTTTTGCTTCGGGGCTTCCGGGGTCGGCCGGACCTTTGGGGCCTCGGTCGGGGAAGCTGCCTCCGGCGAGAGCGTTTTCGCTGCCGCGGACGGGACCTTCTCCGGCGGTTTCATAACGGGTTCGAGTTTTTCTTTCCGTTCCGCACCTGCCTTTTCGATCTCGGGGGGCAAGGGCGGAGGCTGGTCCTCGCCTATAGAGGTTTCCGGCTTCGAGGGTGCTTTTTCGGGACTTTCCTTTTCAGGCTTCGATTCCCCTGCGACCTCCTTTTCGGCGTCCGAAGAGCCGTACCGCGACATGAGCTTCAATTCCAAAACGGTTCTTTCCAGTTCGGAGATTCGGGACAGCAGGAATTTCTCCAAACTGGATTGGCGTCGCCACAGCACGATGAATCCCACCAGGAACACTATTGCGAATGCAGTCATTTCCCCTCCAGGCATCTATGGGCAAAACGTTCGCGAATTCATTCTTCTTCGCACCAAAACAATTCGAGCTTTTCCGAAAGTTCGATCGGATTCTTGCAAGTTTCACGGAGGGATTATAGGTTTAAAAGCCTGTCGGCATCAACAGCAATCAAGCCGTCCTCCTATCGGCACGGAGCCGTGCTTACGGCTTAAAACATCTGGCGATGCGATTTGCAATCATTCTCGGTTTCCGCGAAATTAAAAACCAAGACAACTTGAAAAATTTCATTTTAACATCCACGATTTCCTTTCTAATGGACGAGACATCGTCGCAAAAGGTGACGAGACAGACTTCGGGGCGGGCATCCGACGGAAAAATGCATGGACCGACACCGTTTTCCAGGAAAATGCAATCGGACGTAAAAAAAGGCTCCTCCTTCTCCAGGCAAGCCTTGATTTTTTCTATCAGAAATGGATTCAGTGTCATTATGAAAACAAAATCCCACTGTCCTATGATCAGGTCTATCTGGAGGTTTCTGCAGCAAATGCCTCCGCATCTTTGAACGCACCGAATCATAAGTCTTTTCGATTTTTCCTGAAGCCTAATTTCCGAGTCCCGTATTTCGGCGCAGATTTGCCTCAATTTCGACAAATCTTCGGCGCCCAATTGGGACACGATCTTTTCCGCCTTTCTGAAATCGCTTTTCAACGACATTTCACCCATCCAAATCTTTCCCGATCATGACGGCCAATTCCCTTTCAATAGTGGGCTTGTTCAAATATCCCTACTGTCTCGCTTTCGGTGTTTTCGTCGATCCCGGAATTGAAAACGGTATACAGGATAATGGGGAGGGCGACCATGAAAAAATCAGGACGCGTGAGCGAAAGCTTCCGGAGGAATTATCGACTTTTCCGCGTCGCCCGGTCTTTTCCAGTACAATTCTATGGTAGCGGTCCCCTTTCGCTGGAAGTATTGGATTTGCACTGGATACCATCCCGCCTTGCTCACCGTGACCGTGACCGTATTCGAAAAGCGATCCGAATGCATCTCGGAATCCTCGATGATTTTCTCGCCGGCGATGGTCAACCGAAACCCGTCGTTGGTATTGGCCTTAAATTCGTAAATACCAGAATCATCGAACTTTATAAATCCGTCCAGGTACAATCCGATGCCCATGGGCCTTCCCGAGTCGAACAAATTCACGCCCTTTCCGAAACGATGGTTCAAGTTCGGGATTGGCTCTCCCTTGAAACCCGTTTTCCGAGCCTTTTCCTCGCCGGGCATTTGATAAAGGTTTCGCCAGAACCCATGGACGTAAACCACTGAAAGCCCCGGTTTCAAACCGGCTTCGGATGACATGATATTAGAAGAATCCAATATGGACGCCCCGCATCCGAAAATGAAAAAAACCGCCGCAAACAGCGCGATTCCAACAACAATGTTTCTTGTCTTTCCACGATCTTTTCTATTCATTGCTTCCCCAATTCGGTATTGCGAACTCTCGCTCGCTTCAAACAAAGACGTGTTATTCCGCGTAACGAATTTCCCCTTCGCCGTAAATAGCGGTGGGATAACTTGACAACTG
Organism: uncultured Desulfobacteraceae bacterium; assembly: GCA_964575975.1. Lineage (GTDB taxonomy): Bacteria > Desulfobacterota > Desulfobacteria > Desulfobacterales > SKZT01. The sequence continues at coordinate 83,881 of CAZNTU010000003.1, forward strand.
GAACGGGTCGCCGTTCCAGCAAACGAAGGATGCCCACTTGCCCTTCTCCAACGTTCCCAGCTCCGATTGGATTCCCAGGATTTCCGCGTTTTGCCTGGAAACGAGTTCGATGGCGCCTTGCTTCGACAATCCTTGCCTCAAAAACCACCGGGTGTGCAAAAACAGCTGCCTGGCCGGCGTCACCGGATGATCGGTCATCAGGCCGAATTTCACCCCGGAATCGATCAGGTGTTTTACGTTTCGCCAATTCTCGTGTCTCAGTTCCGTCTTGTATGCGAAACTGTCCATGGGACCGTACACCACGGGGATCTTTCTTCTTTTCAATTCGGCGAATATTTCCGGCGAGTGAACGTCCATCGCGTGCTCCACGGAAATATCCAGGCCGAATTCGTCCGCCAGACGCAAAAGCGAGGCGATGTCGTCGATTTTGTGGACATGCGCCCTCAATCGCGTTTTTTTGTCGAGAATTTGCAGCAGGATTTTATCCTCGGCGGAAAACGCGAATTCGTTCTTTTTGTCGCCCTTCGCCTTGTCGAACGTCTCTTTTTTTTGCAACGTCTCGCAAAGGCGTTTTCGCAAGATCGCCAACGCTCCCATGCGGGTGGTGGGCCTTGCGCCCTTCCAGTCTTTCATGGCCATCGGATTGTATCCGAAAGCCGACTTCATTCCGGCCCTGGCTATCAGCGCGTCGGTACTGTTTTTCGCGTAGTGGCGAATCACCGCCGACAGTCCTCCCACGATGTTGCCGCTTCCAGGCATTACGCACGAATAGAGAACTCCCCCCTCCACCGCGTCCGTAAAGGATTGGTCGTCCATCTGCACCGAATCCAGCGCGTCGGTCAAAACCAGCATGGGATCCCCATGGTCGTTGGCTTCGGCTTCGGCTTGCGGCTCGCCCGCGCGCACCATGCCGATGTGACTGTGCGCGTCGATAAACGCGGGCGTCACCACCGGAAAGTCCCCGACCATCTCGCCCGCAGGCTTCGCCGACCCGCCATGGACGCCGTCCACAATGTTTCCTTCGAACGACAGCCACGCGTCGGATACGATTTCCTTTCCCGTGTACAATGTTTTTGCTTTCACATACTTCATGACGATGTTCCGAACTTGATTGGCCCGACGGTTTTCAAGGTCGAGCTTTTTGGACCCGCGCGATAGGTTTTGGCATTTCGGGCTATACTCGCTTCCCGTCCACCAACTTGGCGAAATGCTCGAAAGAACGGTCGTAGGTCTTCTCGGCGTCCTTCGGAAAACAACATGCGGGAAGCTGCCTGCTTTTCAAATGGTAGGCGAGGCATTCGCAACAAAAGCCCTTTTTAGGGCAGGGTTCGTACGAGCAATTGCATCTCTCGAGATTTTTTTCCTTTTTGCAATCCATTTTCGATTCTCCTTTTGTGGCTCCGATCAGAGACTTTGCCGTCCTGTTTGCGGATCTATCCGTTTTTATGGTTTGAAATTCCAGCGCCAAGTACATTCTTTAAGATGCCGTCGCGTTTAAGTCAAGCCTGTGCCGAAACGGGCACTCTCATGGTTTTGGCCGGCCGCAACAAACGCGCTGGCCGGAATTGGAACCAAGCCTAAAAATCGGTTGAAACTGGAAGGAAGGAAACGATATTATCCGCCCATGAATCAGATTTCCAATTATCAACTCGATCACAAGGAGGACAAGTTCATGTCAAAGACAATCTTAAGCGCGATGTTGGGGTTGATGCTGGTATGCCCGGTTTTTGCGCAGGATGGCGGCAACAATTTCGAAACCACCGCCGAAGGAATCGTCAAACGATTGCTTCCGCCGGGCGAAACCGCAGGAGAGCCCTCAAGCGAGCCTCCCCCGGCCGCGCGCGAAACCGGTTCCGGCGCATGGAGCAACGCCTTCGATCCCGGAGCGACGGGAAAAACCAAGTCCTTTTCGCCTGCCGACTCGTCCGGCACGGACGCCCGCTCCAAAGAAATCGTCGGAACAAGGGCCATAAAGGTTTACCACAAGGAAGGCGACAAAGAGGTTTGGACGACTGTCGTCTCTCCCGAAAAAAGGACCGGTCAATATCTGAACCTCGCGGTCGAATTCGACACGGCCTCGTATTCGCTTCGCCAAAGCTCCATCCGGCTTCTGAACGAATTGGGGAGGGCGCTCTCCGATTCCCGGCTCTCCGATCTGATCGTCTTCGTCAACGGCCATACCGATTCCGACGGCTCCGACGAATACAATTTGAGATTAAGCTACAACCGGGCCGAATCGGTCAAGCAGTTTCTGGTATCGAACTTCGGCATATCCCCTCGCAGGTTGCTGGTAAGAGGCTACGGAGAGGGCATGCCGCTCGAACCCAACACGACCGCCGCGAACAAGCAAACGAACCGCAGGGTGGAAATAGTGGCGGCCCGTTAAAAGTTTACCCCGCGACCTCCGAGGTTTCAATCCCCGGAGGTCTTCCGCCCCCCCGCCCCCCCCGGCGCTTGCGCGTCAGGACGGTTCCTGAAGCCAAAGGATCGCCTTGACCACGTCCGGCTTGTCGAAATACCTGACGTTCATCCCCCCGAACAGACCGAAAAGCCCGATGACGGTTCGTTCGGATTCGTTGCTTCCCAGGACCGCGATACGGTCGATATTGTCCGAATGAATTTTCGTGAATTGCAGACTCTCCAAAATCGTTTCGGGGCTTCTTCCGGGAAAATGGGCTTCTATGGAAAGGAGAAGCCTGATCTTGCCCTTCGCTTCGGCAATGCTCTTTCCCAGCATGCGGCTAAGGTTTTTTGTCCGGCGGTCGATCATCCGGTCGAAGATCCTGACGCTGACAACCTTGCCGACCCTTTGGACTATTTTTTCGTTCATACTTGCCTTCCTATAGGACATCGAGAAGGAGACACGCCTCGAAAAAGCCGAACCGCCGGATCGATACAAGCGGTTTGATCGGAAATCGGGACGGAAAAAACAAAAAAAGGCGGGAAAAAACCCGCCTTTTTCATATTCTCCTGCGCCATGCGCCGGAAACCGATAGAAAGCTTCAGGAAGCGTTTTTTCCGTCGTCCAGTTTTTCGATCTTCGGTTCCGTTTCCTTGTCCTTTTTCTCGATCTCGTTTGTGGCGCTTTTGAAATTTTTGATGGCCTTGCCCATTCCCGCGCCGATTTCCGGAAGCTTGCCAGCGCCGAATATGATGAGGATGATTACGAGAATTATGATAAGTTCCGGCATTCCAATTCCAAACATCCCACGTCTCCTTTGTTGTTCGTCCTTCAACGATTTTTCTTTTATAAAGTTTAATTGAGTATCAATGATCCGGCGCGACCGGCCCCGTTTGCCTGAGTTCCTGCAAAAGCTGCTTGAATTCCCTCGATTTCAAATACCTGTCCACCGAGCTTTGATATTCGATCCAGTCCTTCCAGACTTTCAACCATTCCTCGTTGTGCCAATAGAAATTTTTGTCCCCTTTTCCCTTCAACTGATTGATATATTCAAGGTACTCTTCCTCGCAGCTTTCGCAGAACTTGTACGGTACCCGGACGAATTGATGCTCGCACTTCCTGCCTTTCCCCGGATCCGGATTGATCTGCGCGCCGCATCGTTCGCATTTGAACGCGCATTGGGTGCATTGAAAAACCTTTTGTACCGCCTTGATTTTTTTTTTCCGCTCCTGCGCGTCCTTCTTGTCTCTGCAACTTTTCAGTTTCTCGTCTAGCGAGATTATGTCAGCCACGGAACACCTGCCTTATGAAAATGTTGATTTAACCGAGACTATATCACACGCCCGTGACCGTGTCAATTTGGCGGGACGGCCCGCGCGCCGCAACCACCGTCCTGTCGAGACTTTCATTGCGCGAGGGAATTTTTATACTATCTATCGTCGCGACATTCAAGCCGGTTTTTTCAAATGACCGAAATCGAACGGTCAAGTTGTCGTCCTTGTAAAGGCGACATTAAAATGATAAAGTTTTGTTCTTTCGTTCGGCCTTATTCGAACGCGCAAGGGCGCGAACAAGAACCTTATGTCGATTACAAAAAAGGAGGTCCCGCCAAATGAAAAGTTTCAAACCTCGTTGCCTTCCCGCTTTGATCGGGAGCCTTCCCGTGAAGGACCACGCCGAAGCCGCCGGGCTGGTCATGGAATACACGCCGGAAATCCCCCTCTGGGTCCAGCTGCCCTTTTACCGGAAGGAGGGCATGATCGCACAGTTCGCGCCCGGAATGCCAGGTTTGAAACACAAAGACGGCAAACTGTTCGTCGATTCCTCATCCGAGGAATTCGAAAACAGCCTCATCGATTTCTACGAGGGGTACATGGGAGTCCAGGAAGGCACGGCGGACATCGAAGGCTCCATGTTCGCCATCACACCGGAAACAGCGCCGGGATTGTTCGAGCTTCTAAAAAACCTCGAAAAAACAAGCGACAGCGTAACGGCGGTCAAAGGGCAGGTCACGGGCCCCTTTACATTCGCGACGGGCCTGACCGACGAAAACGGACGAGCGGTCTTCTACAACGAACAGACTCGGGACGCGGCCGTCAAGCTGCTCGCCATGAAAGCCCGGTGGCAAACGCGTAAACTCGCGAAATTCCAAAAACCGGTCATGGTCTTTTTCGACGAACCGGCGCTGACCGCTTTCGGCTCCTCGGCTTTCATCAGCGTCTCCAAGGAGGAAGTCGCGCAATGCTTCGAGGAGGTCTTCGAGGCGGTACACGCCGAGGGAGGGCTCGTCGGGGTCCATGTCTGCGCCAACGCGGACTGGTCCCTGATTTTGGAGTCCTCTGCGGACATCGTCAGCTTCGACGCCTACGGGTATTTCGACACCCTTGTTCTCTATCCCAATCAAATCAGGACGTTCATGAAAGCCGGAAAAATTCTGGCTTGGGGCATAGTCCCTACCCTTTCCCCTTCCGACATCGAAAAGGAAACCCTGCCGTCCCTGCTGAAAAACTGGAAGGAAAAAGCCGCAAGAATCGAATCCCTGGGCATAGATCGGGAAACGCTCTATTCGCAGTCCCTGATCACCCCCAGTTGCGGAACGGGGTCGTCGAACCTTCCGAACGCAATGAAAGTGTTGAAACTGACTTCGGAATTGTCCGAAAAAATAAGGGAGAACCTGTAAACCGAGCGGGAGGCCGCTTGATCGCGATCTTGGAATAACTTTTGCTTCCGTTCGGACGAAATGGAATCGACGAGGAAACCTCATGACCAACGACGATACGAACATGAAAAACTTTGCCGGGGCGTCCCGGTACGTTCTCGACAGCGAACTGGCGAAGATCGTCAACATTTCCATGGCCTTGGAAATGCCTCTGCTTCTGAAGGGGGAACCCGGCACAGGAAAGACCATGCTGGCCCACGCCATCGCGGAAAGTCTCGGGATGCCCCTGATCGTGCTCAACGTCAAGTCGAGCATGAAGCTGATCGACGCCCTCTACCAGTACGACACCCTGACAAGGCTCAACGACAGCCGCTTCGGGGATTCCAGCAGGGACGTCAGCAACATCCAGGACTATATCCGCATGGGAAAAATCGGTCAGGCTTTCACCGCCGACACAAGGACAGTCCTTCTCATCGACGAGATCGACAAGGCCGACACGGATTTCCAGGACGACATGCTGGACGTCCTGGACCAGATGGAGTTCGACATCATCGAGATAGACAAGACGGTCCGGACGAAACACCGTCCGGTGATCGTCATCACGTCCAACGCCAAGAAGGACCTGTCGGACCCGTTCCTGGGGCGGTGCAACTTTCATCACATCGCCTTTCCCGACGCGGGCATGATGCGGAAAATCGTCGATGTCCATTTTCCCGACATCGACAAGAACCTCGCTCAGAACGCCATCATGGCCTTTTACCAGTTGCGGGAGCTGAACCCCGTCGAAAAGAAACCCGCGACCAGGGAACTGATCAACTGGATCAGGGCGCTGAAGTCCGACCCGGATTTCGACTCCAGAGATTTGAAAAACGGGGAAATCCCCTTTTTGGGGGTGCTCTTCAAGAAAAGCCAGGACTTCGCCAGAGCGGCCATGACCCTGAAGCGAGGCCGGTTGTTTTAACGATTTTTCCGAACTGTTCGAACGAGAGTATCCATGTTCGTCGATTTTTTCTACAAACTGAAGGACATGGGCGTGCCGGTATCGCCCACGTCCTTTCTGACCCTGCACAAGGCCCTTTCCATGGGCCTTGTCAACGGCCTGGACGACTTCTACACCGCCTCGCGCTCCATCCTGGTCAAGAGCGAGCGGTATTTCGACGTTTTCGACTTGGTGTTCGCCTACCATTTCAAAGGCGCGGAACTTGCCGAACCCTCGGACGAAAAGCTTTCCGAGGCGATCAAGATGCTTTTGGAAGAGTGGCTAAGAGATCCCAAGGTGCTCGCCGACGCCTTGGGGATCGACGAGGACGATCTCTTGAAGCTCGCGCCCGAGGAACTGGTGGAGTATTTCAAGGAGCGGCTGAAGGACCAGGATGGCCGCCACGCCGGGGGAAACAAGTGGATCGGGACCGGGGGGACCTCCCCTGTGGGCCACTCGGGGTATCATCCGGGGGGAATGCGCGTGGGAGGCGTCTCCAGGAACAAATCGGCCGTGAAAGTCGCCATGGAGCGCCGATACAAGGACTATTCCAAGCGCGGGCCACTGAACCAGGCGCTGATCGGCGAGGCCTTGAAGCGTCTCAGAAACTTGGTCCCCGTCGGACCCAAGGACCGGATCAACGTGGACGCCACGATCTATCGTACCATGAAGAACGCCGGCGAAATCGAAATCGTATTCGAAAGAAGCCTTCGCGACCGCCTGAAGGTCGTCCTGGCCATCGACAACGGAGGGTGGTCCATGGACCCGTACGTCCGGACGGTCCAGACCATGTTCGACTACGCCAAGGCGCAGTTCAAGGAACTGAAGACGTTTTTCTTCCACAACACGGTCTACGACAATCTTTTCAAGGACCCCGGAAGACGTTGGGAGCCTGTCAAGGTCGAGGAATTCGCCAGATTCGATCCCCAAACCCGCTTCGTCGTCGTAGGCGACGCCAGCATGGCCCCCTACGAACTGCTCGCACGCGACGGCACCATCTACGTTCACGACCGAAGCAGCATGCCCAGCATCGACCGACTAAAATTCCTGGCCGACACGTTTCCCCACGCCGCCTGGCTCAACCCCGTGCCCTCCAAAATGTGGCCCTACACGAAAACCATCGGCATGATCGCGGAAATATTCCCCATGTTCGAGCTTACCTTGGATGGATTGGAGGAGGCCGTGACCCATTTGTTGGGGACTTGACGGAAAAAGAATGAAAAGGTACAAATTGATTCGGCATTTGAGAAAGCATGGCGCGCACCTCTTGAGAGAAGGCACAAGACACACTATTTTTCAAAACGGCAAGCTCAAGACGGAAATCCCCAGGCACAAAGAAATCGTGGACGAGCTTGCAAGGAAGATATGCAAAGACTTTGGCATTCCTTTCGCGAGGTAAAAATGAAATTTAGAGCGATCGTAAAAAAATCCGGAAATTGGTGGATTGGTTGGCTTGTAGACCTTCCCGGCGTCAATGCGCAGGAAAAAAGCCGCGAGGAGGTACTTGAATCATTGGAAATAGGCGCGCGCGACATGCTGGAGGCGGAAGTTCCTTTCGAACCCGGTACGGAATTGACGACGGTGGATGTTCCTGAACCTGAATGGGCAGTTTGAAAAGTCATTGGTGGAAAAAGCTGTTGTTTCATTATGGCCGCGCGCGATAGGCCCGAAGGCGAAACAATTCGCCGCAGGTGAAATATGCATGGAAAAGCGCATTATTTCAAGCGCAAATCTGTTATTTTCGATAAAAATTGGATTCTATTAAAGGAAAGGATATTCGGAATTATGGACAAAATCGGACGAAACGATCCTTGCCCCTGCGGGAGCGGAAAAAAATACAAGAAGTGCTGTCTAGAGAAGGACGAACGGGAAAAAAGCGAACAGCTCAAACAAGCGAGAGCCCAAGAGGAAGCCGCCGACGCGGCGGAACAGGAGAAGGAAAAAGAGGAGCATCTCGCTCTCCCTGCCCGAAAACAAAAAGGACCGTCGCAACCGGGATTCAGAGGATACCAGGCTCCCAAAATAGGGACCGGTTTCGTCGATCGCAGTCGAAGGGTCTCGAACCGAACCGGAGAATAGAAATAGCGGCTCGTGTCCAAACCGTTTTCTTTGGAATACGCGTAAAATTTCGACGTTGTTTCTTCGCGGTCGTTTAGGGCGAGGCGGTCGCTGGAAGCTCGTTTCAAGCTTCCGCTCCGCTTTGCCCCAAGCGACCCGCATGCCGAACAAGGGCGAAGGGCTCTGTCCCTCACTCAAATCAATCGTCTTCGATTCCATACAGCCGGTGTGTGTTTTCCCAAACGGCTTGCGAAAGCTCCCCGAGATTCTCGCCTCGAACTTCGGCGATTTTCAGCATCACCGACTTCACGAACGCCGGCTCGTTTCTCCTCGTTTTGTTTTTCTCCGGGGCGGGCGTCAGGTACGGAGCGTCGGTCTCGATCAAGAGACGATCCGACGGAATCAGAGGAAGAAGCTTTCTGAGATCCTCTCCCCTCTTTTCGATCGTCGCGATTCCCGTGACCCCGATATAAAGGCCCAGCGCAAGATACTCCAGAAGTTCCTTCCGGTTTCCGCTGAAACAATGCACCACGCCCTTTTGCCCGTTTTTCATGCGGTCCTTGAGAATCTCCAGGAAACGGCCGTCGCTGTCCCTTTCGTGAAAGATCAAGGGAAGGCCAAGCTCTCCCGCCATCTCGAGTTGTCGGAAGAACCATTTTTCCTGTTGTTCCCTCGGGGAAAACATCCTGTTGAAATCGAGCCCCGTTTCTCCCCAAGCCTTCACTTTCCGGCTTTTCGCCAAATCTTTCAGGAGCCCGATGGTCTTGTCGTCGCAATCGCTCGCGTCGTGAGGGTGGATTCCCACCGACGCGTAGACCCGGTCGTATTTTTCGGCAAGCTCCACCGCCCGTTTGCAGCTTTTCAATGCAATCCCCACCACCATGATCTTCTTCACGCCGTTTTGTTCCGCCCGCGCCATGACGTCGCCGAAGTCCCGCTCGAAAGACCGGTCGTCCAAGTGGCAGTGGCTGTCAAAAAGTTTCATCCGTCGAACCTTTCTTTCTATACAATCCTTTCGTTGTTCTTCAGTTCGGTCCCTGCCGCGAAACGATTCCGCGGAGGACGACCGTTCGCTTCATCGCCCGACTACCACCAACGCCTTTTTATATCAACCCCTTTTCGTCTATGCATTCGACGCGTTTTTCAAAGCCTCCGGCCGAGGCAAGGTTTCGCCTTGATGAAGAAATGCTTTATCATGTAATGTATCCATAACGCCATTGGCCGCAACCGACCTCGTCGCGCTGTCGCCGCGAATGAAAGGAAAAGAAGAAAAAACGGGAAAGGATTGATTGAACATGGGTAAAATCGGACGCAACGCCCCCTGTCCATGCGGGAGCGGAAAAAAATACAAAAAATGCTGCCTCGCGAAAGAAGAACAAGAAAAAAACGAACAGCGAGAACAAATCAAGACGGAAGAGAAAAGGAGCGAAACGCTTCGACGGGAAAAAAAGGAACTCTTCGAACCGACGGAGGGCGACGATTTTAGGGAGGACGGAGAATTCGACGAGGAGGAGGAATTCGAGGACGACGACTCGGAGTTGATCGACGACGACGAGGATGAAGGGAGCGACGACGATGAAACCCCGCAATGGCCCAAAGCGGATATTCCCCAAATGGAATTGAAGTTCCCGGAACTGTCGGAGGAGGAAGACCGGATTGCCGATCAATGGCATGAGAGATATGAAGAGACGGACGACATCGACGAAAAGCTGGCCCATCTGGAAAGCTTGATGGAGCGTCATCCAGGCATTGTCGAGGGTATGGGCCTGCAGAACGACGTTGTTATCGATCTCGTGTGCGGTTTCGCGGCGGAGGATCGCCACGCGGAGGCGGTCGATCTTATGGAAAGAATCCATCGGGAATATCCTGCTGCCTACAAGGACGCGTTCGGCTTTTTCGATCTGCACATGGTCGCGTACAAAATAGCGACCGGAAAAAAGCACGAAATACCGCCCCGCCTGGAATATTTCAAGCAATACCCCGACCACGCACCGGACGAATTGTTCGAGTTGATCGACTTGCTGCAACTGACCAATTGCATCGAAATTCTGGAGGATTTCATTCCCCGCGTCTATCTTCCCGTATGCTCTTCCTCGAAGATCATCGGCGGCCGCAAAATCCTTGAAACGGTCGTCGAGTTGTGCTACGCCCCGTTCGCGAAACCCGACTACACGCGAAAGGACGCCGAAAAAATATCGGAAAGGCTGTTGGCCTTGGAAATACCCATGGACAAGGAATACTGTTCCCCAGAATCGGTAGAGAAGGAACTTTCCAAAATTTTCGCGCCGCTTTCCCCGTGGAACATCGACACTCGCGGCGGCATGAAAAAACTGATCGAAACCTACGAGGACGTGGCCAAGAATTTTCGAGGTTATGCTTATCTTCGAAAAGGCATGGACTGGACCGCGGCCGCCGCCAACGTGCAAATGGCGTTCGCCTACCTGACCGGCGTGGTTCCGGAGGGCAAGCGTCCCAAGGAACCGTTCGTGTTTTCGAAAAGTCTGATATTGGAGACCGCATCCGATTTTTCGAGTCTTTTCATGGGCATGGATACCACGAAATTTTTCGGCATGCTGAACGCCGTGTACCACTTTGCCGATTATCTCGGCGACTCGGAGACCGTCTCGTCGGATGACCGCGACGCCATCCAAAAGTGGTGCATGGAAATACACGAGGAAACCTTTCCCAAATTTAAGGATCATTTCGAGGAGATCGTCTTCCGCCGATTTCCCTTGGAGTGTACAGGGAGGAATCCATGGGAATCTGGAAAACAAACACGACCATAGAACGGCTCGAGCAAGTTTCGAAAAACACCATGGTCGAACATCTCGGGATCAGAATAACGGAGATCGGCGACGACTACATCAAGGCCGCCATGCCGGTCGACGAGAGGACCATCCAGCCCATGGGACTCCTTCACGGAGGAGCGTCCGTCGCCCTTGCCGAAACCATCGGAAGCATCGCCGCCAAACTGGCTGTCGGACGAGAGGCCAACTGCGTGGGCATTGAAATAAACGCCAACCACGTCCGCGCCGTAAGAGGCGGAACCGTCGTCGGAATCGCAAAACCGCTCCATATCGGCACATCGACCCACGTGTGGGATATCCGAATCTACGACGAAGAAAACCGTCTCGTTTGCGTCTCCCGCCTGACGATGGCGGTTCTTCGGTCCAGGAAGGAAACCGGGTCGGAACACGGCGGGAGGGCTTGATTTCAAAATCGGCCATTTGAAAACCGACAGAGAACTCGGTGCGGAAGGTTCCCATAATTCCATTGCCCGCGTGTTCGCATTCGTGGTAAAAAATCTAAGAATGCTCGCGAATCGGCGCGGAAACATAGAAAGGGGGCATTTCCTGTGAGACACAGAATCAACCCGACGGTCGATTGCGTCTTCAAGGCGATCCTGGGGAACGAGAAAAAAAAGCACCTGCTGATCCACTTTCTGAATTCGGTTCTGGAATATCACGACAATCCCCTTAGAAAAATCGTCGACGTAGCCATCCTGAATCCTTACAACGAGCGGGAGTTCGCGGAGGACAAGCTCAATATCGTGGATGTCAAGGCAAAGGGCGCGTCAGGCGGATATTTCCATGTCGAAATCCAAATCGCGTTGCATGCGGGATTCAAAGAGAGAATGCTGTACACATGGAGCACCATCTACCTTCCCAGCTTGGAAAAGGCGACGAATATTCGTTCCTGCGCCCGGTGATATCCATATGGATAATCACGGGGGTTCTTTTCGCCGATGCGCAGGAATGCCACCTGCCGTTTCATATTCGGAACGCGAAAACGGGCCTGCCGTTCAACGAGCATTTCGCCTTGCACGTTCTGCAACTGCCGAAATGGAGGTTGCGGAAAAAACACATATCCGAAAAAGACCGGTGGATTTACCTGTTCAAAGAAGGAAAAAACATGGACATAGAGAATCCGCCCGACATACTTAAAAATTCGGAGGAAATGAGGGACGTTATGGAAATTTTGAACGAATTCTCGGAAAACCAAAGAAACTACCTGCTCTACCAGAGCCGTCTGGAAGCGGAAAGGATTCGCATGACGGTCCCGAGAGAATTGGAAAAGGCTTTG
>CAZNTU010000003.1:96160-99100 GCA_964575975.1 uncultured Desulfobacteraceae bacterium
TCTGGAAGCGGAAAGGATTCGCATGACGGTCCCGAGAGAATTGGAAAAGGCTTTGAAGGAAATCGAAAGGGCTCTTATCGAACGGGAAAAATTGCGGATAGAGACAGAAAAATTGCGAAGGGAGGCAGAAGAGTTGCGAAGGGAGACAGAAAAAATTCGGTCGGAATAAAAAACGCGAGGAAACGCAAACATTTGACGTTCGGTATTTTCATCCCCCGCGCGACGCCTCTCTGAAACCGGAAACATGAATCATTTGCTCCATTACGACAGGCCCGTTTTCCCCTTGCTGATCGCCCTGATCGTCGGCATCCTGACAGGCGACCGAATTCCAGGCTTTTTCTTCCCCTTCGCGGCCGGCGCGGTCGTCTCCGCCGCAACCATGCTCCGGGCCGCGATCAGAAACAAAGAATCCGTTTGCGCGCCCTTGCTCCTGTTCGTTTCCATCGGCTATCTTTCCATCCAGCCTTGGACCGCCCCCTTTCTTCCCGAAAACCATGTCGTCCGGTTCGACAATCAAACCAAATGGAAAATCGAAGGGGTCTTGGCGGACGATCCGGTCGAGACCCGAGCTGACCGGACCGTTTTCGTCGTCCGGGTCCAAAGCCTCGAAAACAAAGGCAAGCCCGTCCCCGCCGTCGGCAGGCTTCGCGTGACATGCACCGGCGACTCTCTTCCCGAACTCGGTCCGGGCGACCGCGTCGCTTTTACCGGCAAAATCAGAAAAACCCGCAATTTCCACAATCCCGGCGGGTTCGACTACGAGCGATTCATGGCCTTTCAGGGGATACTGGCCTCAAGCCACACCGCGTCCAAAAACCTCGCTATTTTGCATAGGGGAAAAACCTCCGGCTTCGCTCGAAGGATCGAAACCGTCAGGAAAAAGATATCCGAAAAAATCGACCGCGCCGACATAGACCGATCCTCGGCGGCGGTTTTGAAAGCCCTCGTGATCGGGGACCGAAGCGGCATCGACGAATCCTTGCGGGATGCGTTCAACCGGGCTGGCATGGGGCACCTTCTGGCGATCTCGGGCCTGCACGTGGGCATCGTCGCCTCGTTTTTCTTCCTGATCTTCACGCGCCTGCTGGCCTTCAGTCGAACCGTCCTCGACCGCGCCTGGGTGTCCAAGGGCGCGGCGCTGCTCTGCCTTGCCCCCGTAATCGTGTACGGGTTCGTCGCGGGCATGTCTCCCTCGACCCAGCGTGCGGTCCTGATGGTGACCGTGTTTCTGTCGGCCTTCCTGATCGAGCGGGAAAACGATCCGGCAAACACCCTTGCCGTCGCCGCAATGGTCATCCTGATCGCGGATCCCCCCGCCCTCTTCGGAGTTTCGTTCCAGCTGTCCTTTTGCGCGGTCGCAGCGATACTTTTCGGTTTCTCCCGCTTTTCCAATCTTCTGCGCGGGCAGGACGGCAAAACAAGCATTGCGAAGAAACTTGCCTGCTTTTTCATGACGTCTCTTTTCGCCATTCTGGGAACGCTTCCGCTCGCGATGTACTATTTCAACCAAGTCTCGCTGATCGGACCCGCCGCCAATTTCGTTCTCGTGCCTTTGGTGGGGTTCGTCGCCGTACCCGCCGGGTTGGTTTCCGCCTTCGTCCTCCCCTTCGGCGAGGTCGTCTCTACGCTCGGTTTCCAACTCGCGGGAAACGTCTTGTCCTTCGCGATTCGCATTCTCCATTTTTTGGCTAATTTTTCCTTCGCGGCCATGAAAGCCCCGACGCCCTCGTTTCCGGAAATCGTCCTGTACTATCTTTTCTGCATATGGTTCCTATTCGGCTTGAAAAGAAAACATGCGGCGTTCCCGGCTTTGGCCCTGTGCGTCTTCGGAGCGGCGGACGTCGCCTACTGGACCCACTCCCGCTTTTTCCAGGACGACCTTTCCATCACAATCGTGGACGTAGGCCAAGGAAGCGCGGCCATCGTGGAGTTTCCGGAGGGAAGGACGGCCCTGATCGACGGAGGCGGATTCTACGACAACGACATCTTCGACGTGGGACAACGCATCGTCGCCCCGCTGCTATGGCGGAAAAAAATCATGACGGTCGATTTCCTTTTCCTGACTCACCCCAACAGCGACCATTTGAACGGGCTTTTGTACATAGCGAAACATTTCAAAGTGCAACGGATAATGACCAACAACGAACCCGCCGATACCCGCGGCTACAAGGAACTTCTGGAGATCGTCGGAGTAGAGAAGATCGACATGCCCAGGTTTTCCGAAGTCTTGGGCGAATACGATTTCGGTGACGCCCGGCTGAAAGTCTTATACCCCCCGCCCGATTTCATGGAAAAGGCGAAAACCGATTCATGGCGGGACGAAAACAGCAACTCTTTGGTAATAAGAGTCGAGAAGGGCGACTTTTCCTGCCTCTTCACGGGAGACATCACCTCCGAATCGGAGGCCGAGTTGGTAACCATGTACGGAAAAGCGCTCAAAAGCGACGTCCTGATCGCCCCCCACCATGGAAGCGCGACATCCAACTCCATGCCGTTTATAAAGGCCGTCTATCCAGATGCGGTCGTAATCTCCGCGGGATGGCGGAACCGTTTCCACCACCCGGCACCCGACGTCGTGAAGCGCTACGAAAAAATCGGCGCGAAAATCTACAGGACCGATCTGAACGGAGCCGTACGGTTTCGGTCCGACGGCCGCTCGGTGGAAATCGAGGCGTGGGGGGAGATTGGTTATTAGTTATTGGTTATTTTGACATTGTAAACTTAACGGGTAACATGCCGAATTTATCGACCCGTGCGGTCGGAGGGCGGTGCAATTCCCCCCTTGAGGGGGGCAGGGGGGTGTCGATGCGCCATGTTCGATCCATTGTTCACCGGAAACAACACCCCCCTAGCCCCCCTCAAGGGGGGAATTGCGCCCCGACCGTACAAGGTCGAAATATTTCAATTGGTTGCGGCTTATGTTTACGATGTCAAGATAAC
>CAZNTU010000004.1:0-77758 GCA_964575975.1 uncultured Desulfobacteraceae bacterium
AACACGTTATAATTTATCGCATGGGAGAGACCAGACAACGGTTTAATTAAAAAAAGACTAAACATGATTCACATAATACAAGGTCCAAATTTTTTGAAAAAGGATTCAAAGAATGCCGATCACCTACACAAACAGAAAGAACAAAACATATTATCTGACCGAGGGCAAAACCAAAACGGGAAAGCCCAAATACTATTTTTCCATGAAAACGGAGGGGAAGCTGGCGGATGAAATCCCGGCGGGCTACGAGATTTACGAACATCCTTCGGAAGCCCAGGTTTTCCTCCGCAAACAACAACCTCGAAAAATAGCGGAATCGGAAGAGCGTGTCCTTGAAAAATATTTGAAGAAACTGGATACGAACCGACCGTACATACTCGATGCGAGAGGCGAAACCGTCACGATTTTCGAATCCAACACCGACCCAGACCAAGTGAGAGAATCGTATGGTTCTTTTTTTGGATTCAGAGCCCCGTCCGAAAAAGAAGCTATTGTTCGATCGGTTGTCGCCGAGTCTTATTTTAGGCCAATCATGAGGTTCGCATTGGAGGACGAAAAGAAACGGGAATTCGTCGCGGAAAGGTTTTGTTTTCGCGGGGCCATCGACGATTGGATTTACATCGGCGGTCCGGACCCGCTTGAAAAACTCGCGCGAAAGTATATCAAGCACCTGTGCAAAGAATCGTTTTTCGAACTTTATTGATCCGGAAAATCGGCAGGATCTCCAGTCCCTTTATTTATTGGCAAACCAAGTCCGATACGCATCGACATACTTTTTGTCCTTCCCGACGGCATCCAGATCGGCCAGCGGAAAGCTGTATTCTCTTCTGCCTTTTTTACAGGACACGATAATTCCATAATCGTCGTCGATCATCTGAAAATCCGACACCTTGACCTTTTCGCCCTGCTTCAAGGGGCCGCCCTTGTTGAATTCGTCGACGGCGGCTTCGAACGGAAAAACAAGTTTCTTTTCCATGAAGTCGTTCCAGGCTTTCAGGATGTCCCACTCGTCGTCCGATTCGGCCGTTTTGATCACGGCGTGAATCGTTTCGCCCTCGGGACCCAAACTGAAACAGGAATATTTCCTTTCCAGCGTCTCCCTGACCGCGTCCGTATCGTCTTCGGAATCCCGGGAATCCGCAGGTTCCAAATCGTCGAAGTCCAAATACATGGCCTCCCAATCCAAATGCTCCTTTTCGCTTTCGACGATATATTCTTCGGGCATTTGCGACAGCGTGACGCCGTCCCACTTTATCCCCGCCAGAGTTTCGTCCTCGTCGTCGGTTTCGAAAATCCTGCCCTGCCATCCCCCGATATCGTAGTTTTCGTTGTCCGGGCAGAGCGTCCCTTTCTTGACTTTAACGGATTGTCCCGTTTTGAATTTCAATTTTTCCTCCTTCCAGTATATCGAGTTCATTATCGTCCGGGCGCTTTCGTCCACCCCGGCTCCATCCAAATCCACCGAGACATGAGCCCTTTCGAACGACGGGTTGAAACATGCGATATCTTTTTCGATCTCCCTGAGATACAGTTTCCTTTCCTTTGCCGAAAGTTTCTTTTCGATGGGCTTCGAGTCGATATCGAAGAAAGCGATTCTTTTCAGGATATTCTCGGGCCTGTCCCTCAATACGACGATCGTTCCGGAACTTTTTTCGACGATTTTCCAGTAGCTTCCCGTCAAACCGGACGGAGGCAAGGCCATTGCGAAGTTTTCATGCTTGGAAACGATTTTCTTCAACGCCTTGGACGCTTCGGCCTGGAACGAACCCGCCGTCGAAAACTTGCTCCGCAATCTTTCAATGGAGGTTCCGAAAAACTTTTCGATCTCCAGGTCGAGATCGAAGAACGGACAATTCAACAAATCGGCGAGCTTCTCTCCGATGGTGGTCTTTCCCGCGCAGCTTACGCCGGCCAGAAATATTCGCATGTTCGTATTTTCAATCATGGTCGAATGTTGTATGCAAACGTCTTTTGCATTCGTTTTGTCGTTTTGGGCATACGTTACGAAATTTCGGTCTCCATATGTACTTTTCCGGTCGAGAAAAATCCTTTCGTATTCGAAATCGGAATTCGTTGAACCTTCAATCTCGTTCGCCGCAAATCCGAACATACAAAGCGGGCGAAAAACTGTCAAATGCTCCGAAATGACCAAGCTTGATTGTCCAAGGCCAAACCGAGCAATTAAAAAAATACCGACCTTCACCGTGAATTCCTGATGTCGGCTTGGCTTTCACATGGTATTATCCAGTCAAATAGATTAAACGAGTTGACAGTAAGCCTGTTTTTCATACAATGTCGCGGAGGGACAAGGGGGGAGCGGCGTAA
Organism: uncultured Desulfobacteraceae bacterium; assembly: GCA_964575975.1. Classification (GTDB taxonomy): domain Bacteria; phylum Desulfobacterota; class Desulfobacteria; order Desulfobacterales; family SKZT01. The sequence continues at coordinate 2,326 of CAZNTU010000004.1, forward strand.
CGTTCAAATTATGAAAAAGCGATATGCACGGGCCACGGAACGAAACAAACATGCCGCCGCTCTTGCCGTCGGCATATTGCGCGCAGCGTCGGCGGCCGTGTTCCGTTCCGAGCCCTTTAATAAGATAATCAGGCGCAAGGCTCCGATCTACTGGCCGTTGTCGACGGCTTCGGGGTCGTACACGATCTGGCTTTATTACCATCGCCTGAACGGCCAGACTCTCTACGCGGCGGTCAACCAGTACGTCGAACCGAAAATCGGCGAAGTCGGACGCGGCATCGCCCGTATCGAAGACGAATTGAAGTCAGCTTCCGGCGGAGAGGCGACCCGGCTCCGGGACCGCTTGAACGAAACGCAGGCATTCCTCTCCGAGCTTCGCGACCTGCGGGAGGAACTGCTCCGTATCGCGGAGCTGCCCTACGAACCGAACCTAAACGACGGCGTTATCGTCAACGCCGCGCCGCCTCATCGACTATTCAACCTCAGATCGTGGTCGAACGACACCAAGAATATTTGGGACAAACTGAAAAAGGGCGAATACGACTGGGCGCACATGGCCTACAAGATGTGGCCGGACCGGGTCCGGGCGGTCTGCAAAAAGGACCGATCCATCGCTATTGCCCATGGGCTTGAAGACACTTGCGAAACCGGGGTGCGGGAAATGAAACAAAATAGAAAAAGAAAAAAATAATAATGGAAAATCACAATGCATGGAGATTGAAACACAATGCCCGCCGACTTTAAAGATGCCGCCAACCGCCACTTCGAAGACGCCAGCTTTCTCTTTGACGCCGATAAATTTCCGAATGCAGACCACTTGTTCGGGGTGTCCGCCGAATGCGCATTGAAAGCGATAATGAAAGCTTTGGGAATGCCTGTTCGACAAGACGGAGCGCCTCAAAAAAGGGAACATCGTGTGCATATTAATAATTTGTGGGACGAGTTTATCGCATTCGCCAATGGTTTTGGAGGTGCAAAATATTCAGCCGGCTTGAATGCCGTTTCCAATCCTATATAAATTGGGATATCAACCAAAGATACGACCATCGGGGGGATTTTGTTAAAGATGATGTCGAACGGCATAAAACCGGCGCCGAAAAGGCCAGGGCCGTGCTGGGGGAGGCAATTTTTGACGGGATGGTATCATGACGACGAAAAAAAAAAGTTTTTTTCGAAGACGCGCTAAAGCTTGCGGTTGATCGTTCAAAAAAATTCATCGTCGAGTACGGCGGCGAGCTGACCCTTGTCCGCGATCTGCGAGGAAGAATTCGGGCGCTGGCGCCCGGCACTCGGGATAAATACTCGGAACCTATGAAAAGCCTCTTAAAAGAGTTTTCCGATGAACTGCACGGTGTGTTGGGAAACTACGGCTTTCCCCCGCATGGAATGATCCTGTTCGCCGGAGATTTGCTGCAAGGCGAAAACGTTTTGAAATCCCCGGACAGACGAGTGGTATACGAAGGAGACGAAGGGAAAATTTGGTTGCTTGATCGGCAGATCACCGGACAGGACTGGCTCAAACCTCCGTTCGAAAGATCGACGAATAATCCCCGAGTCGCTTTTTTCGGGGTCAAGGGTGGTGTCGGGCGGTCCACGGCACTGGTTGTATGGGCATGGCGGCTGGCGAAGAACGGCAAAAGAATTTTGGTGTTCGATCTCGATCTGGAATCGCCCGGCGTCAGCAGCACGTTGCTGCCGATTCAAAATTTGCCGGATTTTGGAATCGTCGATTGGTTTGTGGAAGACGGGGTCGGGCAGGGCGATCTCGTCGAAACGGATATTGCCGCAATCAGTCCGCTGGCTGCGGAATTGCCGGGAGAGGTGTTTGTCGTTCCCGCCTTCGGTCGGAAAACCGAAGATTATCTGTCGAAATTGGGCAGGTGCTACTCGGAATCTTCGGACGGCGAAAATGTGGGGTGGAGTACTCGTCTGGAGAAATTTGTCGCGGGCATGGAAGCGGCAAAGAAACCCGACATCGTGATTCTTGACAGCCGCGCCGGCATTCACGACATCGCCGCCGCGGCCATTACCCGAATGGATGCCGATACCTTTCTTTTTTCGGTGGACAGCTCCCAGACTTGGCGCGCGTATTCATATCTTTTCCGCGACTGGAAATATGATCCCAGGCTGGTCGAAATCAGGCATCGCCTTCAGATCGTTGCGTCCATGGTCCCGGAAACCGGTAGGGATGCATATTTAGATCGATTTGCCGTACATGCCTGGGATTTGTTCCGGGAAAACTTGTACGACTATTCCGCGCCCGATGAAACAGAGGCTTTCACCTTTGACTTGAACGACGATACGGCGCCTCATTATCCCTGGCCCGTCTATTGGCACCGGGCACTTCAGGAATTCGACCCCGCGGGCTCGAAAAACGTGTGGGATATAAAAACCGCCGAAGAAGCCCTTGGGGAATTCATGGACAGGGTGGATCGTTTCATGGAATCCAGAGTGGGAGATTGAAAAAATGATAACAAATAGAACGCCCGGGTTTCCGCTGGAATTGCGCGAACTGATCGCAACGGCGCTTCCCGAGGATACTTCCCTCCACGGAGGAATTCCGGAGTTAAGATATACCTATTTGCCCGCCGCGCATGCGAAAGCGCTTCGTCCCGACAGCATGCTCGTTGTCGGAATCAGGGGATCGGGAAAGAGTTTCTGGTGGGCCGCATTGCAAGAACAAGAACACCGGGCCGCCGTTGGAAATCAAATAGGCATCGACGATTTGATGATAACGTCAACCGGTTTCGGAGAGAAATCTTCCCCCGACGATTATCCCGGAAGAAATACCATTTCCGAATTGGCGAGCAGGTACGACCCTCGCGGAATTTGGCAAACGATCATTTTGAAGCATGCCGGCGGCATGTGCCTGCCGTCGGCATGTGCCTGCCGTCGGAGTTCAAATCCATCGATACTTGGGAGAATCGCGTCAAATGGGCGCAACGAAATCCCGAACCCGTGGAGAGATGCTTGTTCGATGCGGACAATGAATTGAAGAGGGAAAACAAATTTCATTTGATTTTGTTCGACGCCCTCGATCGCACGGCGGACGATTGGAAAACAATGCATCGATTGGTTCGGGGTCTCCTTCAAGCGGTTCTGGATTTTCGTTCGTACAACCGTTTGCGTTTGAAAGTGTTTGTCCGCCACGATCAAATAGAGAACCCGGAGGTGGCGACATTTCCCGATTCGTCGAAAGTCCTGTCCCAAAAAACCGAGTTGTCCTGGCCGATCAACGAACTGTACGGATTGTTATGGCAGTATCTCGCCAACAATCCAGCCAAGGGGCGGTTGTTTCGAGAAGAATGCGGCAAGATTGTCCCTGTTTCATGGGAAAGCTACAATGGAATATGGTCGGTTCCGAAAAGTCTGAAAAACGACGAAGAAAAACAGAGGAAAGTTTTCCATGCCATAGCCGGCCCGTGGATGGGTCGGGACCGGAGGCGCGGTTTTCCATATACCTGGCTCCCCAACCATCTCGGAGACTCGCGGCGGCAGGTGAGCCCGCGAAGTTTTCTGGCGGCGTTGCGCCATGCCGCAAACGACAAGACAAGATCCGAGCAGGTTTACGCTCTACATTACGAAAGCATAAAAAGAGGGGTTCAAGAGGCCTCGAAAATCAGAGTTCGGGAGATTGAGGAGGATTATCCGTGGGTCCGGAAATTGTTGGAACCGCTGTCCGGCATTTCGGTACCTTGCATGATCGACGAGGTTGAAGGGATATGGCGCCAACGAAATATTCTGGAAGAGTTGGAGGACACTATCGAGAAGGCAGGCGTCCGGCTCCCTCCGACGCATATCGACAAAGGCCCGGATGGCGTTTTGGAGGACTTGGTTAATTTAGGGCTGTTCGAGCGTATTTCGGACGACCGGTTGAACATGCCCGATGTTTATCGTGTCGGATACGGCATCGGTCGTCGCGGTGGCGTAAAGCCCGTGGCGAAAAATTCAATCCAGTAAAAAAGGGAGGATAAAATGTACAAGATCAACCGGATCAAAATAAGCGGCTTCAGGCGCTTGCTGACCGTCGATCTGTCGGTAAGGCCGTTTATGGTATTGATAGGGGCGAACGGCGTCGGCAAGACATCTTTCCTCGACGCCCTATCGGTCTTGTCCTCTTCGGCATCGGGCAATTTGAACGGCGCGCTGTCGAGATTCGGCGGTATCGCGAGTCTTTTGACCCGCGGCAAAAGCGGAGAGCTTTCATTCCTTGTGGATATGACGGTACCCGGCCACGAGTCGCTCGAATACGAATTGCGGCTTTCGCCCACGGGCGCCGGGTATTCCATCTCCAAGGAGTTGTTGTGCCAGCAGCGACAAGGTTTCGACGGTCCATTCCTACACATCGATTCGTCGAACAGCGACATTCGATACTACGAAACAGTGCAAAACCATCTCGTCCGACCCGATTGGGAACACAACCCTCTGGAAACCTCGCTAGCGCAAGTGCCGAAAATGTTCCGGCAAACGGAGGAACTGCGGCGTATTCTGGCGACAGCCACGCAATACCATGCGCTGGATGTCGCCCCCCGCGCGCCTGTCAAAATGCCGCAGCCCATGAAACCGGCGACTTTGCCCGGACTTGACGGCGAAGATCTGGTACCGTATCTGTATTATCTGCGCGAGGGCGGCGAAAAGGACCGATTCGATATCATTATGGACTCCCTGCGCACGGCTTTCCCGGATTTCGAAGAGCTGAACTTTCCGCCGGTAGCGGCCGGCATGCTGGCAATGACCTGGAAAGACAAAAAATTCCGCAAGCCGATGTATATGAACGAACTGTCCGAAGGTACGCTTCGTTTTCTTTGGCTTGTATCGTTGCTGCAAAGTCCCAATCTTTCGACGGTCACCATGATCGACGAACCCGAGGTCAGCATGCATCCGGAATTGTTGAGCCTGATGGCCGAACTCATGCGGGAGGCGTCCAAGAGAACCCAATTGATCGTCGCAACCCATTCGGACCGCTTCATCCGTTTTCTGAGGCCGGACGAGGTGGTGGTCATGGACATTGACGACGAAGGTTGCGCATCGGCGACATGGGCCGACTCCCTTGATCTTAATCGATGGTTGGCCGAATACAGCCTTGACGAAGTATGGCGGATGGGGCGGATGGGAGGTCGGTCGTGAAAAAACTCACGCAAGGAAAGCATCCGGTTTATCGGTATGCGGAGGATGTTGATATTATGCCATCAGAACGAAAGAATATTTTTATTCCAAGAACGCCGTTGGGCCGCAAGCTGGTCGAGTTGCGAAACAAAGCCATAAACTTGGGTATGAGGCTTTTTTCCGAAAAAGAGGTTCTCGATGAATTGAAACGCCGGCGGGGAGGGTTCATAGATTCCGATAAAAACAACATGACGGATAATTAGAATTTTACAACACCGTTTGGATAAGAAGCGAGGAAAATAGATAAATGGGAACGCCTGATCCGCATCTGCTTGACGAAATCGTCAGTCGCATCAAAAATACCGTGCGGCCTCGGCGAATAATCCTTTTCGGGTCCGCCGCTCGGCAAGAAATGAATCGCGACAGCGATCTGGATTTCCTGATTGTCATGCCGGAGGGTGCGCACCGACGCAATACCGCCCGAAAGGTGTATCGGGCACTCAGGGGTTTGGGCGTGTCGAAAGATATCGTTGTCGTGACCGAAAGGGATGTCGCCGAGTATAAAGAAAACCCCTCGCTGGTATTAAAGCCGGCGATAGAGGAAGGGAGAGAGCTGTATGCCGCATGACAGACCCGTCCCGGGTTCCGCGGAAGACGCGCCGGGTTGCCTCGATGAACTCGCGCGTTTGTTCGGTTCCGTCGGATTCGAACTCACCGGCGACAAACGCGACTGGAAGACGATCTGCGGCAAGATGGCGGAATACATTCTTTTCAGCGAGTTCGTTTTCGACCTGCCGGAAGGCGCCCCCGAAGCGCTCAACGCCGTTCCCAGAGCGGCCGAAGAGTCGAGAAGCATCGTTTATTCCGCGTGCGAACGGATGCGTTCGGATTCCGGCTTGAGGGAGTGCTACATGGAATTCGCCCAGTCGATCGAAGACGGGCTCCGTCTGCCCCAGGTCATGCCGAAGGATTTCAATCCGGGCGAGCGCGACACCTTCCCCTTCGAGGAACGAAGACTCCTGCGCGCGGCCGTGGAGCATGTCGTAGCCGGGGACCTCGTCGCGGCCAAATCGGTCATCGAGAAGCGCAGGCGATCGATCTGGCGTCGGGACGCCCGGCGCACGCCCGCGTGGACCGCCCTCGAACGGGCCGTCGCCATGCTGGAGGCCCTGAAAAAGGTCGCGGACAGTTTGCGCGAAAAAAAGGACCTCCGCAATCTGGTGAAAGCCTACACGGAAGGCGGGTTGTCCGACATGGACCGGGGGCAGCGTCTGTTCGAAACGGCGCTTACCGCCTGCAACGGCGAGGACGCGCTTTCGCCTGTCGTCGATCTGTGCCGGAAACGCTATCTTGAAACGGCGGTCGCGCTTCAGGACGATTTCCTCGCCTGTGTGAAAGAAGAAGGCTGGCCCCCCGAGGGCGTACCTATGCAGACGCGAATCTTCAACGAATTTGCGGCGGCCGTCCTGGAGCGTCGGGAGAGAATCGCGTTTTTCGTGGTGGACTCCCTGCGTTACGAGATGGGACGCGATTTGGGAGACGCCTTGGCGGATGTCGGCGAGGTGGAGACAAGGCACGCTGCGGGAGTGTTGCCGACCGTCACCGGGTGCGGCATGGCGGCCCTGATGCCGGACGCGGACGGGATGCTGCGCTTGGTGGAAAAGGACGGAGGGCTTGTTCCGGCGATCGGCGCGCGTCTGCTCAAGACGTCTTCCGACCGGATGAAGCTTCTATCGGACACTTACGGAGACCGCTTTTTCGAAACCACCATGGACGACCTGCTGGGTTCGTTCAAAAAGGTTTCCAAGAAACTGCAAAACAAGGATTTGCTTGTGGTGCGAACCCCGGACCCGGACGCCATCGGCGAAAACCTCGGGCAATGGCGCGCCCGGCGCTACCTTTCCGACGTAATCGGCGATATCGCGGCGGCCGTGAAATCGCTGGTTTCCGTCGGATTCACGCGTGTTTTGATCAGCGCCGACCACGGGCACGTGATGCTTCCGGAAATACCGGCCGGGGACGTCGTCCAAAGTCTTCCCGGAGGATGGCTGGAGAACAAGCGGCGATGCAGGCTCGGATCGGGACTTTCCGGCGGGCCGGGAACCGTGACGTTCAAAGCCGCCCACCTTGGAATCCAAGGCGAAGTGCAGGAGATCTGCCTTCCCTTCGGTTTCCGGGTCTTCTCGGACGGGGAAGGCTATTTTCACGGGGGACTTAGCCTTCAGGAAGCGGTCGTCCCGGTCGTCCTGTTGCGCGCCGGCGGGGAAAAGCGGGCGTTGGCGGGCAAGCCGGAGCTGGATGTCAGATACAGATCGGACCGGTTCACCAGTCGAGTGATCGGCCTGAAAATCTTTCTTTACGGGAATATGTTCGGCACGCCCGCCCAAGTACGCATCGAGGGCTACGACGGCAAAGGCGCGAATGCCAAGGTGGTTGGCGAAGCGGCCGATTGCGAGGCGCGGGACGAGAAAATCCGCGAAGTGACTTTGCAAGCGAACAAGGAAACGCCCGTGCCTGTTTTGATTGATCCGGATTTCGAGGGTCCGGAGGTGGAAATACGGGTGAGCGATCCGGGAACGCGGGTCGTCTGGGCACGGAAAAGGCTGAAGAACGCGATGATGGAGTAGGAGGTACAAATGGACTGTGGGGGGGTAAACCATGCAAAACGACGAGTTGGATAAAAAATCGACGGACGTGTTCGCCGGCAAGGTGGTACGCAAAGATCTCCTGCATCAGATCAAGGGCGGCGAGAACGTACCCTCTTACGTCCTCGAATATCTCCTCGGAAAGTATTGCGCCTCGGACAACGAAGACGAAATCCGCATCGGCGTCGATGCGGTAAAAGAGACGCTGACCGCCAATTATTTCCGCCACGACGAGGCGAACAAGGCCCAGTCCATGGTCGAGCGAAAAGGTAGGCACCGGTTCATCGACCGCATCGAGGTCCGCTTTCTCGCCGGCGAAAACAAGTATTGGGCCTCCATGGACCACTTCGGGTACAGCAAGATCCACATCCCCGAGGAGTTTCACGGAAGATACGAGCGTCTCCTGGAGGGAGGCATCTGGGGGATCATCGATGTGGAATTCAGGCTTCCCGAGGAAGGCAAAAAGGACAGTCCCTTCCATATCGTCGATCTCAGGCCGATCCAGCTTGCCAGATTCGACATGGAGGAATACCTGGAGGGTAGGGCCGCATTCGGCAGAGAGGATTGGATCGACCTGCTTCTCAGAAGCGTGGGACTCGAGCCGATGCGGATGGAAAACAGGCTGAAGATGCTGCTTATGACGCGCCTCGTCCCCTTCGTGGAAAAGAATTACAACTTCATAGAGCTGGCACCCCGAGGTACCGGGAAAAGCTACGCTTTCAGCGAGATGTCTCCCTATTGCATGTTGATTTCGGGCGGCAAGGCGAGTACGGCCAACATGTTCTACAACAACGCCCGGAGGAAGGTCGGCCTGGTCGGCCACTGGGACGTGGTGGCCTTCGACGAGGTCGGGGGAATGAAGATCACCGACCCGGACGTGGCCCAGATCATGAAGGACTACATGGCCAACGGCCGCTTCAGTCGAGGCGTAACCCAGGTGCTGGCGGACGCCTCGTTGGTCTTTATCGGAAACTTGAACCAGCCCGTGGAAAGCCTCGTTCAGAACTCCGCGACCGACCTTTTCCAGCCGCTGCCCAAGGAATTCGACCTGGCGTTGCTGGATCGGATGCATTTTTATTTCCCAGGCTGGGAAATGCCAAAGATTTCAAAAGACATCCTCACCACGCATTACGGCTTTGTGACCGATTATCTGGCCGAAGCTTTCCGCAATCTCCGCAAGCAAAACCGCTACGACGAAGCGGAGCGCATGTTTCGATTCGGCTTCCATGTCGAAGGCCGCGACGCCATCGCCGCCAAGAAGACGGTGAGCGGTCTGCTCAAAATCCTCCATCCGGGCGGCGACTGGACGAAGGAAGAGTTGACCGAGTACGTGGAACTGGCGCTGGAAGGACGGAGACGGGTCAAGGAACAGCTCAAGAAACGCGGATCGTTCGAATTCTATAAGACAAGCTTTTCGTACATCGATCTGGAAAGCGATACGGAAAGGGCCGTCGGGGTGCCGGAGCAAGGAGGCGCCGGCGTCATTTCACCGGACCCGCTGCCGCCGGGAACGGTCTACACGGCCGCGGTGGACGCCGAAGCCAAGGTCGGTCTGTTCCGGCTGGAAATCACGCTGACCGCCGGAACCAGAAAGATGCGAACGCCAACCGGGCTCGAAAAATCCTTGAAAGAATCTCTGAACAGGGCGTTCAGCTATTTGCAAAACATCAAGGACAAGCTTGGTCTGTCGCCGATGTTGGCGCAAAAAGACATATACGCGGAGGCGGTGGACCTTTCCGGCGGCAGAATCGAGTGCCCTTGCGGCGTGGCTTTTTTCGCGGCCATGATCTCCGCCGTCCGCAGCCGCCAAGTGCGAGCCGGGACGGTCGTCCTCGGGGATCTGACAATCCAAGGGAACATCAAAGGCCCGGCATCCATCGCCGAACCTCTTCAACTGGCTCTGGAAAGCGGAGCCACAAGAGTCCTTGTGCCGGTGTCCAACAAAGCGCAGTTCGCCGGGCTGCCCGAAGACGTGATCGAGCGGCTGGATGTCGTTTTCTACGGCGATGTCGATCGCGCGGTATTGAAGATCCTGGAGATGTAACTTTGCCGACTGATCGAAAGTATAGCGTCGCCATCTGCAAAGGAGCGGGGCTTTTGGACGAAACGGAAAAGCTGCTGGCGCAATGGCATGCGGACGAATCTCCCCTTGTATTTGCCGAACGCGTTCAACGCGAAGGCGTCCTTGGAAACGCAACCGTATTTCTTTCGAGGCTTGTTCATTTCCTATCCTTTTCGCAAGGTTTGACAGAATCGTTGCCTTGTCGTCGGAAATCGATTATTCTCCATTTTTTTTCTGAATTCAAGATAAAGGCAACCTATGCTCGGAACGATCGTAAACGCACTGGCCATTGTCGCGGGAAGTCTTGTCGGACTCGTGTTCAGAGGCGGCATTCCTGAAAAGTACGCCAAAACCGTCATGCACGCGATCGGTCTCGCCGTGGTACTGATCGGGCTGAAAGGCGCCCTTGGCTCCGACGACCTGCTGGTCGTCATTGTCTGTCTGGCGGCCGGATCGGTTGTCGGGGAATTTTTGAGAATCGAGGACCGGCTCGACGGAATCGGAAAACGGATTGGAGGGCTCGTTTCGAAGAAAGGCGAGGGGATCTCCGTCGGTTTCGTCACCGCCACGCTGTTGTTCTGCGTGGGAGCCATGGCTATCGTCGGTTCCCTGGAAAGCGGGCTGTCGGGAAACCATCAGACCCTGTTCGCCAAGTCCGTGTTGGACGGCGTGGCTTCCGTCCTGTTCGCCTCGACCATGGGAGCGGGCGTTTTGTTTTCCGCCGTTTCCGTCTTCGTCTACCAAGGGGCTATCACGCTGACGGCCGTCTACTTGGAGCGGTTTCTCGTCCCAGAGGTGGTATCGCAAATGTCCTCGGTCGGAGGACTGCTGATCATGGCCATAGGCATCAATCTGCTGGAAATCAAAAGGGTCGAGATCGGAAACATGCTGCCGGCCATTTTCCTTCCGCTCGTCTATTATATGGCCAAGCAAATCCCTGCGCTATTTTAGCTTGGGAGATCCGCCCTGTCGGGAAAACATAGCCGCAGGCAGGGGTTCATTCGTTCACGGTTTCCATGCAGTCCGCGAGTCTCCGGTCGCCAACCTCGAAAGTCGTTTCATCGAATGGGGGCGCAGCGCCGCCGTGGAAGGCGGCGCTACCGTCCATCGAAAATTCGCCTTTATTTGCTATTCGAGGAATGAATGGGGGGCTGTTTTGCGGGAAACCGGAGGCGAACCGGGCAATTTTCGAAATTCGCTCCTATGCTCCTTTTAAGACGTCGATCATAGAGAACACGCGGCCTGCGGCTCCTTGCTCGACCTTCCGGTTCAAATAAGCCACGGCGTCCAGCGTGCCCCGGGCGTAGATTTCCCTCCCGTTCACGTTGTGGGTGAAGGCGAACCGGACCGTTTTGTCCGCGGAGGTGAGTTGGTAAGTATGCCAGCCGTGCCCGGTCAGGTATTCTTTCGGTACGCCGAGGTCCTTTTCCTGGATTTCGGGATCTCGGATCATGACGATCTCCTCCGTTTTGAAATCGAGGCCCAGCTTGTTGAAACAGCCCACGACTGCCTTGGCGGTTCCGCTGGTGTCGGCCTTGCCCTTCTGGTGGCTCTCGACGACTTCCAAGGTGTAGTCCGAGAACAAACCGGGGAAAGTCTGGGCCGCGTATTCCATCATGGCCTGGAACCCCACGATCTGCTTGCCCATGTTGGGGGCGATCACGGCGGCGATCTTGGACTGTTTCACGGTTTCCACCAGTTTTCCCCGGTCGCCTCCCGTGGTTCCCATGACGAAAGGAAGCCCCATCCTGCAATAGAATTCGGCGTTGTCGTTCACGGCGGTCGGGTGGGTGTAGTCCACGCAAATGAAAGGCCCCTGGGAGTCGATAATTTGCTTGACGTCCGCCTCCCGGTGGTCCGGCCTTATCAGACGCACGGGCACGGAGAAAATGTCGCACCGGTCCTCCAATATCTCGGGACCGGTCAACGACTGGTTGATCAACTCGAACCTCTCGTCGTTCAATACGTTCTTCGCGAAAATCGCGGCCATGTTGCCGGGCAACCCGTTCACCATCAGTTTTATGCGATTCATTGTATTTCACCTCCGAAACATATATTGTTTTTTTTCGACCTATAACATTATCCCCCAACAGCCAACCGATCCACAACCGCCTTCAACCTCCCAAATTCCCCCCCAGGAAAAAACGCCTCCGAATTCCTCTTCAACGTCTCCACCGCTCTCGGAATGAATTGCGCGAACCACTCCTTTTTTTTCACCCGGCTGAGAAACGAAAAAGCCCCCAGGATTTGAAGATTCCTTGCAACGGCGCAATACCGGTATCCCTCCATAAAACGCTCGGGCGACACATCCGCTATCTTTTTCAGACAATCCAGGCAGTAATCCACGAGACGTTCCCGCAACGCATCGTCCAATCCAGCGTACGGATCGATCAGGAGAGAGGCGAGGTCGTATTGAATCGGCCCTATGCGCCCACCCTGGAAATCGATGAAATAAACCTCGCCGTCCTTTACCATGATGTTTCGGGACTGGAAATCCCGATGCATGAAACCCTCGTACGAATTTTCCATCGCCCGGTCCGCCAAGCGGAAAAAGTCGGGCGCCAAGCGTTCGAACGAGACCGGCATGTTCAGCCAATTCTTCAGGAAGGCATCCGTGAAATAGCGGCATTCCTTTTCCAGGATCAGCGCCCGGTCGTAGCGGGGAGTCTGCCAAGTCCACGAAAGGTCGAAGCCCTCCGCGCCTCGCGACCACATGACGCAAAGTTTTTCCACCACCTTTTTATATAGCGCCTCCACCGTCGCAGGATTCGCCTCTGCCAAAACAGTCTCCATGAGGCTCGCGTCTCCGAGGTCGCGCATGAACACGATGCCCGAAAAAATGTCGCTGCTATGAATTTCAGGCACGGGAACGCCTTTTCGGAAAAGATGGCGTCCGATCTTCACGAAGGCTTCGGCCTCGCCCGTTTGCTCCCCGACATGGATGCCGTGGTCGGCGACCACCAGACTTCTTTCGCCGCGGTAAACCCTGTGCCACGAGCGGTCGGACCCGTCGCCCTTCAACCGAACCATCCGCAAAGGAGCCTTTCCGACGAAATGCGCCGAATCTTCGGAAAACGCCTCCGGGGCCATTTTTCCCAAAACCGCCTCCCTGTACCTCTCCGGACTCCCGATGTCTTTCCAGTACATTCCCTTTGGAACGCAGGCCTTGATTTTTCCTCCGTCCTCCAAGAAATTCGCGTAGGCGTCTATGCTGTTGTAGAAAGTCCCGGCCGGAATATAGTCGAGGATTCTTCTGTCGAGAACCTGAACTCCGGTGAAGGTAAAGGCTTTGTTGTTCCACGAGCGCCGTTCCTCCGGGGAAAGGAATTTCCGGACGAAACCGTTTTCGTCGACAACCACCGAGTCGAACTCGTCGCAGTCGGTCAGCACCAAAGTGGCGGAGCAACCGTGTTCCAAATGAAACCGGTAAACCCTATTATAATCGACGTCGGAGACGATGTCCCCGTTGACCACCATAAACGGTTCCGGACCCCAGAAGTTCTCCAGTTTCTTCATGGCGCCGCCCGCGCCCAGAATGATCGGCTCCCGGCTGACAAATACGGGTACCGGGAATATTTTGGCGGACAGGAAAGTTTCTATCTCGTCCGCCAAGTGATGGGTGTTGACCGCGATGCAGTCGCATCCCCCTCGAACCAGGCTTTCGATCGTATGTTCCAGCAAAGGCTTTCCGCTGAGGGAAAACAAGGGCTTGGGCGTTTTCTCCGTGTATGGAAGAAGCCTCGTTCCCAGCCCGGCGGCCAATATCAGAGCTTTCGTCATATGCGTCCGGTCCCGATCATGCCAGCAAGTCGAGGTAGCGCTGGATAACGTTTGCGAAATATTGGATTTTTTCCATATCCTCGGCGTTCTTGATGCCTTTCGAGGCGAAAAGGTCCATGGCGTTCATGTAGTTGATCTTCGACATGGCCTCGGGACGTTCCACGAGTTTTCGCTTGTACATGCGGTTGCCCTTGGACTGGACTTTTTTCAACCGGTCCTTCGGGGTCAGTTCCTTGGGAGGATGGCGCATGCAAAAGTTCAGTACGATCAAGTAGGATTCGAAGAACGTCTTGAGAAAGCTTGCGAAAAGCTTCAGCTTCCGGAATCCGGCGGAGGTGAGGTTGTAAGTGTCCGGAAGAGTCCTATGAGGCATGATCACGGCCTCGTCTATGAAAACCTTGATGGTTTTTCTAACGAAATACTCCGGCGTTTTGTCGACGTCCTGGACGAATTCGTGCTGGAATAAATCCTGGATGAAATTGTAGGTGGTGTGCAGGTCGCCGGTGGAGAACTGGAACGCGTCCTTCTCGAGGATCGCCATGGCCGTGTAGGCGGCCGGAATGAAGAAGGTGATGCTGTTGTTCTTGTAATATTCGAGACTGGGCCGATTGTTTTCGACCACGCGATACATGATTTCTTCCGTCGCGGATTCCGCGGACGGGCTTTCGGGGTCGCCGGAGGCCGACACCTTGGCGGTCTTTTCCACGAACTTTCGGTTCACGTACGTCTCCAGAGCCTGTTCTACGGCGTAGACGCTTTCGTAAAGCAGGGTGTCGGCAAGGGTCGCGTTTTGGCTCATGAGGTAGGTCATGTAGACTTCCACAAGCTCCAGGAGATCGTCGTGGGAAAAATATTGTTTGGGCATGTTCAAAAGGGCGCTGGCGACCAAAGCGTGGGGAGTCACCACGGTGGCCTTGTCGATGCCGTTCGTCACCCGGTAGCCCAGTTCCCGAACCAGCGCGTTTTGGTCCTTGGAGCACATTGTATCGAACGACACCCCTTTTTCCCGGAGGATTTCCTTCATCGAGAAAGGCTCCTGGAATTTCATGTAGATCTTGCCGTAGCGCTTTTTGAGAAACCGGGGGGTCTTTATCAGTTGCCAGATGTTTTCGTCCTCTTTTTTCCCGCCCTCGATTTCACGCAAGTAGGCGCTTTCCTCCAGAATGCGGTCGTACCCGATATAGATGGGGACGAAAATGAGGTCTTCGCACGCGCCGTTCCTGTAGGCTTCGATCAGCATTGACAAAAGCCCCAGCTTGGGCATCAGGAGCTTTCCGGTTCGGCTTCTTCCGCCCTCGATGAAAAATTCGATGTTGAACCCCTCCTGGAGAAGCTTGTGAAGGTATTCCTTGAACACGCGGGAGTACAGGACCGCGCCCCTGAAGGTCCGCCGGATGAAGAATGCGCCTCCTCCCCTGAAGAAGGGGCCGAGAGGCCAGAACGAGAGGTTTTTTCCCGCCGCGATCTGGGGGCAGGGCATGTTGTTGGTCCAAAGCATGTAGGACAGCATCAGGTAATCGATATGGCTCTTATGGCACGGGATGAGAACGAGCGGCGCTTCCTGGGACTTGGTCTTTACCCGGTTGAGAACGTCCTGGTTGACCGTGATGCCGTCGAACATGAGATTGAAGAACCACCTGATAAGGGCCGCGCCGAATTTGATGATTCCCATGCTCATGTCCGACGCGATTTCGTCGATGTATTCCTCCGCCTCCTTGTACACCTTGACCAGAGCAATGTCCCTTTTTTCGGCGTGCTGTTCCATGAAGGAGCGTAGGGACTTGCTGGTCAGGATGCTTTCCTTGAGTTCGGGGAGCGTTTTGATCATGGGGCCGGTGATGCTTTGTCTGTGGCGGTTCACGCGGTCCAGCAGCCGGCGTCGGACGTTCACCGCCAGTTGCTTGATGGAAAGCTCCCGGTTTTCCGGCAGATCCAGATATTGCTTGAGATTCAACGGTTCCGACGTTTCCGTGAAGATGAGATCGGGTCTTTTAAAGAGCGCCGCGACTTGCCGGAACCTTCCCGGCTTGTGCTCGGGGCCGAACAGAATGTCGATCAGGGTCGGCACCGCGCGGGGCGGCTTGTGCGTAAAGAATATCAGCTGGGGCACGATGTAGATCGGCCGGTCGATGGTCTTCTGCATCTCGACAAGATACCGGATCGGGTCGGTCTTGGCTTTGACGAACCGCCGGTAAAAGCCCTTGTATTCCACCAGCGAGAGAAAACCGGCCTTGCCGTCCATCAGTTCGTCCCTGACGAAGTCGCTTTCGTAGGGCGTCAGAATTTTTCGGTGTTTGAACAAATGATGGATATGCGCCGCGATCACCCTTGCGATCTTCGCGACGGGTTGGATGGATACGATTCGATAATCCAAGGCGATGCGGGGACAGGGCAGTCTTTCCTGCCTGTACCGCGTGTAAAAGAACAGAAGGTCGAAATAGCTTTTGTATTGCGCCGCATATACGATGACGGCGTCGTCGGGAAGGCCCTTGATGGGAGCGAGTTGATTTTTTTCCGTGCGGATGCCCTTGTAAAAAAGTTTTAAAAGCATGGAGTTCAGAAAGCCGGTACTCTCCGGAAGGGAACACAAAAAGTGGTTGTGGGTGCCTTTCAAAAACTTGTCGAACCATCCGCCGGTTTGATTTTCCGGTGTTTCGTTGGTCTTGTTCTCCGCGTTGGCCATAATTGACAATCCTCGTATGGGAATAGGGAAATAAACGTATGAGCTTGTTTCGTTTCGCCGATGTTATACCGCTTTTCTTTTCAAAAGGTAACGGTTTTTTATCTTCGGTGTTTTCGCGGGTTCGTCAAGGGGGAGATCGGGGATTCGACATTGTCGAAGTTCGCGGGAGGCGCGGCGTTTTTGGAAACGGAGGAAAGAAAATTTAAGCTTGCGTAACTTCATTTGTTGTGCTATTGCCTCAACAAATTTGAATGAACCCGTATCCGGCTATGGCGTTGGAAACTCGATATGGCGTCCGGCGCGGAGACGTACGCGGGGGGACGCAGCGTATCGATACATAGAACAAAAAGTGTTCAATCCGGCATCTCGATGGACATGAGTCCCGGACCATGGATTTTTTTGGGATTGTGTGGATCAAACCAATAAATTTCAGTTAAAGGAGGACGAAGTTTTATGAAGACTTTAATAGGTGGGGCGGTAGGAGCTGTATTGGGTCTCATTGGCCTTTCCATTTGGTGGAAACCTTTTTTGCAGCTGTTGGCTGGCGCTATTCCGATCATGCTTCTGCTGGGCGGCGGGTTGGCCCTTTATTTGGGGTTTGACGAACTGAAAGACACTTGGAAGAAAGACGAGCCCGTCGAAAATCCGAATAAAGCCGAGGACGACGTCGATAAATACAAAAAAGAAATCGAGGATTTGAAAAAGGAACTTGAAACCCTCAAATCCGAGAAAGCATAAATAAAGCAAGATTCCGCAAGAACTTGAAAGGCCCCGAAAAAAACGATTCGGGGCTTTTCGCTTTTTTGCGAAAAGCAAAAAAACACAAGACGATCGCACGTGTGCCGTTCCCTTAATTAGGGCGTAATATGCAGATGACAGAATCGATCGGGAGACCAACTCCATGATCGTCGGGTTGTAAATGAGAATAGCCGTGTTTTCCGATGTCCACGGCAATTTGGACGCCTTTGTCGAAGTCATGGCGGACATGAACGCAAGCCGCGTGGACGAAATGTTTTGCCTGGGTGACAACGTCGGATACGGTCCCGAACCAGAGCAGGTCCTCCAAGTTTTCCGCCGGGAGAAAATTCCGTCGGTCCTGGGCAATCATGACATGGCCTGCATCGACGAATCCACCTTGGACTGGTTCAACCCGGTGGCCGCCGAATCCCTGCGAATTACGACCGGGATGCTTTCCGCCGATTCCTTTCACTTTTTGAACTGCTTGGAAAAGGCAATAGTCCATCGCGGTTGCCGGTTCGTCCACGGTTTTCCCCCGGATTCTCCCATTACCTATCTTTTCCAGATTTCCCGTGAAAACATGCTCCGAACAATGACCGAAATGTCCGAGCGAATCTGTTTCGTGGGCCATACCCACGAACTTCGCATAGTCGAATTCGACGGGAAAAAGACGGAATATAGTATTATGAAAGAGGGCGTTATTCGGCTGAAGACGGGGTACCGGTATATTGTCAACATTGGAAGCGTCGGCCAGCCTCGGGATGGAAACAACAATGCGAAATACGTGGTGTGGGACACGGAAACCGACGAACTGGAGGTCCGTTTCGTGCCATACGACATCGCGGCGGTCGTCGATAAGATACTGGCGGCGGGGCTTCCGAAGTCGCACGCTGCCAGGCTTTGGTAAAAACAAGGAAACAGGGGAAAGGCGAGGAATGAAGATCGGCAGGTACGAAGTATGCGGGATGCTGGGCCGGGGAGGCATGAGCCGGGTCTACAAGGTAAAAAGCCCTGTAATCGGAAAAATAGCGGCGCTCAAGCTTCTGTCTCCAGACCCGCTTCTTGCCCGTCTCGTGAACATCTCCGAACTCGAAGCCATGTTCGAGAGGGAAGCCGCGACCATGGCGGGATTGAGGCACCCCAACATCGTGGATGTCTGGGATTTCGACCGGTCCGACGGAAAACCGTTTTACGTAATGGACTACTACTGCAACAACCTGGGCGTCATGATCGGCGAAAGCTACAGGACGGACCAGCCGTCCAGAGCGATCAGCCTGGACAAGGCAATCCACTATACCAGACAAATCCTGGACGGATTGGCGAGGCTTCACCACGCCGGCATGGTTCATCGGGACATCAAGCCTTTCAATATCCTGGTGACCGAGCACGATTCCGTGAAAATCTGCGACTTCGGTCTGTCGAAGACGAGGGGGGAAACCTTCGACAGACCGACCAACCTGAACGTAGGTTCTCCGTTCTACGCGGCTCCCGAGCAGGAAGAAAACCCCGACGACGTGGATTTTTCCGCCGATATCTATCCACTTGGAGTGATGCTTTACCGCATGATGACCGGCGAACTTCCCGAAGAAACCCGTCGGCGACCGAAAGCTCCCAGTATGTTCAACCCCGACTTGGACGCCGATTGGGACGAGTTCATCCTTAGAGCCTTGGAGAAGGATCGGCGAAAACGTTTTCCCGACGCGCCGGAGATGCTGGAAAGACTGGAGGAGCTTGCTGTTCAATGGGAAAAACGGAAGGAAGATGCTTGCCGAATTGTCGAGTTGAAAAACGCCGAGGATTCAAGAGGCGATTCGACGGTATCGCAGAGCCGCGCCTTGCGCAAGACGGCTGTAAAGGTTTGCCCGTCGCGTGCGGCCGATGTGTTCGACCTGGACGAACTTTGGAGACCTTCGGAGTATTTCCCGAACGAGTTCGAGAAGCCGACGGAGGCCGTAATTTGGGACAAGGCTTCCGGTCTTTGGTGGCAGAGGTCCGGTTCCAAATATCCCCTCGCTTGGGAGCATGCGCGGAAGTTCGTGGCCGACCTGAACAAAAACGGATTCGGAGGTTATACGGACTGGAGGCTTCCGACGATAGACGAGTTGTCCTCCCTGTTGTCCAGGACCCCGCACGGCGAGGATTTTTGCATGGAACCGGTTTTCGACCGGAGGCAAAAATGGCTTTGGAGTTCGGATCGTCGATCGTTCAATGCGGCTTGGTACGTGAATGTGGAGTTGGGATTCGTGGGCTGGCACGATTTCGGCGGATATTATTTCGTCCGTGCCGTGCGCGGAGCGGATTGAAAAAGGAAGCGCGCAAGCGCCAAGTTGCGAATGCGCGCTTTTCGCATCGAGCCCCTTCCGGTTATCAAGATTTTTTGTGTACGAACTGAAAAGCCACCGAGCCTATGTTGATGGTGTCGAATTCCTTTAAACGGACGGATTCCTTGACGGGCTCGCCGTTAACCTTGGGTTTCGCTATGCCGGCCACGTAACTTAGATGATACCCGTTGGGTCTCCTGCTGATAGTGAACGAAATTTTTCCTACCATCAAGCCTCCGACGACGATGTCGGACGACGAGCTTTTTCCTATTTTCACCAGCTTTTTGTCAAGCTCGATTTCCCCCTCGCCTCCTGAGAGGTAGGTCAGCACTCCGACCGGTTCCTTTTTGAGCTTCTGGTTGACAGCGCCGGTGCTTGCCCCATTGGCCATCATTCCCCGATAGCTGTCGGTGTCCATGACTATGGTCTGTCCCATGGCCTGGTCGTCGGTCTTGGGGCGTTGCTCGTCCTCCGTATATTCGAACACGAGGGAATGCTTGGCTATGGTTATGACGTCTCCGTGTTTCAACCAATGCGAAGAAACCAGCTCGTCGTTGACGAACGTGCCGTTCTTGCTCTTCAGATCGGTCAGAAGATACCCTTCTCCCACGGAATCTATTTTCGCGTGATGACTCGAGACGGCCAGGTTTTCCACCGTGACATGGTTGTCCTCGGCCCGGCCGATAGTAACGGTTGTTCCCTGTTTGAATCTGAAACGCCTCAAGTTCTTGTCCTTGAACCTCAGTGTCAGTGTCGGCATTGTGAACTCCACTCCATTATTATGGTTGCTCGTTAGAAGGTCGAATTTGGTCAACTGCGTCCGAACAGGTTCGAAATAATTCCTCCGATGCCTTTCTTGCGCTCTTGGATTTTTTTCAACAACAGCACGATTACGGTTATATTGTCGTCGCCGCCTCGTTTTTTCGCAAGGGTCGCGAATTTTTCGCACGCTTTCTCGGGGGGCGAGTTTTCCACGAAAACGAGGATCTCTTCCGGGTCTACTTTGTCGCTCAACCCGTCGGAGCAAATGACAACCCTGTCGCCCGCAAACGCTTGGATTTCCCGAAGATCGGCTTCCACCTCGCTTTTCAGCCCCATCGCCTTTGTGAGGATATGCCGGAAATTTCCGTCTTTGGGCAGGGGAGCGTCCGGAAACATGCTCTTTTGTTCCTCCAAAAGCGTGTGTGGCGTCGAAAGCAGCTCTATCGCCCCGTTTCTGACCAGATAGACAGGACTGTCGCCGACGTTTGCGGCTATAAGCGTTTTATCCGTCAAATATACCGCCGACACGGTCGATCCCATTCCGTTGTATTCGCTCTTCCCCTTTGCCACCTTATAGATGGCGCGATTGGCCAGATAGACGGCCGAAAGGAGGCGATTGGCCTCCGTCGAGAGCTTTTCGTCGGGATCGATCAGTTCCTCCTCGCTGTTCCCGGACTTGAAACGGACCATATAGTCCCGCACCGTATTCACAAGGATTCTGCTCGCGACCTCTCCCGCCTTGTGCCCTCCCATCCCGTCGGCCACCACGTAAAGCTTCAGGTCGTCGTCCATGTGAAACGCATCCTCGTTGGACTTTCTCTTGAGACCGACATCGGTCAGCCCCGCAGATTCTACGATTATCATCAACCAGTTCTCTTGCTGTCGTCAATTCGATGTTTTTTCCGTCCGGGCCTTTTTTTCAAGGGCCGGGTTGTCCATGCGCGCCCCCAGTTCCCTTAGATGGCGGGCCATGTGGGACGCTTTTTGATAACGGTTTTCCCTGTTCTTTTCAAGCGCCTTGTCCAAAATGGCTACAAGGGGGGCGGGGGTTTTCGGGTTGAATTTTCTGGGATCGGGGTGTCGGACATTCATGATCTGGTTGACCAGTGCGGCAGGACTCTCCGCGTAAAATGGAATCTCGCCGGTCAATAACTGGAACAGCATCGTGCCCAACGAGAATATGTCGGACCTGCCGTCGACTTTCACGCCCGAGATTTGCTCCGGGGACATGTAATAAGGAGTGCCTTTGATGACTCCCGTCTGGGTCTGCGACGAGGCTGTTATCCTGGCGATGCCGAAATCCGTGATCTTGATCGCGCCGGTGTTTAACAGCATGACATTGGAGGGCTTGATGTCCCGGTGGACGATTCCTTTCTGGTGCGCGTATGCCAGGGCGTCTGCGATGTCCGCCGCATATTCCACGACTTTCCTGATCGGCAGAAGGTTGTTCTTTCGAGTGAACGGCCTCAACTCGGTACCATCCAGGAATTCCATGGCGATATAGGCGAGGTCGTGCTCCTCCCCCGCGTCGAAGATCGTGACGATGTTCGGGTGGGAAAGCGTGCCCGCGCTTTCGGCCTCCCGGAAAAATTCGGTCTTGAGTTTATCGGCTTCTTCCTTTTCCAAATCGTCGCCGATCTTGAAAGTCTTTATGGCGGTGGTCCTGTTGATGCGAGGGTCCCGGCCCAGGTAGACGATTCCCATGGCGCCTTTGCCAAGCTGGCGGCTGATTTCGTATCGGCCCAAGGTAGGAAGGGTGCCCGAGCCGGTAGCCAGCAACGGGTCGGTCGTGGAGCCGAATATACCGTTTCCGAAAACGATGGTTTCGCTAACCTGGATCAGCTTCTTCTTTCGCTCGCTCACATCCTTGAACTTTTTGTCGTTCGCCTCGATGTGCTCGTAGACCGCGACGGCTTTGTTGAATTGCCGTTTCCTCTCGTAGTCCTGGGCAAGGCTGTACAAAATGCCCTTCATTTCCTTGTCCGCAGGAACTTTTCGAAACTTGTCGAAAGCCATGTCGAGCATGCCCTGGCTCTGAAAGGACAATCCCAGCATGCGGTTCGTCTCCGCCGATTCTCCCTCCACCTTCGTCTTGTCCGCTTCGGTAAAGAAATATTTGACGCTCACCACCCCGATGTAGCCAAGAATGAGCTGAAGAAGAGGATATGTGGTCTGTATCCAAAGCCCTTGGGACACGAAAAAAAACGCGGTGCTTCCCAGCAGCAGGATCGCAATGAGGATAAACGCCCCGCAGGCGGGTCCTGCTTTCAACCGGGGGGTCAAGAACGAAATTGTCGCGCCTACGACCAGGATCAGAGCAAACTCCAGCATGCCGGACCATTGGGGTTGCTTTATAAACCGCCCGTTCAGGATAGACCATGTCGTATGGGCGGAAAATTCCCCGAGCGGCATGACCGGGTCGGTCGGGGTGCTCAACGGGTTGATGATTCCCGCAGCGGAAGGGCTCACCAGGACAAGCTTGTTCTTGAAGACCGACATCGGAATCTTGTCGTTCACGACGTCGAAAAAAGAGTACCGCTTGAAAGATCCGCGGGGGCCCTTGAAACTGACGAGCAAGTCGCCGGACATGGTAGTCGGTATGGAAATGGTGTCCAAGTGGACCGCCGAACCAAGATCGACCAGGATTTTCTCCGGAGCGATGTTCAGAAAAAGAGCGGAAAGCTTCAAACTGTAGGAAGGAATGAACAGACCGGCGTATTCGTATACGAGTCTTTCTCTTCTGGCCGTCCCGTCGATGTCGTATACGAGATTGATGTGGCCGATTCCCTTGGCCGCTTCGATGAAAGGGTCGATGGGGAGTACGATTTCAGTCGCCCTTGGAAAAATCAGGTCGGCCGGCTTGCGCACGTTCTGGATCGCTTGCTTCGCCAAGAGCGGCGGCGGTACCGATTCGTCTTCCCCCGCAGTTCTGTACCCCTTCAAGAATGCCGGCAGGACGGTGTCCTTTGCCTCCAGAATGGCCTTCGCGAGGGTCGTGTCGTGGTCCAGCCTTGCGGACGCTTCGTTGATCGCCTCCAAAAAAAGAGCGCCGCTCGAATCGACCTGTGGAAGCACGGTCTGCCGGAAAAGATTTTCCAACCGCTTGATTTCTTCCAGCCCGGCGATTTTTTCCCTTTCGCTCAGGATTATGTTCAGTCCTATAACCTTGGGCTCTCCCTGATGGATTTTGCGAATTCCTTCCGCGATCAAATTCCGGGACCAGGGCCAACGGCCAATCTTTTCGATCGATTCGTCGTCGATTTCCACCATGACGATGTCCGAGGTTTGTTCAGAGTTTCCCCGCAACCGCATCATCAGGTCGTAAATCTTGTAATCGATCATGTCGAGAAGATCGAAGCGAAGAAACGTAATAACGAGAAAGAGCAGAGTAATGGCCAATCCGAAATGGAGGGCAAGATTTTTTTTGGCGGTTTTCATGGCTTAATAGTCCGGCTGCAAGAATAATAAGAGCAAGTTGAATTTTTATAGCCAATACAAAAAATTGTGTCAAATTAAAACTAAAAATGATTAATTGTACGGTAGTGGTCTGAAAACGTTCAATGTTTTTCCCAAACCGAATAAAAGGAGGATTTTATGATCGGAAAGACGATCAATGAAATGAAAGTCGGGGATTTCGCCGAATTCGGCAAAACGGTTTCGGAATCGGATGTCTACCAATTCGCCGGCATTACTGGAGACTTCAATCCTGCGCATGTAAACGAGGCGTACGCCAAAGGCACGTTCTTCAAGACGCGAATCGCGCACGGGATGCTGTCCGCGGGCTTTATTTCCGCAGTACTGGCCAACCGTCTCCCCGGTCCCGGAACCATATATCTGAAGCAGGATCTCAGCTTTTTGGCCCCCGTGCGAATCGGCGACACGATCACGGCCAGAGTGGAAATTATAGAGCTGATTCGGGAAAAAAACCGGGCAAGGCTCAAGACGGAATGCGTGAATCAGGAGGGGATCAAAGTCTTGATCGGCGAGGCGCTGGTCAGCGCGCCGCGGTGAGGGGACGCGGAGTCGAGGTGGGGGGATGGGGGGGACGGTGGTCGTCAGAGAAGGACCCGAGCGGTTTCGATGTCTGGATGGATTCTGTCTCGAGCCGGTCGCAGCCCCTCGTTGCCATGCTTGCGGGTACCGGCAAGCAAACGCCAATCGCAGTGTGCTGAAATTAAGAGAGAGAGAAGAGGGCCGAACAGGCCTCCGAGTTTTCGGAAAATCTCGGAGGCCTGTCAAAATAGGAGGAGAGATATTCTTGAGGAACAAACGAGGAAGCGCTTATGGCTTTGGGGGTATGTCTTTCCGATTCGGCTAATCCTCTTTTGCCGCGAAAAGTTCCTCCATCTTGGCGAAACCGTCGTCGACGGCCTTTTTAAAGTCGTCCCTGGCTTTCTTGTAAAAGTTCAGCGCGTCCTCAAGAGCCTTCTTGTTTTCCTGGGGGACTATGGGCATTTGATCCATCAGGCTTTTCGCCATGTTTTCGGTCTGCTCGACCACCATGTTCATGGCGTGGTAGGAATTTTCGAAAAGGCTTCTTTGAAACGAAATCATTTGTTTCGCCATTTTTTTTGGCTCCATGCTTTTACCTCCGATCGTAAAGAAAGGTTGGTTGAAATATGTCGCCGCAGCGCCCGGCGGCCTGTTTGGGTGTATCGCAATGCAGTGATATTATTTGTCTCGAAAGCGATTGTCAAGAGAAATTGATGCATTGCACAAATCCTGGTGAGCGTCGAGTTTTTAAAACTCCCGATACGATCCCGCTCTTGATATCGAGGCAAAAATCTAATATAAACGTCCTATATTTCTTGAATTCACAGTTCGAATCGATTTATGGCATTTCGTCAATGAAGCGACCGGTATTTCCTGCGGGCGTTGTCGTCGAACGAGGCGGGGGCGAATCTCGCGCGTTTTCGCAAGAAGGCGGCAATGGCCGTTCAACCATGGGCAGCAAGGGAGACAAATAGATTTATGGACCAAAAAGAGGACCGGAACAAAAAAGGCGAATATACCGACATGGCGGCCATGATGGGCGCTTGGATGAAATCCGCCATGGCTTTCTGGGAAAACATGCCCCTGGCGGGTTCGTTCGAATCCAACATGTTCGATTTTTTTCCGAAACAGCAAAAAGGTCCCGCGTATCAGGCGCAGAAATCCTTCGAGCGGGGCGCCAAGATTGCCCAGACTCTGGCCAAAATTTTGGGCGAGCCGGAAAATATAAACGCGATGTTCAAAGCTGCCGATACTGCCCCCGAGTTTGTCATGAGATTGTCCCGGCAGGTCTGGGAGGCGTTTCTGGAAGCCCAGAAAAAATGGACCGAACGCGCCGTGAATATCGGAAAGCACGAAAAGGCGTACAATTTCGAGGACTTGGACCACGAAACATTCGAGGCTTTCAGGGAAATATACGAAAAGGAGTTCCAGCGTTTCTTCAACGTCCCCCAGATCGGCTTGACTCGTTTCTACCAGGAACGCGTCAACAGGGCCATCGACAAATACAACGTTTTCCAGTCCACCCTGGGCGAATTCGTATATTTGTTCTACGTCCCCCTGGAAAAATCCACCGCGGTCATGCAGGAGAAAATCGAGGAAATGGTAAAAAAAGGGGAGGTGAAAGGCGACTACAAGGATTATTATGCCATGTGGGTCAAAATCCTCGAGGGCCATTACATGAAACTGCTGCAATCGCCCGACTATACCAGAGTCATGGACAAAACCATCTCGGCCTTGGTGGACTATCGAAACGCTCGCGACGAAATGATGTACGACATTCTGCAGAACTTGCCCATTCCCACCAACCGGGACATGGACGAATTGTACAAGGAATTCTACCAGCTCAAAAAAAAGGTGCGGGAGCTTGCCAAAAAGCTCGAGGAACAAACCCAAAGTCAAGACTTGCAACCATAGTCTCGAGTAAAGGAGGAGAGCTTATGAGCCAGGCCAAAATCCCCGTCGATTTGATCGTCAAAAAATTGGCGGAAAGCACCGAGGAGGTCCAGGAAAAGGCGCAAAGGGCGTCGGAGGTGCTGCTTGGACCGTTGGACACGGAGTTGTCCCAAACGCCGTACGAAATCGTCTACGAGGAAGACCGGGTAAAACTCAAGTATTACCGGCCGGAAAAAATCCGGCACAAATACCCTCTTTTGATCGTCTACGCGTTGATCAACCGGGAAACCATGCTCGACTTGCAGCCTGGAAGAAGCACAGTTCGAAACCTTTTGGACGACGGTATCGAGGTTTACATGGTCGATTGGGGATATCCCAAGCGAAAGGACCAGTTTTGCACCATCGACGACCATGTCAATGGATATATGGACAACATCGTCGATTTTCTGAGACGAAAACACGATTTGCCCAAGATAAACCTCATGGGCATCTGCATGGGGGGTGCCTTTTGCGTCATGTACGCCGCGCTTCACCCGGAAAAGATCAAGAACCTCGTCACCACCGTGACCCCCACCAACTTCGACACGGACAAGGGGCTTTTGCACATCTGGATGAAAAACACCCGGGCCGAAAAAATGGGACCCACGTACGGCAACATGCCGGGAGACATCATGAACCTGGGCTTTCTCCTGTTGAACCCCGCTCGTTTGATCATCGACAAGTACGTGGGCTTTTTCGAAAACATGGACAAGAAGAATTTCGTCGAAAACTTCGTGCGAATGGAAAAATGGATTTTCGACAGTCCGGACGTGCCCGCCGCCACCTTCCGCCAATTCATAGAGGATTGCTACAAGAATAACCTCCTGATTCAAAGCAAGCTCGAATTGGATGGAAAACGCGTCGATCTGAAGAAGATCACCATGCCGGTCCTGAATTTTTACGGCAAGTACGACCATCTGGTACCGCCAGAGGCTTGCGAGTCGTTGACCAAACACGTCGGAAGCCGGGACACGGAGGATGTCTGTCTGGATACGGGACATATCGGCATTTACGTCAGTTCCAAGTGCCAGGAACAGTTCGCGCCCAAAATCGCGCGGTGGCTGAAGGAAAGAGAGGGGGACGAATCCGGAGCGACCGGGGAGGAGGAGATGGTCGAAAAGCCGATTCCCGTAAAAAGAGCGACCGCCGCCCGGAAGCAAGCCGCCTCCAAGAATCCCGAAAAATCGCCCGGCACGACGAAAAAAGCGGCAATCAATCCATAGGGGACAAGGAGACGAATGATGAGGGAATCCAAGGACTATTTCAAAACCATTTGCAGAGTGGGAAAGGCGTTCGGGACTATCCACGACATGGACGCGCTTCTGAAGGTGGTCGTGGACAGCGCAATTGAAACCATGGACGGCAAGGCCGCCTGTCTGTTTCTCTCCGAGGGCCGCGAAGACGTGTTCGTGCCGGTCGCCCAAAAAGGGCTTTCCGAAAATTACCTGCACGCGGCCCCCAACCAGGCAAAAAAGGAAGTAAGCAGCATTCTGGACGGCGGGCATATCGCCATTTACGACGCCTCGTCCGACCCGCGCGTCGAAAACCGCGAAGCGAAAAAAGCCGAGGGCATCGCATCGATCCTGGTGGTGCCGATCCGGGTGAGCGAAAAGGCGATCGGCGTATTGTCCCTTTACACCGCCACTCCTCGGGATTTCAACGAGGACGAAATCAATTTCCTGCAAGCGCTGGCCGAACAGGCGGGCATGGCCATCGAAAACTCCCGCTTGCTGAGACGCATCGAAGCGAACTCCAAATTGTTTTTCAGCCTGGCCTCCGCCATCAATTCCAGTCTCGACATCAAAAGGATATTCGACATTCTCTCCCGCCAAATCGCGGAGAGTTTCGGGATGAAAGGGGTGACGGTGCGTCTGTTCGACGCCGGGACCAAAACCATGGACCTTGTGGCCGCCTATGGTCTTAGCGACGAGTTCCTGAACAAGGGTCCCCTTGTTTTGGGCGAAAACGAGCTTGTCAACCAGATCATGAGGGGCGAAACGGTCGTGATCGACGACGCGACCGTCGATTCGAGGGTTGCTTACAAAGCGGAGGTGAAAAAGGAGGGGATCGTCTCCGCACTTTGCGTGCCCATAAAATCCAAATCTCAGGTGATCGGCGACATGCGCCTGTTCAGTTCCGTAAAACGGGAGTTCACGGGCGACCTCGTGAATCTGATAAGCGCCGTGGCGAACCAGGGCGGAATCGCCATCGAAAACGCCCGTCTGGTAAATCGCATGCGCATGAACACGGAATTTTTCCACGACCTTGCCGTCAATGTCAATTCCACTTTGGACGTCAAACAGATTCTGAAAGTAATGTCGGCGGACGTCGCCGAAATTCTGGGCGTAAAAGGCATTACGATCAGGCTGGTGAACGAGCGGTCCGGCACATTGGAGCTTGTCGCAAGCCACGGCCTCGGTAAAAATTACCTGGAAAAAGGGCCTTTCTACTACGACCAGGCCAGTCTCGACGCCTTGAAAAAGAAACCCGGCGTGATCAGGGACGTGGCCACGGACGAAAACGTTCATTACCGAAAGGAAAAAATGGACGAGGGCATCGTATCCATCCTGGCCGTGCCTATACACGCCCGTGAAGACGTTATCGGCGTCTTGAAGCTCTACAGCGGCGAACCGAGGGAATTCACGGAAAACGACATCATGCTGGCGACCGTCATGGCCCACCAGGGCGGACTCGCCATCCAGAACGCCTCCATGTACATCCGTCTCCAGGAAGACAAGAAATCCCTGGAGGAAGAGGTTTGGAGCCATCGGATGTGGTTTTGAAAAGCACGGGGCCTCCGAGGGGCAACCCCATAAGCGCCAACTCAAGCACAACCATTGCCAATTAACCATTGATTATTAACCATTCGGGGCTTCCCGGATCGAACCGTCCCGCATGGAATAATCAATAATCAACGGTCAATGTTCAATGGATAATTTTTCAAAGTCGGCGCTTATGGAGGCCACCTCGGAGGATCGCCGCGAACCGTAGCATAGTTATCCTCTGGAGCCTAGCCTCAGCCCTCCGTGGATGAAGAAGACGTCTCCGGCGAGAGCTTCGTTCCTGTAAAGTTCTCCTACCAGGGAGGCCACTTCCTCGGGCTCGATCAGTCTTCCGATGGGCACTTGGTCTAAAATGCCATCGAGGGCCTTCTGATTCATCCCCTTCACCATGGGCGTTCCCACGTAGCCGGGAGCCACCGCAACGCACCGGATTTTGTCCGCCAGGCCTCGGCGGAAAAATTCCGCGGTTATTACCTTGGGCATCACGGACATGGCGGCCTTGGAGGACGAATAGTTGATCTGGCCGGCGGTACCCAGCGAACCCGTGGAGGAGACCAGGCAAATCAAGCCCTTGCAATTGTTGTCGATCATTCGCTCCACGCATTCCCTTACAGTCAGGAAAACGCCGGTGAGATTGATGTCGATGACTTTCTTGAAGCTCTCGAGAGGCATCTTTTTCTTGACCTTGCCGGTTTCCTTGTCCGTCGCCACCAGGAGACCGTCCTTGATAACGCCGGCGAAGGGGGCCACCAGATTGATGGCCCCGAATTTTTCGATGGCCGTGTCGGCGAGCTTTCCGTTGTCCTCCTCCTTGGTGACGTCCATGACGACCGTGGCGACCTCTCCGTTCATGGACTTGATTTCCTCCGCCGCTTTCAAAAGGGGTTCCTCGAATACGTCCCCTAGCACCACCTTGCCGCCGTTTTCCACCCAGTATTTGGCCAAGGACAAGCCGATGCCGCCGCCTCCGCCCGTTATTACCGCCACGGAATTCCCGATCTCCAACATGCCTGCCTCCTCCTTTCTGTTTGTCCGCATTACATTTTTCTCGAAACGAACGCCCGAAAAACGGGCGTCTCCCCGTCTATTTTTTCTCTTTGTTCGCTTCGTCGCCTTCTTTCGTGAAATATCCGCCGACCGCGTCCATCATTTCCACGAACTGCTCGCTTTGTTTCTTCATGATATCCTGAAAAATCTTGGATGGTTCCCCTTGGTCCGTTCCTTTGTTCTTCAAGAGAATTTGAAGATGGCGGATCGTTTCCTCCTGGTCCGCGGCCTTTTTCTTGAGTTCCTCGTATTTCACGACCAGATCCAAATAGTCCTTCTTCGAAACCACGCCTATCATGTTCAAATATTCCTTGAAGGATTTTTGGAATTCGTTGACGGCTTTCTCCCAATTTTGCACGTATTCGGGAGCGCTTTTTTCGATCTTGTCGAGGCCGTAGAATTTGCGGAACATGGACGACATCTCTACGAAGCCCTTGAAGCCCTCCCGGCTCATGCGCATGAGTTCGTCCATCTGTTTCCGCCCCTTGGCGGCGCTCAAGAAAAGGTTTCCTAAAAATTCCAAGTATTTTTCGTCCAAATGCATTCTCCCTGGATTCGGGGTTCGGGCATTTCATCAAATCGACGCCCGAACATCCGCGATCAGTCCGCCTTTTCCGTCGAATCAAGGCCTTCGGTTTAAACGTTGACCTGCTCCGATTTGGCGGAATTTTTCGTGTTTTTCCTTTTGTCCGATTTAGGAATCTGCTCTTTCGGTTCGATCCCGACCGACGCCGCCCTCGCGCTTCGGTCGATCTCCTCGTCCAAATCGAGATGGAATCTCACCGGCCCTCGGCAACCGTCGCCGAAGCAAGAGTGAAGGGAACATTCGGAAGTGGGAAGGGACCAGGACGTGGCGATCGCGACATGGCCCTTGGGAAAAGCGGAAACTTCCGCCTTGATATGTTTCAGCGGCGCCAAGGCGGTTTCCTTTTCCACAAGGTCGTCGTTGATTCCGTAGCATATCAGCCACTTGATTCCCTTTTCCTCGATTCTCTTGAAATTCAGCTCCCGGTCGAACATCCTTACCGGTAGGACGCCATCGTCGGTGACCGGAATGTTATAGGAATCGAAACTCATCTTGGTGATGCTCAATGGAAGGTCCGTGCGCTCGTAATTGAGCCAGTAGTTTATGGCTGCGGCGCTTTTGCCGATTTTCGGCCTTCTGGATTTGGCCAGGCGGCCGAACATCATGAGATCCCTAATATATGCGACTATCGGGGTTTCATGCTCGATGCTCTTGAGCTTGTAGACCCACCCCATCAGTTTTCCGTCGGCTACCTTGTTTCCGCTGGGAAGCTTCTTGGTACCATATTCCAGATCGTTGAACCTCTGGGGAAGACTACTCAGAAATTTCGCCAACCCTTCGCTCCGGGTCCCGTCCATGGGCGACACGCACGTGATCAACGAATCGACGTAATCGTCCAGTTCTCCGGCGAGATAATCGCAAACGGCCATGTAGCCGCCCTGGCAGTAACCGTTCAACGTGACCGGCTTGGCGTTTCGTTCGACGATCTTCTGACAGAAATATTTGGTGTCGAGGCAGTCGTCCTCGGGCGTCATGACTTGAAGGGGCTCGGTGGTCTGGATGTCCTTCATGGTGCGGATGTAAGTAGGGATGCCGAGGTTCGCGTAACAATGGGCATAGCTCCTGCCTTCGTTGGGCAGAAAACCCAGGATGTTCGCTCCCAGAACGAAGGGGGGGACGATCAGTATGGGTTTCTTGGCCGCGTCCGTCTTTACCTTTTTATCTACAGGGGCGATCTGGTACAGGAGAAAACGATCCGTTTCCGCAACCAGTTCGTGTTCTCCCCGTTCGAAATGGAAACCGTATTCCGACTCGATGTCGAGAATAGCCTGCGGATAATCGTCCGACAATATGGTTATCAGCTCGGATTGCCGGCTTATGAAGTCGCTTATATTTTCGCTGTCGTTGCGAATGAGCGGAAAAAAAGTGTTCATCACTGCGGCGACGGCGTTTCGCATTTCAAGCTGGTTGTAGCTGGAAATGGCATTAATACTGCTTTTGAAGCCTCGACTGAACAGGTTCATGTTGAACTCGAGAAGATCCATGTACGATTGGAAACTCTCCAATGGCGGCCTGTTGAACATTTTTTTCTGTTCCACGCCGTTGAAATAGATGGTCGCCAAAAGATAGGGGATCGTAAATTCGTTGGCGTACTTGGAAAAACCGGCGTAATAGTTCTGTACCAGCTGAATCATGTTCGAAAAGGTCCTGAGGCTCTTGACCGAATTTAGATCCAATTCCTTCCCGTTTATGTTGCAATCAAAGGCAAACATTTCCTGTAACCCTTCACGCTGTTGAATTAAACAAGGCGGCCCGAAAGGCGCTGCCTTCGGGTCGCCGAATAATCGTCCCTCGAATTCGTGCATCGGTCCCGGCTTGGTCGCAAACCTTCCCGACCAATTACCATTTCATTTCCAATGTCTTTTCGTTGTCGGCTGTTCGTCCTTCGGGGCGATTATTGAAAAAGTTCTTCAATTTTCGTGAAACCGTCGGTCACGACCTTCCTGTAGTCGTCTCTTGCGTTCTTGAACATCCTGACCGATTCCCCAAGCGCCTTTTTGCCTTCCTCCGTGATCCAGGGCATTTGACCCAAGACGTCGAAAGTCATTCTTTCGGCCTGATCCTGGATTTTTACGATGGTGTTGTAGGTGTTGTCAAACGTGGTTTTCTGAAAATCAATCATTTGCCTTGCATAGTTTTCCATGGTATAACCTCCTCTGTTTTAGGTTTGTTTGTCCGCGACCAAAAGTCGGTTTTGTGGGGCTTCTTTGCCTGATCGGGCTTACCCTGGATTATAAGGGAAACGCCGACATTGTCAAGAAAAAAATATTGCATTGCACAAAACCGTTTCGCGGCGGAATCGCACCGCGTTTCACCTTTCAAATTTTTGTTATGATTCTATTTGACAAGGATATCGGCGTCCTTGACCATTCTCTCGACGTTCGGGTCGCCGGGGAAATTTGTTGCATCATGACAAAAATCGATTTTTGTTTAGCCAAGGAAAGAATATGGCGGAAAAGATACTATTGAAAAAATATGCCAACAGACGACTTTACGACACGGCCCAGAGCGCCTACGTGACCCTGTCGGAAGTGGCCGACCTGATCAAGAAGGGCCATCAGGTAAAGGTCGTCGACGCCAAAACCGACGAAGACGTCACTCCCTTTATCCTGTCCCAGATCATCATGGAAAAAGCCCGCAAGAAAAACGCGCTTCTCCCGTCGCCCCTCCTCCATTTGATCATCCGCCATGGAGACAACGTTCTCGAAGAATTTTTCGAGAATTACCTGGAGAAGACTATCAAGAACTATATAGCCTACAAAAGCGCCGTGGACGAACAATTCAAGAAGTGGCTCGACCTGGGCCTGGATCTTTCCGGGTTGACCCACAAGACGATAGCCGGCCTTTCTCCCTTCAAATCCATGGTCGACAATGCTTCCACAGACGAAAAAGGCAAAGAACTCGGCATCGAAGACGAGCGGAAGGACAACGAAAAGAAGAATCCCTGAACGGCCGACTCGGAGCCTCCCTTTCGATCGGGCGCTATCGGGGTTTTTTGTTTCGGAAATCAGTCAAATCCTGATTGAAAACCATGTCGTAACATTTTAGGGTTTTCCTGTAAATGGATCGAGCAGCCCGACTTGCGAAATACCCGGCGTTCGACTAAGGGAGATTGCGGATTTCGTTCGACGCCTCGCCCTATTGCCTCTTCCGTCGGTATGTCTTGCCATATCTCTTGCCCGCCGCGAACGAGTATGTTAGAGTCCTGTTCATGCAACGCGTCCGGTTTTGAAAGGTATTC
This sequence comes from uncultured Desulfobacteraceae bacterium, assembly GCA_964575975.1. Taxonomy (GTDB): domain Bacteria; phylum Desulfobacterota; class Desulfobacteria; order Desulfobacterales; family SKZT01. Next base: position 36,005 of record CAZNTU010000004.1, read on the forward strand.
GTTTCTCTCACGCTAGAATTTTCTTTTCGTCTTCTGTGCGCATTTTTTCGGCGCCGGTGTTTCTGGTTGGTAATAAAAGCGACAAATTTAATCTAAGGTTGAAAAATGAAAAAATCACGAAGCGACCTCGCTTCCTTCCAGAAGAAGAAAAGTATTGCGGACCCGCCGAATCCATACGATCCGGAGCCGTCGATTTGCTTTTCGGACCGGTCGCGCCCCGAGAATGACGCAACAAGCTTTCGCCAAATGCTGGATCTGGCTCCGGTGCCTATCGTCGTCCATAAAGAAGGACGATTCGTCTACGTCAACCAGGAAGCCGCCAAGCTTCACGGTTTCCACGCCCCCGGCGAAATGAACGGCCGTTTTCTCGACGATTTTATACACGAGGAGGACAAACCGAGATTTTCGGAATATTTTGCGACCAAGGAGGGGTACGAAGGGGAAAAACGCAACTTCGAGATTCGAATCGTTCGAGCGGACAACGAGTTGCTCGACCTGGAAATAGTTTCGATTCCCGTGGCGTTCGGGGGGGGCGCGGCCAGGATGGCCGTCTGCACGGACAAGACGGAGAAAAACCGGGCCAGGACCGCTCTGGTCGACAACCTGATGTTCATGGAGACTCTTATAGACACCATTCCGAATCCCATATTCTACAAGAACGTCGACGGCGTATACGTCGGGTGCAACAAGATGTTCGCGGGAAAGATCCTGGGATTGCCGCGCCGGGAAATTTTCGGAAAGACCGATTTCGATTTTCCCGGCAAGATTCCTCCCGAGTATGCCGCCGTCTACCATGAACACGACCGGAAGATCCTGAGCCAGTCGGGAGTGCGTGTCTACGAGTCGAACATGACGTGCGACGACGGAATCGCCCGTGATTTCATTTTCTACAAGGCCGCCTATATCAACAATTTCGGAAAGGTCGCGGGCTTGGTCGGAATCATGGTGGATATCACGGATCTCCGAAAGGCGGAAAGAAACCTCTACAAATACCAGGCTCGACTGAGAAGCCTGACCAGTTCGGTCGCCCTGGCCGAGGAGAAGGACCGCCGCAGAATCGCGGAGAATCTTCACGAGCGCATAGGGCAGACGCTTGCCGTGTCCAAGATGAAACTGGGGGTGCTGAGCAAGTCGATTTCCGCGACCGACTTGGCGTGCGAGTTGGACGAAGTCAGGAAACTGATCGGGCAGACCATCCAGGACGCAAGGTCCCTGACCTTCGAACTGTGCCCTCCCGTTCTCCACGAACTGGGGCTCAACGCCGCGTTGGAATGGCTCGTGGATCAGCTTTCCCCTCAAACGTCGATCCAATTGCATTTCGAGGACGACGGAAAAACGTGGAATCTGGAGGACGAGATTCGCATGCTGCTTTTCCGCGCCGCGCACGAGCTTCTTTCGAACGCGGTCGCCCACTCCTGCGCGCGCAATTGCTACGTCAGGACAAAGGAGGACGGAAAACACGTATTCATTACCGTCGAGGACGACGGTGTCGGTTTCGACGCGAACAAATTAGACGCAACCATGCACGAGCCTTCCGGTTTCGGTCTGTTCAGCATCCGCGAACGCATGAGACATTTGGGCGGACGGCTCGAGATCGATTCGAAGCCGGGCGGGGGAAGCCGGGTCGATATCGTTTCGCCCAGAAGTTATTGTCGGTAACAATTCTCTAAAAGGTTATGCGATGACCACTAACATTTTAATAGTCGACGATCACAAGATTGTGCGGGACGGACTCAAGTCGCTCATCTCCAGGGAGCAGGGATTGGAGGTGGTCGGGGAGGCCGAGAACGGAAGAATCGCGGTTCAACTGGCGCGGAAACTCAAGCCGAGGATAGTCATCATGGATATCACCATGCCCGAGCTGAACGGCATGGACGCCTCCCGCCAAATACTGAACGAGTTGCCGGGCACCAAGATCATCACTCTGTCCATGCATTCGGACCGCCGTTTCGTGATGGAAATGTTCAAGGCCGGGGTGTCGGGCTACTTGCTCAAGGATTGCGCTTTCGACGAACTGGCCCAGGCGATCAAGTCGGTCATTTCCAATCACAAGTACGTAAGTCCCGCGATCGCCGGCACGGTCATCGACGACTACGTCGACCAGACCGCCACCGGCCGGGAATCGTCGTCGGAACTCACGAGCCGCGAAAGGGAGGTTCTCCAGTTGATAGCCGAGGGCATGACCACGAAACAGATCGCAAATTCGCTCAACGTGAGCGTTAAGACCGTGGAGACCCATCGGCGCAAGATCATGAAGAAGCTGGATATACACAGCATCGCCGAATTGACCAAGGTGGCCATACAGGAGGGATTGACGTCCGTGGACACCTGACAAAGCGATCGACGAACCGTCGAAAATCGAATTGACAGGAGGCGGATTATGAGAATCGAAGAGCCGGCAATTCGAAAAGAACAGATCCTGATTCTGGACGACGAGAATTTTTGTCGCGAAAACGTGATCGTCGTGACCGGATGCGGCACGGGCATTGGACGGGCGGTCGCGGTCGCGGCGGCCGCGAACGGGCTGACTGCGGTCGGTCTCGACGTCAATGCGGAGGAGGCCCTGAAAACCTGCGAGATCGCCCGCCGAACGGGCGGCGAAATAACCTTCGCCAAGACGGATCTTTCCCGCGACGATCAAATCGAGGAGGCCGTCGAAAAGGCCGCCTCGCTGGGAAGAATCCGATACCTCGCCAACATTGCGGGCATGCAGCACATCGATTCCGTCGAGAACTTTCCGATGGAGAAGTACGACCTGATGATGCGGGTCATGCTTCGAGCCCCCTTTCTGCTGTCCAAGCTTGCTATCCCCCATATGAAGAAAAACCCCGACGGCGGCGGAGTTATTGCCAACATGGGTTCCGTTCACGCCCACATATGCACGCTCAACAAACCGGTATACAACATGGCCAAGTTCGGCCTGCGGGCGCTGAGCCAGTCCATATCCGCCGAAGGCGGCGGAAAAATCCGCTCGTTCACCGTCAGCACCGGATTCGTGAAAACCCCCTTGGCCTTGAGACAGATCCCGTTCCAGGCCGAGCAGAGAGGCATTACCCCGGAACAAGTGGTGACCGATATCATGATGGGCAAATCGCGTATCAAGGAGATGATGTCCCCGATCGAAGTCGCCAACCTTTTCATGTTCGGCTTCTCCAAATACGCCTCCTATTTGGTGGGGGGCGACCTGCTGTTCGACGGCGGGATGGTGTTGACCTACTGATGCCCCCGAAACCCCTGAATTTACCAAAGCGAGTACTTGTGGAAAACAAGTCGAATCTGTGATATTAGCGATTTGACAATCGAACTTCGAAAGCAAGGTTATTGCCGCCTGCAACCTGCAACTGCAATATTGTTCTCGTTGAAACCGGAGGAAACATGCCGAAGCGTATTTTCATCAGCTACGCCACCGAAGATTCCGAAGCCGCCGAAAAGCTCTACGACCGCCTATCCTCGGAGGGATTCGACCCGCGGATGGACCGGCGCGACCTTCTGCCGGACCAAAACTGGAGAAACGAAATTCCGCGAGTCATCCGGAACAGCGAACATGTCGTTTTCCTGCTGTCCCCCCGTTCCTTGACCAAACGGGGATTCGTGCAGAAGGAACTGAAACTGGCCCTGGAAATCCTGGACGAATTTCCACCCGGCGAAATTTTCCTCGTGCCGGTCAAACTGGAGCCCTGCAAGCCCGAAGACTCGCGTCTTGCCGATATTCATTGGGTGGAGCTGTTTCCATCCTGGGAAAGGGGATTTTCCGATATTCTTCGCGCGTTGAGGCACGGAAAACCGGAGGCCGGCCGCGAACGAAGCACGCCCCGTCCCGCCGCTCCGGAGAGAAAAAGGGGCGCCATTTTTAATCTTAACGCAAACCAAATCAGCGGCGTCGTGCAAGCGGAAAACATCGAAAAACTCTCTTTCGATTTTTTCCGGAAAAACTTCTCCGCCGCGCAAGAGCGGCCGGCCAACGGGAAAAGACGTTCTTTCCAAGAAACGGAATCCCCGGCGCCCGCCGCGACCGCCCGACCCGAATCCCCGACCGTCCGCCTCCTGCATCTTTCCGACCTGCATTTCGAAACGCCAAAAAAAGTGGATACCTGGTTCAGCCAGCTCGCCGACGACCTGAAGAGGGAGCTGGGTTGCGACCGCCTGGACAGCCTCGTGGTCACGGGCGACGTGGCCTGCCGTTCTCTTCCCGAAGAGTACGACGCGGCCCGTATTTTCATCCGGAGAATTTTCGACGAGTTCGGCGTCGGCCCTTCTCGGACGGTCGTCGTGCCCGGCAATCACGATTTGAACTGGGACATTTCCAAATTCGAATGCTATTGTCCGGAATACCGGAGCAAGGTTGAAAAAAATCTTCGGGAAGGCGAATTCATCGTTGAAGGACCCGAGATCGTGGCGATGCGAATACCGGAAAAATATCATATGCGGTTCCGCCATTTTTCCGATTTTTACCGTGACGTCCTCGGAGAGCCGTACCCGCCGGAAGAAAGGAGCCAGGCGGTTTTTTGCCATTTGAAACAAGCCGGTATCCTGATTGTGGGGCTCAACTCCGCCTGGGAGACGGATCACCATGTTAGTAGAAAAAGAGCATCCATCCACCCCGACGCCATAAGCGACGCCCTGGACCGTATCCGTCTGAATCCCCAGTATCGAGACTGTCTCAAGTTCGCCGCGTGGCACCATCCCGTAAACAGCCCGTCCGACGACCGCATCCGGGACGAAGGCTTCCTGGAACGGTTGGCCCAAGCGGGGTTTTCCGTCGCCCTGCACGGCCACATGCACAAGGCCCGGTCCGATCTTTTCCAATACGACAAGGGGACGGGGGACAGGAAAATCTCCATCGTCGGAGCGGGGACGTTCGGCGCTCCGTTCGGGCAATGGACGCCCGGCCATCCGCTGCAATACAATCTTCTGAAAATCGAAGGGGATATTATGACCGTCGAAACCCGCCGCAGAGTCGAGATCGACGGCGCGTGGGCGCCCGACGCCATTTGGCTCCGAGGACGGGGAAAAGATCCTGCGGCAAGATACGAGATCAAGCTTCCTCGAAAGTTTCCATCGCCCCCGAAGCCCGAAAGCCCCGAGGACTCGCCCCCAACCGCGAACATAGACCCGCCCCCGGCCCCTCTCTCGGACTCGGAACTTCGAAGATACTGCGAAAAGGCCGCCGCGCTTCACGAAAAAATCGACATGGTGGGTTTCCGAACCCGCGTTCGAGCGCGAATCGGCGTGGAGGAGATTTACATCCCGCTGGACGCCGTGATCGACGACCGCGCCGCAGGCAAGTGCCGCTTTCTGGACGCCGAGGACGCCGTAAAGTGTCTGGAGGAAACCGGGGTCGGAAAGCGCATTTCGCTTCCGGACGCTTTCCTGACCTCGGAGAAGCTGGGAAAGAGGGGCATGGTGATTTTGGGAGACCCGGGCTCGGGCAAGACCACGCACCTGAAGCGGCTTATGCTCTGGTGCCTTCGCGGAGGACTCTCCCGCCTTGGCCTTGCCGAGGATCTTCTTCCCGTGTTTCTTCCCCTCCGCGAATTGCGGGATACGAACAAGGGGCTTCCCCATTTCGTACAATCCCAGCTGCACAATCCCCACCTGGACCCGCCCCCTGATTTCGGCAAGCGCCTGTTGGAGCGGGGCCGCCTCCTGTTTCTCCTGGACGGCCTCGACGAGGTCGCGGACAGCAGCCAAAGAGACATCGTCGCTCGATGGATCGAGGACGCCCTCGCGTGCGAAACGGAAAAAAACTGCCGCTTCGTCGTCACTTGCCGGTTCATGGGATACACGGAACAGGCCCGCCTCAACGAAGATTTCATGGAGCTTCACGTCAGGCCCCTTTCCGAAACCCAGGCGGAGGATTTCGTCAGCAGTTGGTATCGCATCGTGGAGGAGGGGCTTTCCGAGGACAAGGAGCAAGCGCGAATCAAGGCGGACGAAGGCGCCCGCGACCTCGTAGGCAGACTCAAGGAGAAGGAGTTCCGGTCCGCCCGAGTCTTCGAGCTGACCCGGAACCCGCTTTTGCTCGCCAACATTTGTCTGGTCCACCGGGATCGGGGCGGACGGCTTCCGAAAAGACGCGCCAGATTGTACGACGAGTGCTTGGACGTGCTCCTGGAACTTTGGCAATGCGCCAAGAAGCTTCCCGTCGAAATGGAGGCCCCGAAAAGCCGCCGGGTCCTGCAATCTGCCGCGTACTGGCTGCACCAGGAGGAAGGCCGAGTGCGGGCGGACGCAAAGGAACTCGCGAAAGTGATCGGCCCCGTGCTGGAGACCGTGGGCAAATCCAAGGATTCGGCCGAGGATTTTCTGCGTGCGATCCGGGACGGAAGCGGTCTTCTCACCGGGTGGGACCAGGAAAACTTCGGTTTCATGCACTTGGGATTCCAGGAATACTTGACCGCGCTGGAAATCCGACGCCGGGCCTACTCCGATCCCGACGTTTTGAAGGATCTCGCCTCCCGTTTCGGCCAAAGCTGGTGGCTGGAGACGAGCCTCCTGTTTCTGGCCCTGGACAATCCCTGCCCGTTCGGCCCGTTCATGACGGAACTCGTGAAACAGCCTGCGTTCGCCTTGCATCCCGATTTGGTGGACTTGTGCGTCGAGGACGCCGCCGAGGTTTCCCTGGAGCCGTTCGAGACGCTTTTGAAAATCAAACCGGGAAAAAAAGGCGAAGAACTCTGGGAGCGCCAATTTGCCGCCCTGCGTGTGCTGGCCCGCTTGGACGGGTCCGCGTTGGAAAATTTGAAATCCCGACTTTCGAAACACCCGTACGAGAAAATCAGAAGGCTATGGGAGTCGAGGCCGGACGATAAGACCGGGGAAATTTTCTATTCCAATCCCGGCGGCTACGAATTGGTGAAGATACCAGGAGGAGAATTCATGATGGGAGCGCCGGAATCTGAGTTGGAATACGATTGGGAAAAACCAGTTCACTTGGTGAAGGTGAAAAGTTTTTATATGGGAAGATACCCGGTCACCAACGAGCAGTACGCCAAATTTCTGGAGGCGGTTCCGGGAAGTTCCGAACCCGAATACTGGTCGAATCGCAGCTTCAACCAGCCGAATCAGCCAGTCGTGGGTGTGAGCTGGCAGGACGCCCGCGCGTACGCCGAGTGGGCGGGGCTGAGGTTGCCGTCCGAGGCCGAATGGGAATACGCCTGCCGGGCCGGCAGTAAGACGAAGTATTGCAACGGGGATAGCGAAGAAGCCCTCGACCGCGTGGGTTGGTACGACAAAAATTCCGGAGCCAGGCTTCATCCGGTCGGGGAAAAGGAGCCTAACGAATTCGGATTGTACGATATGCACGGAAATGTTTGGGAATGGGTCGAGGACGACTGGCATTCGAATTACAATGGCGCGCCCGAGGACGGCTGTGCGTGGATTGACCACCCGAAAAGGGTGGCCAGGCGGGCTTTTCGCGGGGGCGGCTTCGGCTCTTGGTCCCTCTTTTGCCGTTCCGCGTTTCGCCTCCACAGGGCGCCCGCCCTCCGGCTCCTTAATTTGGGTTTTCGCCTCGCGAGGTCGTAACCCTTTATACTTTAACCCTTTTACCCTTTACAAGGCGGAGGCGGGCGGGCATGGACGGTTATGCTCGGCATCTTCCATACTCGCTGGAAGCCTTGTTCTTTCCGTCGTGACACTATTAAGGGCCGAGGACAAAATGAACGGAAGATATTTCTTCATGGATTCCCCGGGCCTTTTCGTCCGTTATGGACGATATAAAGTTTGAAGGATTACGGATTTCCGTCGTCCCTTGGAGGTTATGTGATCCAGTCTGCTGGAATTTAAGGGTTTATCGCCTTGAACAGAAGTTGGAAAGGGACTATGATTGTTTCCGAAAGGTTTGAAACCAATGAAAATGCTGCCCCAATTTTTCAAAAAAGTAAGGCAAGGCAATTCAAATCTTTGGTTTGAAATAAAAGAGAGGATGAAATATGCGCCAAAATATCGAAGAATTAACCGCCGAATTAATACGTTTGCCCAAGAGGGAACGTTTGGAAATCGTCCGGTTTCTACTTTTTCTCGATAATCGTTCGATAGAATCCGACGATATAGACGTCGCTTGGGAAGAAGAAATCGCGGAAAGGGTCCTTGCCGTCGATGAAGGAAGTGCTGTCGGCATTGATTACGACGAAGCTATGCGAAAGATCGAACAGCGTTTTTCGTCATGAAAAAAAGATTCCTTCGACAAGCACTTGATGAATTTATCGATGCAATCAATTATTACGAAGAACGGCAGGCCGGGTTAGGGTTGAGGTTTAAGAACGAAGTTGATCGGCACGTGAAATGGATTTTGGAAAACCCCCTGGTTCCAAGAAGACGAAGTGGAGGTTACCGTAGAGTCAACGTTAAAGTATTCCCCTACAACATAGCCTACATTATTCGTGGAGATACCTTGTGGATACTTGCGATCGCGCATAATCATCGCAAACCTGAACATTGGATTAAAAGGAAAAACGAAATCGGCGCATAACGAAGATTAACCGAGAAGGAAGATGTTTTCGCCTTGAAAATTCCGCAACTAAAGACAACTATTTTTGTGCCGTACATGTTGCCGATCACACTCATAACGGTCGTATCCCCGTTAATAGGTATCAACCACCTCCTCTATCCCTCGCCGGGTATCGCCCGGTCGAATAGTCCCAGGGCGTTGCGGTTGTTAGCGCTCTCATGCGATGTTCCAAAACGGTGCTGACCATCTCTATTAGGCGGAAACGAAATGAACGACTGGAAAACGATAATCGAAACGCTCGCATCCGGAATCGAGGGTCCAGGCACACCCGAGCGGAATCGGATTTTCAACGATCTTTCCCGCGCTGTCGCCGACCACATCGAAGCCTCTGGAACCGAAAAGGCGAAGCTCGTCTTCGACGAATTTCTCCAAAACCCGGATGTCTGGAAAAAACCGTTGCTTCTTTGCCTCCGGGAATCCGGCGGCATGGCCGGCGGCGAATTGGCGCGGTTGGCAAAAGAGATCGACGAGGCCAAGCCGGATGAAACCTCCCGTGCTCCGGATTTCGGCATCCGGGCCGAAAAGATCGAAGGAGCGGTCCAGGCGGAAAGAATCGGGAACCTGACGCAGCAATACATCGCCGAGAGCAGCGTGGTGATCGCGGAAAACGGTTCCACGGTCTTTTTCGGTTCGATCCCGGAAATCAAGGTCGAGGACAAAGGCCCGGCCATGACGAAATACCTGGAGCACATGATCGGGCGCAACCGGTTTCTCCAGTTGCAGGGGATTCGTTCCGGGGGTAGGCTCGTGCATATCGAACTGGAGCGCATTTACATTACGCTCAGGACCAACCCGGATAGGGACTCGTGCGAAGAGGAGGCTTGGCTGGCTTCCCAGGCCGAGACCGCGCCGGGCGAGTCTCTCCGCCGGGAGCAAGCCTGCGAACGGCAACCCGAAAGCGTGTCCGTAAGCGTCGAGGAGGCGCTGGCAAGGCACGACCGTCTGGTGGTGCTGGGCGATCCGGGGAGCGGAAAAACCACCCTGTTGCGCTACCTTTCCCTTCTGTACGCGGAGGACATGGCGACAGGCGGCGGAAAAGTCCGCGAAAAGCTGGAGTTGGACGAGTCGGGCAGGCTTCCGATCTACATTCCCCTCGGGCAAATCGGGCGATACGTGGAGGCCCACGCCATCGATCGGGACGGCACCGCAGGGCACGGCGTCCTGATCGATTTTCTGGTCAAGTCCTTGAAGGAGGACCGGATCGATCTCGACGAAAACTTTTTCGACCCTTGGCTCGCCGAGGGTAAAGCCGCCGTGTTTCTGGACGGGCTTGACGAGGTTGCCGATCCCAAGCTGAGGGGAACGGTTTCGAGGCTGGTGGAATCCTTCGTCCGGGGCAACCCCAGGTGCCGGTACGCCGTGACCAGCAGAATCGTGGGCTACAAAGGCACGGCCAGGCTGGGGGAGGGCTTCAAGATCACGACCATTCGGGATTTCAGCATGAAGGACGTGGAGAGCTTCCTGGGCAACTGGCACCTTCTGGCCGAGTACGGAAAGGGAGACGCGGGCGAAGAAGCGCGAAACCGGGCCGCAAGGCAGACCCGTCGTCTGCTGGACGCCATCGAGGCGAACGAGCGCATACGGGAGCTTGCCATCAATCCCCTCATGCTCACCGTGATCGCGCTCGTGCATCGCGACCGCGTGTCCCTTCCCGACCGGCGGGCCGAACTCTACGCGGAGGCCGTGGACGTTCTCCTGGGAAAATGGGACGAGGCAAAGGATGTCGGGGAGATTTCGGTCCTGGGAAAAAAGAAGTTCGACGCGGGCGACAAGCGCCTGGTGTTGCAAGGCGTCGCCATGGCCATGCACCGGAGCAACCAAAAGGAGATTTCCTCCGAGGAGCTGCGAAAACACTTGGAGAGCGCGTTTTCGGATTTCATCAAGGAGAAGGAGGAAATCCGCGAGGCGGCCGAGAGGTTTATTCGTGTAATAGAGGAACGCACCGGGCTTTTGGCCGCGAGAGGGCAGGGTGCGTATTCCTTTTCTCACCTCACGTTCCAGGAATACCTGGCCGCGCTGTCCATCGCCGAAAGGGAGGATTACATCCCGTTTACGCTTCGATGCGCGCAGATGCGATGGTGGAGGGAGGTAATCCTTTTGGAGGCGGGCTATCTGGGCACGCAGGGAAAAAAGCGCGTTTCCCGCCTGATTCGCGCCATCGCGGACTTGAAGGAGGAGCCCGAACCGTTCCACAATCTGGTTCTCGCCGCAGAGTGTCTGAAGGACGCCGGCGACAGCAGGGTGGAGGGAAACCTGAAAAGGGATGTCATGGTCAGGCTTCGAAAAGGAGTGGAAAAGCCGCCTCCCCTGATCGCCAAGTGGACCAGGCGCTTCGGGGCCAAGGAATGGATCGAATACCGGTCCGCCGCCATGGACGCGCTGGTTCGAATCGGCGCGGGTTTTTGGAGCATGCCCTACGGGGAGCCCGAGTGGGTGGAGATACCGGCGGGCGAATTCGTCATGGGGGAAGGCAAGGAGCGTAAGGTCCACCTGGACGCCTACGCCATATCCAAGGTTCCGGTCTCCAACGCCCAATACCTTTTGTTTGTAAAAGATGTCGGGTACGAGCAGCCCGGACATTGGACCGACGGCAAACCTCCCAAAAACATCGAGAGCCATCCGGTCGTGAACGTTTCCTGGTTCGACGCGGCAGAGTATTGCAACTGGCTTGGCCACAAGACGGGCAGAAAAATCGGTTTGCCCACGGAGGCGCAATGGGAAAGGGCGGCAAGGGGGATTGACGGCAGGATATTTCCATGGGGTAATAAATGGGACCCGCTAAAGTGCAACAGTGCCGAATTGGGGATAGTGAATACGACGCCGGCGGGCATTTTCCCGGAAGGGGCTTCCCCGGAAGGCGCGTTGGACATGATGGGGAATGTTTGGGAGTGGTGCTTTGATTGGTACGGTCCATTTCAAGACCATTTTGCCAGGGATCCGAAAGGGTCAAAAGACGAGGCCAGGTGGACATATCGCGGGGGCAGCTTCGGCTATTGGTCCTTCTTTGGCCGTTCCGCGCTTCGTCTCAGCGGGGGGCCCGCCTTTCGGCACCTTCATTTGGGTTTTCGCCTCGCGAGGTCCTAACCCTTTTTACTTTTACCCTCTTTCCCTTTGAAAGGCGGAGGCGGGGGGGCATGGACGGTCATGCTCGGCATCCGTCCATTCCCCCCCGCCGGAGCCTTCGGCTTTTGTCGCAACGACGCATTGCCCGAAACAATTCACCCGGACAATGCCGATTTCCAATTTCGGTTCCCGCTGCCGACCGATGAAACCCGAAAGAGTCCGTTTTCTATCTGACACACCCTTGACCGATTCCCGGTTCCACAATAAATTCGGAGAAATGCATAATCCCGTTTTCAAGAGAAAAAACATGTTGACCATATCAAGAGAAAGCTTCGAGAAAGATACAAAAAAAATATTCGCCCACATCGAACAAACCGGGGAGGAGGTGATTGTAACGGTCGGTAACGTTCCTTTCGTCAAAATAGTCCCGATGAAATCGGATGTGGAAAGCATCTTCAAAGATATACGGGGCCGGGTGAAATATCGCGAAGATATCCTGAAACCGGAAACGGAGGAATGGGGAGACGCCCTTTGAAAACGATGCCTCTGGGTTGCGCGAGCGCATGCGAAGAAAAAACTTGACGATCCTTGACGATAATCGTTGCTTGTGTACTATGCGGTTCGAAGACAAAGGATGGTAAAATGCGAATCAACATAGAAATTGACGACGAATTGCTGGAACAAGCCTTTTCGGTCAGTTGTACGCGGACCGAAAAAGAATTGATCCACGAAGCGCTAAAGGAATTCGTAAGGTTGAGAAGACGAAAAGATCTCACGGAACTGGCGGGCTTCATCGAGTTCAGCAAGGATTGCGATTACAAGGATATGAGGAAAACGAGAGGATGATTCTCGTAGACACGTCCGTCTGGATCGAGGTGTTGAAGGACAAGTCGGCAATACCGTCCGAGCGTTTCGCGATCGGACAAGCGACGACATTATAGTTTTAAGCCGATTCGTTCAGCTTGAGTTGCTTCAAGGCGCGAAGGACGAATTCGAATGGAACCGTCTCGACGAGTAACCGCTATGAAAAATACGGGGTAATGACCGGGGTTTTCGAATTTGTTATTCCGATTTTTTCGGTTGCGTCTCTCGAGTTATTGAAATACAGTTATTGAAACACAATAATTGCTATTCAATAACGGAGGCGCCCCATGCCCAACCCATTCACGCTGAAGGTCATCGCGGATAAAATTAATTTCTGCAACCGCTCGAAGGAAATCGCCGATCTGACCGGTTACGCGGAAAGCAAGACCAATGTGGTCCTTTTCTCGCCGCGAAGGCACGGGAAAACCTCGTTGGCGAAAATCGTCCAGGCCGGATTGTCCGAAAAGGGATGGACGACGATATACGCCGACATGTTCGGCCTTTCGTCCGTGGACAATCTGGCGGAAAGAATCGCGAAAGGGGTTTACTGCGGGCTCTACGAAGGAAAAACCGCGATGCAAAAGCTGGCTTCCGCCTTTAAAACGTTCCGTCCTGTTTTTAGACCGGAGGAGGACGGCGTTTCCATCTCCGTGGAAAACGCCTCCCCGAACCTCTTCGGGGCCGATCTCCTGGAGAAGACCATGGAAGACCTCGGAGATTTCATCCGGAAAAAGGACGGAAAGGTGCATGTGGTCTTCGACGAGTTCCAGGACGTCACGGACGTGGGAGACGCCAATGTCGAGGGCATTCTGAGGTCCTACATCCAGCGACAGGAAGCTTCCTTCTTCTTCGTGGGCAGCCGCCGCCGTATTTTGCTCGAGATGTTCACGGACAAACGCCGTCCGTTTTTTCAAAGCGCGGTGAACTATCGCCTGAAGGAGCTTCCCGGGGAAGAGCTTGTCCGGTTCGTCGTCGAAAAATTCGAGGAGGGCGGAAAAAAATGCGCTTTCTCCGCGGCGGAGAAAATCGTATGGGCCGTGTCCGCGCATCCGTACTATTGCCAAAAGCTGGCCTTGTTCGTGTTCAACATCGCGGAAAAGGAAACGAACGAACGGAACGTGGAGGAAGGTCTCCGTCTGCTTTACGAAAACGAATTCTATGTTTTCGAGGCGATCGTCCAAGGGTTGTCTCCCAAGCAGATAGCCGTCCTGAAAGCCGTCGCAAGAGAGCCCTCTAACTCGATACTGTCCGCCCGCTACATGGCTCGGCACGGTTTGAAATCCATCGGAGGGGTCCAGGCGGGCTTGAAGAAGCTTCTTTCTCTCGACCATGTGGAAAAAAGCGAAGAGGGCGTTTATCGAATCGTTGATCCCGTATTTAGAACGTGGTTGATCCGAGAATAGAGCGAAAGCGAATCCGGGAAAATTATCGATATGCGCGGATGGGGTCGGAATAATAGCCAACGACCGGACAATATTTGTTTGCGGATTGATTGACCTTTTAAAATAGATAACATTGTATCGTAACTGAATTGCCGTTCCATTAAATAAATATGTCGCCAGGAGTTCGAACAACATGAAAAGCAAGCCTATGAAATTTCCGCAACTTGACAGAGTAACCATCAATCCGGAAGTAATGGGCGGCAAGCCCTGCATCCGCGGAATGCGGGTCACCGTCGGCGCCGTATCGGGATTGCTCGCCTCCGGTGATTCTTTCGAAGAAATTCTGGAATTGTATCCCTATCTTGAAGAGGAGGATATAAGAGCCGCCCTTTCTTATGCGACGTGGCGCTCCGAAGAATACGACATAGCTCTGTAAACGTTTGGAAATTGGCAAGATCATGAAAATCCTGTTGGAAAGCGGCGCCCCTAACGGCCAACAGCTAACGGCTAACCGCACAGGTGGATTTTTTTCAAGGACATCGAGCATACAATCAACGAAACGACATTGAACCCCGCGCTGGCCAGGAAAAAACCGGAATAGCCGGACACCTCCAAAACCGCCCCTCCCAGCACGGGCCCCAAGAAATTTCCCCCTTGCAGAGCCAACATCATCAGGTTGGCGTTCAATCCCCTGTATTGCGGTTCGGAAATGGAGAACATCAACGCGTTCAGTGACGGATACCCGACTCCCATGCCCAACCCGAATATCGCCGCCACGGGATAGATCACGAGGGCGTTTCGTATTTCGTACAGCATGAAAAAGCCGACTGCGCCCACGACGAAAATCGATTTCACGAGGGCGGTTTTTTCGATTCTGTCGAAGAACGGGCCGCCGAAAAGCCGGATCAGGATCATGACCGTCATCTGGATGGTGAAGAACAGGCCGATGTTGGCGATATTCGTTTCCATGGCGTAGCCTTTGAGGAGATAGAAAAGCCCCGAAAAATTGATGAAATACATCGCGTTTACCAGGAGGAGGACGAACACGGGTATTCGGCGGGCGTTTCGCGCCATGCTTTTCAACCGGGTTCCGAGAGAAGTCTCCGAGCTTTCATTTTGCCCGTCGCTTTTCTTCCTGCGTCCAAGCATGACCGCGAAGATCGCCGCCGGTATCAGAAATACCGTCATGGCGGCATACCCGTGGGCGATGGTGGGGAAAAAGCCCGACATTTCTTCCATCGCGGCCGGGACGATCACATAGGGGAGAAGAATGGAGACCGAATAGATCGCGAAGGCCCTGCCGCTTTTTCGCGGGGGTATGAAGTCGGTCAGGAGCGTCGTGGCCGATGCGGAAACGAGGAAGAACCCCCCGCCGTTCAGCGCGCGGACGACGAACACCGGCCAGAACGTCTCGACCTCCACGTAGGAAAGGCAGCAGGCGGCGAGGAGAAATATCCCCGACAGCATGACGATCGGGGCGTTGGAGGGTTTCAGGAACGGGCTGCCGAACAGGTAGAACGCCATTGCGGAAAGAGGATAGGCGCCGATCAGTATCCCCCGAAGGTGTCCCGGAACGCTCAGCGCCTCCAAATACGCGTACAGGTTGTAGAAGATGAAAATGTTGCAGAACGCGAAAAAGGTGGTGAGGCAAAGGCCCGTGAATTCAAGGGTCAGCAAGCTGTCAGAGTGTTTTTTTATCATGAATTGCATTTAACGGAACTGCGAAATATTAAAACTCCGGAAAATGCCGAATTTACGAGGTGTCCCGACAGCCGAAATGGGAGCTTGCTCGCTCTTAAATGAAAATCAGCAAAAAACGAGAAAGAGATGGTATATCGTTATCGGACCACCCTCTTCAAGTCGGTCGTGCTTGGAACGATAGCAGTGGTCCAAATCCGGAAGTATTACCGTATCCGACCATGTGCCGCCGGGCCGGACCCCGATCGGTTTCGGATCGTTTTCGAACTTGCTCGTGGCTTTCTGTGCCCAGACACGCGGAGTATCGGATTGAACGTATCCCAGCATGCCTGCCTCGTCGCTTTCCGAAGCGTAGTTTCCCGATAGAAACTCGCCGAGTCCTTGGGGACCGAAATAGGCGCCCATGGTTGCGTGGGTGTTTTTGCACAGAAGCTTCGCCTCGAAAATATACCGGGGCCTGGGGCCGTGCCGGACCCTTTCGAATTCCATGTCCAACCGTTGCCGTCTTTTTCCTTTGCGTTCAACCGTGTTGACGGGCTTTTCCACATGCACGGAATAGCGTCCAACCCATCCGGGAAGCTCTCTGTTTTGAATGATTTCCTCGATTTTTTCGGCCAAGTCCCCTGATATTGCCTCTTCCTCCGACTGCCGGTAATTCAAGGCCTCCAAACGGTCGTATCCCCATTTCAACAATTGGAAAACTTGTTTTCGGAAAGCAAGCCTGTATTCTTTTCGGTCGTCGGAAGGCGCGTTCGGTCGCGATATTCGGTTGCTGACGGACATTTGATTGTTTTTCCAATTCAAACCAGTTTTTCGGCGATGAATTCATCCGCGTCGAGCAGTGCCTGACTTTTCAGCCAGTTAAGCCGCTGTATCGGTTTGAAGAAATATGCGGTCCTGCCTTCGTACAGTTTCAGATTGCGTTCGAAATAAATCCACTGGCCCTGTTTGCGAGTCAGGTTCCGCCCGAGCCTCGCGAATTCCCGATTTATTTCGGACTCGTCGATCTTGGCGACGCAAACCGGCCTTGCGGGAGGAGGCGTTTCGGGACGATGGATTTTGACCATGGCATAATGATCCGAGTAAAAGATCGAAACTTCGTGTTGGTTTCTTGTCGCATGGTCCAAGAAGGCGTCGAGTTCGTCTTTTAGAATCTTCGCGTATTCTTGAAATTCGGGAAGCGTAGCCGCTCTTTTCGTATCCGGCGGCGATTTTCCTTCGTTCAGTTTCATACGGACGAAAAGCAGGTCTTCGACAAGCCACTTTTCGGAGACTTCCAAGTTCAATACATCATAAACCAGTTCGTTCAAGCGAGCCAGTAACTTGTCAATGCTTCTTTCCTTTTTTTCCGGCACCGTTTTTCCGACGCCGTTGCATTTTTTTCTGTTCGAGTCTTCTTCCACGATTCTGTCGTGCAGGTCGGCCCATTTTTTCAGTTCGTTGTTCGACAAAAGACCGATCGGAATCGGAAGTTTCTCCAAGTCGTTCTTGTCGGGGCGGTCTCTTTCGATCCCCCAGAACGTCGAGGTCATGAATTGGTGGTAAAGCGCGAAATTCGAATTCAAATAGAGAGTCAGCGCCTTCAACAAATCGACGTCCGAAGGTTTTCCCGCGATTCCGATTTGCCTTGGAGGCACCACGAGGAATTCTTCGGAGAACACGGCGAACCTTCGGGCCGCATCGACGACAATGTGCGGAGGTCTGCAGATTTCGAGAGGTTTCATGCCCCCCCTTTTTCTCAGATAGGCTCTTTCGGGTTCTATAATCCTGAATGCCATATCGGGAAAAGCAAAAATCCTTCCACAATTTCGAAGGGCGTCCATGTTTAATTCATTTTTGCCAATCATTTCCGGAACGTGTTCGACCGCCTCCCTGGTGTTTTCCTCGCGTAGTTCCAATCCCGGATGAATTTCCAACCCGCCACATTCGGCGAACTCGGACAAGGAGTGGAATCGCGCTGTCAAGGAATCGAGAAGACGTCGGTCCCTGTACGAGCCCCACATGGCGATTTTCCAGGGCAAGCCGCTTCCGGTGGCCGCGTCTTTTCTCGATAACTCCCGAATTTCGCTGGCATCAACCGTAACGTTCCACAGCTTTTTCCCTTGCCGGCGATTATCGGGCGTACGGGCAAGTTGGTTCACTACAAAAGGCGCGTAGGACACGATACGCGAAGGCAGTTCATCGTTTTTGCAATGTGTCGAATAGAAAAAAGCGGCGGCGGGACCTTCCGCGCCTTCGAACAAGAGATGGCGAAGGTTTGCGAAATTCACGACGCACCACACGCTCATCCGGCCGAAAAACGCTTTCCGGAAATTTTTCCCCTTGCTTTTTACCAGTGAAAGGGCCGGCATGAGAAGGCCGACCAAACCGTCTGCGGAAAGATATTCCGCGACCTTCCAGGCAAATGCCTCCGCAATTTGTTTTTCTCCGACAGGAAACCGCTTTCGGTTGTTTTCCAGCCATTGCAAAGCAGATTGATCGCTTTTTTCCGCGCTGTTTTCAGATAGTTTCTTCCATGGGGGATTTCCGACGACCCAGTCGAAACCCGTTACGGGTTTTTTTTCGCGAAAATCCGATTCTGGCTTGAAAAAACCATTTTCGCAATGGAAAATATTGCGGTTTCTCAGAGCGGGCAGCTTGAAATCCTTGTAGCAAGATTTTTCGAGATCGGGAGGATCGACGTAATCCAGAAGCGTCAGCGTCAGGCTCAACTCCGTGACCCCGCAGGCGTCCTCGTCGGTGTCCATGCCATAGATATGAGCTGTCAGGAGGTCCCGCAATTCGGACGGACGCGGAATGTTTTTCGAATTTTCCGCCAGCTCCTTTTCGATCATCAGCCGATAGCTTTGCACTAAAAAAGCGCCGGACCCGCACGCCGGGTCGAAAACCTTCATTCCCTTTCGCAAGGGGCGTTTCGAGTCGAGTTCGTCGAGAATGAAATTTACCAGATGAACGGGAGTGTAATAGGCTCCCTGACGCCGTCCTCTTCCTTCGGCGTGAAGAAATTGCTGGTAGACGACGGAAAGTGTTTCGATCGGGATATGTTCGAAATCATAGGCCTTGAAGTCGAGATGCATCTGGCGGGTCTGCGGATCGTCCCCGAGAAAGTTTGATGACGTCGCCCGAATATGCCGGAGTCCCGGGGCGTTTTCCCCCTTTCGGGGTATTGGAAACAACGAGCCGTTGAGCCAGCCCTCAAGTTTCTCGACGATACCGTGAAAGCCTTCCAATGTGGCATCTCGTCCGAAAACGGCCTTGGGCTCGATTCCCCATTGTTCGAATTTTCGATCGGAAAGAATGCTTCTGTCCCTAAGATAATAGAGGTACACGTATTTGCCGATCAATGCATGGGCCGTATGTCGGGTCAAACCGTTTTTTTCGAGGCGTTCTCCGAGTTTTTGGAAGGTGCGGAGCAGAATTCGATCGACTCTTGTTGCCGACGAAACCTCCGTTCCCCATTTTTCCCATACGGCGCCAACGTCGATGGCGCTGGCCTTGAATTCGGAAAGCTTTCCGAGAACTTCGTTCGTTGTTTTCGAAATTCTAAGGATAGCTTGGGATTCGCTTTCTCCCGATTTCGTTCCGTATTTGAAACCCGGATAAAGGCGGAAAGCCTTTGGAGTCGATACGATCATGAAAGGAACGACATTCTGGTTCCAGACCAGTTTGTGCAGTTTTGCCGCTCCCTCTTCGGAATCGGCCTCGCATAGATAGACGACGGGAATTGCGGCTTCGCTTTCCTTTCCGCCCAAGGTGTAAACACCGCGCAGGGCGCACTCTCTCTCGGCTTTCCGGAGGATATGGGAATAACTCGGATTCCTGTGGAAATCCGGCTTTCCCAAAAAAAACGGCGATTCCGCATAGCCAAGTATTTCCGTCAAGTCGGTCAAATCCATAGATCGTCTCTTCAACAACTGATCGCGCCGTAAACGGCCAATTATCCGAAAATCTCCGATGGTCCATTGGGCATTATATGGAAACAATTTGCCTAAGGCAACCTAATTGAACTAAGTCGTCGGACAAAGGCCACTTGACCAGCATTCATAGCGTCTGTAAAGATTTATAAATCGACTTATCCAAAACAATTCATCAAGGGAGGAAAAAAATGAGAATGCTCAGAGAATGGTTTCCCGAGTTCGCGGAGGAATTGGACAAGATGGACGCGTTGTACAAGGAAAAGCGCACCATCGACGAAAAGACTTACCAGTTCATTTGTTTTGCGCTTTCGATCAAGAATCGTTCGAAACCCTGCCTTTTGAAGCATTTTTTCGGGGCGCTGGAAGCCGGGGCGACGGTGAAGGAACTGGCGTACATCATGGCGCTGACTTTCCGGGAGAGCGCCGGGGGGGACGATTGCTGGACCCACGACGCGCTGGGCGACTACAAACGGATGATCGCCGACGGCTTGAGCAGCAAGAAGTGTTGCGAATCCTGAACTTGTCAAAGGTTTTGCCGGCCTTTAATCGTTGACAGACAACGGACTTTTCGGCATAGATAAACGCTGAACCGGGGATGTTTCGGGCTTTTTCGAATCGAAACGGAACATTTTCGAGGGCCGACGCCCGGTTTTCAGTCGCGAAATCGCTATTTTACCGGTCCGGGAGGGGAAAAGCCCGAAAGGACCCCTTGGCAAAAAAATAAAGCAGCGAAAGGAGAAAGTATCGAATGAGGAAACTGTTTGCTCTGTTGTTCGTCGCGTCTCTTGCCCTGGCTCTTTTCTCCGCCGGACCGGCTTCGGCGGAAAAGGAGTACATCAACGGCATCGACGCCAATTTCCCGCCGTTCGCCTACGTGGACGAAACCGGCAAGCCGGCCGGGTTCGATGTGGACGCGGTCAACTGGATGGCAGAGAAGCTCGGTTTCAAGGTCAGGCACCAGCCCATGGACTGGGCCGGGATTGTGGCCAGTCTGCAGGCCAAGAAGATCGATCTGATCGCCTCCGGCCTATCGGTCACCGAGGAGCGCGCGGAAAAAATCGACTACACGATTCCGTACTGGGTCATCAAGCAGGTCATGGTGGTCAAGAAGGACAGCAACCTGACCGTGGACGAGATCAAGACCGGCGGAAAAACCCTGGGCGTGCAGAGCGGCACTTCCGAAGCCACGTGGCTGAAGGAGCAGATCGGCAAGGACGGAGTCAACTACACGCTTCGCATGTACGATTCGGCCCCGATGGCCGTCGAGGACGTGATCAACGGCAGGATCGACGCCGCCGCCATGGACGACGCCCCGGCCGCCGACGCCGCCGGCAAGAAACCCGTCAAGATCATAGGAACCTTCGGAATGGAGCCGGAAAACTTCGCGTACGGGGTCAACAAGGAAGACAAGGAGCTCAAGGAATTGCTGAACAAGGGCCTGCAAATGCTCATGGCCGACCCGTACTGGAACGAACTGATCGAAAAATACAATCCGGGCGAAGAACATTGATTCGCGCTGCCGGGAACCTATGAAGACAAAACCCGGAGGATTATCCATCCTCCGGGTTTAATCGCATGCGGGACACTGCCATGATGGAATCCATAACCGCCGTAATCGACGCTCTGCCCTACATATTGAAAGGCGCCGGAGTGACCGCCGGAATCGTTATCGGCGCCATGGGCCTGGGGCTGGTCGCCGGGATTCCCATGGCCGCCGCTCAAGTGTACGGAAACCGGCCCGTCCGGTTCCTGGTCGGGGTCTACGTGTGGTTCTTTCGGGGCGTGCCGGTGCTTGTCCTCCTGTTTCTGATCTATTTCGGCGTGTTCGGTTTCATCGAAACGCAGGCCAGGAATCTTTTCGACACCAGAATAAACCTGAGCCCCTTCATAGCGGCCTGCCTCGTGATGGGGATGACCAGCGCGGCGTACCAGTCGCAGATTTTCAGGGGCGCGATCCAGGCGCTTCCGCAAGGACAGCTCAAAGCGGCAAGCGCGCTCGGCATGAGCGATTCCATGGCGATCCGAACCATAATCCTGCCCCAGGCGCTTAGAATCGCGATTCCCGCATGGTCCAACGAGTTTTCCATCGTGCTGAAGGATTCCGCCGTCGCCTTCGTTCTAGGAACCACCGAAATCATGGCCCGGACCCATTTCGTGGCCTCCCGGACCTATCAGCATCTTCCACTCTACTTGCTGGCGGGGGGGCTGTACTTCGTTTTGACCTGGATGGGCGTGAAGGCGCTTTTGAAACTGGAGCGGAAAGTCAGAATCCCCGGATATTCCCATTGAGGAAAATCGAAATGGAAGAAAACCCGCACCCCGTGCTTCGAATCCAGGGAATTCGCAAAATCCTGGGCGGAAAGAAAATCCTCGACGACATCTCCCTCACGGTGGACAAGGGCGAACTCAAGCTTCTCATCGGACCGTCCGGAGGCGGTAAAAGCACCCTTCTCCAGTGCATCAACTTTCTTCTTCCGCCGGACGAAGGGGAAATCTATCTCGAGGGCGAGCAGGTCCACTATCACAAAAAGGCCGAGCTTTACCGCTTCCGCAGGCAGGTGGGCATGATTTTCCAGGACTTCAATCTGTTCGACCACTTGACGGCCAAGGACAACGTGTCCATCGCTCTCAGGAAGGTGAAGAAAATGTCCAAGGCGGAAGCCGGGGACAGGGCGCTTCACGAACTGGAGCGCGTGGGGCTTTCCGACAAGACGGACCTCTATCCAGCGGAACTGTCCGGGGGACAGAAGCAAAGGGTCAGCATAGCGAGAGCGCTCGCCATGGATCCGAAGGCGATCTTGCTGGACGAGCCCACGTCGGCGCTGGACCCTGAGTTGATCGGGGAGGTGCTCCGGGTGATCGTCGATCTCGCCCGCTCCGGCATGACCATGATTATGGCAACGCACCAGATAGGATACGTGAAGTCTCTCACGGACGAGATTCTTTTCATGGAGAAGGGGAAAATTATAGAACGGGGGCATCCCGACGAGTTGCTCGCGGCCGGTACGGAGACTCGCTGCAAGGGCTTTTGCGCGATGCTGAACGACTTGATCGGAGATTCATGAAAAGTCATGGATTGGGAATTCTACACGAAACATCTCATCCCTGCCCTGAACGAAGGACTTCGGACGAGCCTGCTTCTGATCGTTCCGTCGGCGACCGGGGGGCTTCTTCTGGGAATTCTGACCGGGACGGTCCGCGCGTTCGCTCCTCCCTGGCTGAAACGTATCGGAGACGGCTACGCCGCCCTGTTTCGCGGAACGCCTCTTGTGGTTCAGCTTTTGATTCTGTACTACGGCCTGCCCAACCTGGGAATCTACCTGTCGCCCTACGTGGCGGCGATCACCGGGTTCATCCTGTGCTCTGGGGCGTATCAGTCGGAATATATCCGGGGCGGCTTGATGTCCATCAGGCGGGGGCAAATCCTGGCGGCCAAGTCCCTGGGGTTTTCCTCCGTAGGGACGATTTTCTGGATCGTCCTGCCGCAGGCGATCCGGCGGTCCTTGCCCGGATGCGGAAACGAAATCGTTTATTTGATCAAGTACTCCTCTTTGGCCTATATCGTCACCTGCATCGAAATCACGGGACATGCGAGGGATATCGCCACGACCTATTTTCGTTTCAACGAGGCGTTTTTCGCGGCTGGGCTTTATTATCTCGCCCTCGTCTCCCTGGCGACCATCGTTTTGAACTGGCTCGAGAACAAGTTCTACGTTCCGGGCTTTGGACGGCAGAAATAAAAACATGAACGATCCCGAATTCTACAAGGTCAGCGACGAAGACATCGCCGAGATCGAAAAAGCGGCGGGGGCCGAAAACGTGGTCCTCGATCCCGAGGTTTTGAAGAAACACGACAGGGACGCCTCTTTTTTGCGCGCGACGCCCGACGTCATGGTCATGGCGCGGTCGGCGGAGCAAATCGGAAGATTGTTGAAGCTGGCCAACGCCAGGAAATTTCCGGTTACGCCTAGAGCCGGGGGAACGGGCCTCGCGGGAGGATGCCTTCCCGTCTTCGGAGGCGTGGTTTTGAATATGTCCTCCATGAACAGGATCAAGGCGATAGACACCCGAAATCTCGTGGCCGAAGTCGAGCCGGGAGTGATCACGAAGGATCTCAGGGACGCCGCGCGGGCCAAGGGGCTGTTCTATCCGCCGGACCCGGCCGGGATGGACAGAAGCACCATAGGCGGCAACGCGGCGACCTCCGCCGGAGGGCCGTCGTGTCTCAAGTACGGCACGACCAAGGATTACATCCTGGGCCTGGAGGCGGTGCTTCCCTCGGGGGAAATCGTCCGGACCGGTACTAGGACCCGCAAGGGCGTGGTGGGATACGACCTGACGCATCTTTTTGTCGGCTCGGAAGGAACGCTGGGAATCATCACCGAGCTGGTGTTGAAGCTGATTCCGCATCCGCCGGCGGCGAAGACCATCGGGGCGGTTTTCGGCGATATTCGGGAGGCAATGGCCGCCGTCGCCGAAATTCAGGTGAGGGGGCATCTTCCGGCGGCCATCGAGTTCATGGACGCCGGTTGCTTGCAACTTGTCAAAGACTTGCTTCCGTTCGAGGCTCCGGGAGAAAACGCCGCTCTTGTCATCGTGGAGGTGGATGGTTCGGAAGACCAGACCTTGGCGAGTTTAGCGGCCATCGGTCAGGTTTTGAGGCAAACGGGAGCGTCCGATATCATGGAAGCCTGGGACGAAGCTCGGAGGGACGCAGTCTGGGCGGCGCGGAGGCAGATATCGTTGCGAATAAAGGAAGCGGCCGTCTTCAACGTCGCCGAGGACATCGCCGTACCGATCGGAAGTATAGCCGATCTCGTGGAGGCCTTGCCCGAAGCGGAAAAGGAATTCGGAGTCAAGCTTTTCGCGTTCGGACACGCCGGAGACGGCAACATTCACGTCAACATAACCGCTCCGCGAAAGGAACATCCCGGCGTCGACGATTGCATCCGCTCTCTTTTCAAAATCACCCTCGGCATGGGCGGAACGATTTCGGGAGAACACGGCATCGGTTTCGCGAAAAGGAGTTTCCTCGGCATGGAACTGTCCCCGGCGAGCATGGAGCTTCAGAAGGGAATCAAGAGGCTTTTCGACCCGAACATGATTTTGAATCCGGGCAAGTTGTTCGGCTGAGAGGGCTTTACGGCGTTAACCCCATCAAAAGAGGGATTACTATTTCCGGCTTGATGTTGTTGTCGGTCTTCAAAACGATTTTGCCGACATAGATTCCGGGTTTTGTCTGTTGGTTTTTCACGGTTAAGAGATACCCTTGCGAGTCTTTGGCAATATCGACGAAAACGGCGTTTTCAAGATCGACCGTTTCGACCCGCCCGATCTCGAAGTCGAAATCGGGCGAGGGAACGATTCGCACTTCCCCCGCGAGATTTTCCGCGACGGAACCTTTTATCATCAGTCTGGAGGGGGTTATCTCGGCGAATTTTTTCACGTCGCCGATTATTTCCAGTACAAGCTTTTCATGGAAGGGATCGTTGGTATGAACGGTGATTTTCTGCTGGAATTTCGAGCCGCCGTATCCTTCCGTGTCCGCTTTGACCACCACGCGGCCCGTGGAAGAGGGTTGTATCGCGTCGGTGTAATCGGCGGTGGTACAGCCGCAACCGCTTTCGACTTTGTTCAGTTTTAAAACGGAACCGCCTTTGTTTTGGATCGGGAATTCATGGACGACCTCGGTGCCTTCCACGACAGAGTCGAATGCGAACCGGGGTTCCAAGACCACAGCCGACGGGGCGGAATCGGAACCTCCGACGGATTCTTGCGGACCTTTGGCCAAAAGGGGCGTCGCGCTTGAGATCACGAAAATAAAGGAAAAAACGAATGCCGTTGCCGAGCAAATCGATTTTTTCTGTTTCATTTGCAAACCTCTGTTTTTTTCAATGTCATCGAAAAACCCGCCCGAAAATAAAATCCCGGAACACGGAGGTGTTCCGGGATTTTCAGGTTCGAACGAGAAAGGTTACTTCTTGTCTTCCTTGACTTCCTCGAAATCGGCGTCAACCACGTCCTCGTCGGCCCCGCCGCCCGCTTGCGCGCCGCCGCCGTAGCCCTGCTGCCCTGCTTGTCCGCCTTGCGAACCGGATGCCTGCTGGTACATGGCCTCTGCCAGTTTATGGGAAGCCTGGGTCAATTCCTCGCTCAGCCTCCTGATTTCGGCGGCGTCGTCGCCCTCCATGGCTTTCTTCAAGTTCGCCACTGCGGATTCGATCTTGGATTTGGTCGAATCGTCCACTTTGGCGCCAAGGTCCTTGATCGACTTCTCCGTGGCGTAAATCAGAGAATCCGCTTGATTTCTGGCCTCGACCAGTTCCTTGGTTTTCTTGTCCTCCTCCGAGTGCAGTTCCGCGTCCTTTACCAGCCTGTCGATTTCTTCCTTCGACAGACCGCTGGATGCCGTGATCTGGATCGACTGCTGCTTGCTCGTCGCCAAGTCCTTCGCCGAAACGTTCACGATGCCGTTGGCGTCGATATCGAAAGTGACCTCGATCTGCGGCACGCCCCTGGGAGCGGGGGGAATTCCCACCAGTTCGAACCGTCCGAGAGTCTTGTTCGCATGGGCCATTTCGCGCTCGCCCTGAAGCACGTGGATTGAAACGGCGGGCTGGTTGTCGGCCGCCGTCGAGAATACCTGACTCTTCTTCGTGGGAATCGTAGTGTTCTTTTCGATCAGCTTGGTCATCACGCCGCCGAGAGTCTCGATGCCCAAGGACAGAGGGGTGACGTCCAAAAGAAGAACATCCTTTACGTCGCCTTTGAGCACGCCGCCCTGAATCGCGGCGCCCACGGCTACCACCTCGTCGGGGTTCACGCCCTTGTGGGGATTTTTCCCGAAAATCTTTTTCACCCTCTCCTGGACCGCAGGCATACGCGTCATGCCGCCCACAAGAATTACCTCGTCGATTTCGTTCTGCGACAGTCCGGAATCTTTAATCGCAGTTCTGCATGGGCCTTCCAGCTTGTCCAGAAGATCGCTCACCAACGATTCGAGCTTGGCTCTCGTGATCTTGATGTTCATGTGCTTGGGGCCGCTGGCGTCGGCCGTGATGAACGGAAGGTTCACGTCGGTTTCCAGCGAGCTGGAAAGTTCCATCTTGGCCTTTTCCGCAGCTTCTTTCAGACGCTGAAGCGCCATTTTGTCGTTCCTGATGTCGATTCCCTGGTCCTTCCTGAATTCGTCGGCCAGATAGTCGATCAGGCGAAGGTCGAAGTCCTCGCCTCCAAGGTGGGTGTCTCCGTTGGTGGATTTGACCTCGAACACGCCCTCGCCGATTTCCAGAATGGAAATGTCGAATGTTCCGCCGCCAAGGTCGAACACGGCGATTTTCTCGTCGCTCTTTTTATCCAGACCATAGGCAAGAGAAGCCGCAGTCGGTTCGTTTATGATCCTCAGTACGTTCAGCCCGGCGATCTTTCCAGCGTCTTTCGTAGCTTGGCGCTGGCTGTCGTTGAAGTACGCGGGAACCGTGATGACCGCGTCCGTGACTTTCTCCCCCAGATAATCCTCGACGTAGCCCTTGATATGGGCCAGGATAAAAGAGGATATCTCGGCCGGGCTGTATTGTTTTCCCCTTATGTTGATTCGGATGTCGCCGTTGGAGGCTTCCTCGATCTTGTACGGAAGTATCTTGACGTCTTTTTGGACCTCCGGCGAACCGAATTTTCTTCCAATCAGCCTCTTCACGCCGAACACTGTGTTTTCAGGGTTCGTAATCGCCTGTCTTTTCGCGATCTGTCCCACAAGTCGCTTTCCGTCCTCCGCTATCGCAACGATGGACGGGGTTGTCCTGCCGCCTTCGGCGTTGGTGATAACTTTGGCGTCTCCTCCTTCCATGATTGCGACACACGAGTTGGTAGTGCCCAAGTCAATTCCGATTACCTTTCCCATTTTTTTCCTCCTTAGACTTCATCATTTATTTAAAAGCTGTATTGCGAGATTTCAAGTCTCGTTGGCTTAGTTTTTATCGTTCTGGCCTTTTTCGGAGGCCGCCTTGCTCACAATCACCATTGCGGGTCTCAAAAGACGATCATGCAGGGTATAGCCCCTTTGCATTTCGTTTATCACTGTATTGTCCGGATATTCGTCCGTTTCTTGCTGCATCATGGCTTGGTGGTAGACCGGGTCGAACGCCTCGCCTGTTGAGTCGAAGCTTTTCACGCCGTTGTTTTCCAGCGTTCGGAAAACGTCTTTCAGCGTGATTTCGACGCCCTGAAGAATGGTGTTTTTGGAACTGTCCTCCTTGGCCCCGGATTCTATCGCCCGTTCGAGATTGTCGACCACCGACAACAACTCTTTTAGCAGTTTTTCGTTGGCGAACCTTCTGAGTTCTCCCATTTCCTTGTTGGACCGTTTCCTGAAATTGTCGAAATCCGCCGAGACCCTGACGAATCTGTCGTAGTTGGCCGCAGCCTCCTCCGAAAGCTTTTTGTTTTCCGCCTCAAGTTCCTCAAGTCTCGCCTTCAAATTTCCGCTTTCGTCCCGCTCCCCCTCTTCCAATGTTTCCTCGGCGTTCGATTCTTCAGGCGTCTCCGTCTCTTCTATGTATTCGGGGGCTTGCGGTTCCTTCGCCTCGACCTCCGTTTCCTCGTTCCGGACTTCTATTTTCCTTTTTTCGGCCATCCTTTCTTCCCTTTATTCTGTCTGAGATTAATAATGATCCTACTCCGTATGTCAAAAATTAAGTAGCTGTTTTCTTTTGTTATTCGATCAAAAAAAATCATTGACTAAAAGGAAAACAAGTCAATGAATAGACCGCTGAAATTTCGAAGAGAAAATAAGGCTGTATGCAAGGTTGTCAAGAATCGCGAGATTCGAGGAATACCGTACTGAAGCGGCGGCGAATACGGTATTTGAACAAAGGATTTGAATTTCCGGAAAAGTTTGGTAAGAGAGTAAAAGAGGGTGGTTGTGCACCCTCTGTCGAATTCCGTCGGAATCGACGAGCCTTTGTCTGTATCGGAATCGATCCGCGACACAAACCGCATCCCTTATCGCTGCTTCCTTCCGGACCTGACGAGGTTCGAGACCGTCTGTTGCGCGGCGGCCGATCAGTAGACTCGCGTCATCGGCTGCAAACCCTTCAGAGGGAGTTCGGCCCCGCGTAAAGCGGATTTCGGGTATAGGGCACCGCTAGCTCCCCGCCTAGCACAACCAGCGACAAGGATATTAAATCCCGAGGGGTTTTTCAAGGGGAAAAAAAATAATTTTGAAGCGAACACGAAAGGTCGTGCATTCCATGGAAGATTTCGACGCCAAAAAGAGCGGCATTGTAAATGGTATTATGGATAAAGTGTGGAACTCGATCGAGAGGTTCTCGATGCTGAAGCCCGAAGAGTCCGTGCTGGCCGCGGTTTCCGGAGGCGCCGATTCCGTCGCGATGATTCATTTCCTGTCGAGGTTCTCGGAGAGAACGAGGTGGCGTTTGGCCGTCGCCCATTTCAACCACTGCCTGCGAGGGGCCGAGTCGGACCGCGACTCCAGATTCGTCCGATCACTGGCGGAAAGCTTGGGATTGTCGTGCTTCCAGGGCAAGGCGGACGTGGAAGCCTTCGCGAAAAGAAGCGGATTGTCCTTGGAGGAGGCCGCCAGGAACCTTCGATACGCCTTTTTGAGGGAGACCGCGCAAATTCGAGGATTCGACAAGATCGCCCTCGGGCACAACAAAAACGATTCGGCGGAAACGGTAATGATCAATTTGCTGAGAGGAAGCGGACCTCGGGGGCTTTCGGGAATACCGCCGGTTCGGGACGACATCGTGCGCCCCCTGATCGAGATCGAGCGGGAGGAAATCGAAAGGTTCCTGTCGAATGAAAAAATAGGGTTCGTATTCGATTCCTCCAACTCCGATACGCGATTTGTTCGGAACCGAGTGCGAAATATTCTGATTCCGCTGCTCGAAAAGGATTACAACCCCGAAATCGTAGATGCGTTGAACCGGGCGGCGCTGATCGTCAGGGACGAACAGGACTGGTTGGATAATATGCTGGAAGACATATATAATAAGGTAAAAACGATTCGCGAGGACCCGAGCGTCGCGTTGTCCGTTCGAGAGCTGAAAAAATTGCATGTGGCTGCGGCAAGGCTCGTGGTCAGGAAGGCTTTCGCGGAGGCGAAGGGGGATCTGAGACGAATCGCGCAAATGCATGTGGAGACCGTCGTCCGACTCGCAAACGAGAACGACGAGCTTCGCAAGATGGACTTTCCCGGTCCGGTCCGGGTGGAAAGGCGAGGGGAATTTCTGGTATTCGTCCGCCGAAAATCCTCGTCCCGACCGGCGAAAGAGGACCGGTCGAGGGGAGGGTTCGAATACGAGGTCGCGCGTCCCGGCACGGCGGTCTCCATTAAAGAGACCGGAACGGCCATAAGGATAACGGAAACCGATCCTCCCGCGCTCGACGGTTCCGGAAAACTGGAAATTCCGATGGAGAATCCCCGTTGCGCATACATCGACGCGGATTCGGTCGCGTTTCCGGTCAAAATTCGTTCGTTTCGCCCCGGAGATCGATTCACCCCTCTGGGACTTTGCGGCGTTCGAAAATTGAAAAAGTTTTTCATCGACAACAAAGTTCCTCTTCTGGACAAAGGGAGGGTGCCTATTCTGGAGAGCAGGGGAAAAATCTTCTGGGTCGCGGGCTACCGGATCGACGAGAGTCACAAGATTTCCGAGTCCACCCGGAGAGCGTTGAAGCTGGAATTGCTCGGACCATGAACGGGGGCAAGTTTTCCTTGCCTTAACTTTCAAAATGTTTAAAATATAGAGTTACATTTTAAACTCACGTACTGGAGGTAATATTTGAACCCATTTTATAAAAATTTGGCGCTATGGCTTATCATCACGCTGATGATGATCATGCTGTACAACCTTTTCAACCCGCGCAACATGGTCGATACCGATATTGGATACTCCGAATTCATGTCCAAGGTGGAGGGAGAGCAGGTTTTGGACGTGGTAATCCAAGGCCGTGAACTGATAGTCACGGATCGGGACAACAAGCGGTTCAAAGTCTTCGCCCCCGACGATCCTTCGCTTATCGAGACCTTGCGTCGCAAGGGAGTCAACATAAAGGCGAAACCCGAGGCGGAATCCCCTTGGTATATGTCGTTGCTGGTTTCCTGGTTTCCGATGATCGTGTTGATCGGCGTGTGGATATTTTTCATGCGGCAAATGCAATCGGGCGGAGGGAAGGCCCTTTCGTTCGGAAAGAGCAGGGCGAGGCTTTTGTCGGACAACCAGGCCAAGGTCACATTCGAGGACGTGGCCGGAATAGACGAGGCCAAAGAGGAACTTGGAGAGATCGTCGAGTTTTTGAGCGATCCGAAGAAATTCACCCGGCTGGGCGGAAGAATCCCGAAAGGGGTTTTGCTGATGGGGCCTCCCGGCACGGGCAAGACGCTCCTTGCCCGGGCCATAGCGGGGGAAGCGGGCGTTCCTTTCTTTTCCATAAGCGGTTCGGATTTCGTGGAAATGTTCGTAGGCGTAGGCGCCTCGCGTGTTCGCGACCTTTTCGTGCAGGGAAAGAAAAACGCGCCGTGCATAATTTTCATCGACGAGATCGACGCCGTGGGACGGCATCGCGGCGCGGGGTTGGGCGGCGGTCACGACGAGCGCGAACAGACATTGAACCAGCTTCTCGTGGAGATGGACGGGTTCGAGTCCAACGAGGGCGTCATTTTGATTTCCGCCACGAACCGGCCCGACGTTCTTGATCCCGCTCTTTTGAGACCCGGACGATTCGACCGTCAGGTAGTGGTTTCTCTTCCGGACATAAAGGGACGCGAAAAAATCCTGCGGGTTCACATGAAACGCGTTCCTCTTGCCGCCGACGTGGAAATCGGGGTGCTGGCCAAGGGAACGCCCGGCTTTTCCGGCGCGGACTTGGAAAACCTCGTCAACGAGGCCGCTCTGCTGGGCGCCAAGAGAAACAAGGAAAGAATCGAAATGGTGGACTTCGAGGATGCCAAGGACAAAGTCTACATGGGCCTGGAGAGAAAATCCAAGGTCATCAAGGACGAGGACAAGAAGACCACGGCTTACCACGAGGGCGGGCACGCTCTGGTTGCCAGATTCCTGCCCGGAACCGACGCGGTCAACAAGATCACGATCATTCCCCGAGGCCGAGCCGCAGGCGTCACTTGGTTTTTGCCCGAGGAGAGGGATTTCCGATACAAGGACCAGCTCGAATCCGAGCTTTCCATCGCGTTCGGGGGTCGGGTTGCGGAGGAAATCGTGTTCAAGAGGATCAGCACCGGCGCCTCCAACGACATTAAAAAGGCCACGGACTTGGCGAACGCCATGGTTCGGACTTGGGGCATGAGCGATTTGGGTCCATTGAGCTTTTCCAAGGAAGAGGAGCAGATTTTCCTCGGCCGGGAAATCGCCCAGCACAGGGACTATTCGGAGGAAACCGCCAGGAGAATCGACGAGGAGGTCAATCGGCTGGTCATGAGGGGATACGAAAGAGCGAAAAAAGTCCTTCAGGAAAACCTGGATATCCTCCACAGCCTAGCCGATCTGCTCTTGGAAAAGGAAACTGTATTGGGCAAGGAATTGGACGACTTGATCCTGTCCATGAGGCCGGGAATTGTACTTCCCGAGCTTCCTTCGCATGACGAAGCCGAAACCGTGCAGACCGAGGCCGGCGCGTCCAAGGCGACCGAAACCGTTGAGAACACGAACGAAGAGGAGGCTTCCGGCTCCCTGAATCCATGACGACGAAACTTGCTTGTGTTGCGATGACAAACCGACTCGAATATTCAAAAGGACGAACCTGTTGAAAATTCCAGAAAAAATTGTTTGGAACGGAGGCATCCTGCGATTCGACCATGGCGCCCTTGTCATGGGAATTTTGAACGTGACTCCCGACTCCTTTTCGGACGGAGGCAAGTTTTTCACCTACGAAGAGGCCGTGGCGCGAGGGGAAAGGCTCGTCGAGGACGGCGCGGACATTCTGGATATCGGAGGGGAATCCACGCGCCCTTTTTCCGAAGGTACCGGCGAGGAGGAAGAAACGAGACGGGTTGTTCCCGTCATCGAAAATCTGGCCAAACGAGTCAATGTTCCCATATCCATAGACACGACCAAGTCTATTGTCGCCAGGAGGGCTTTGGACGCCGGAGCCTCCATTATAAACGACATCGGAGCTTTGCGTTTGGACCACAAGCTCGCGGATTTGGCGGCGGAAAGAGATGTCCCGGTCATTCTCATGCACATGAAGGGCCTTCCGGGAAACATGCAGGTCAATCCTCGCTACTCCGATCTTTTCGGGGAGATCAAGGGATTTCTTGGGGAACGGATCGAGTTCGCCGTCGGCAGAGGAATCGACAGGGCAAAAATCGTCGTCGATCCGGGAATCGGATTCGGAAAGACGCTGGAACACAACCTCCGGCTGATAAACAACCTGACCGAGTTGGAAGGGTTGAACGCCCCTATCCTTGTAGGACCTTCCAGGAAAGCGTTCATCCGAAACATCCTGAAAGGCCATTTCGGGCGGGAATTTTCCCCGGAGGACGCCGAGGTGGAAAGGGGCACGCAAGCGGCGGTGGCGGCGAGCGTTTTGAACGGCGCCCACATCGTCAGGGTCCACGATGTCGCCCGTACTGTCCCTACCGTCAAAATCATAGACGCGATGAAAAAATGGTGAGCGAAAAAGCTTCCTCTTCCTACGGGTGCAAGGATTATCGCCTCGAAATGATGCTGGTCGGGTTGATCAGGCTGTTGGAGCGGCCGGATGTTTCCGAAGCGGAAAGGAAGCGGCTTGTGGCCGAGATCTTGCGGATAAAAGCCGAAATGGGAATCGATTGACGATCGGAGGAAAAATATGGTCGCGGAAAACGGCGCCGACGGAACGAAAATATCGGAGATGGCCGAAAATCTGTTTTTAATCACGCTCCGTCCGCCTATTATCGGGTTCGACGATTTCATAAGCGTTTGGCTCTACAGGGGCGACGTCGATTTCGTCGTGGATACGGGGCCTTCAGTCACGACTCCCGGATTGCTCTACGCACTTTCGAAAGCGGGAGTGTCCAATCTGGATTACATTCTCTTGACCCATATTCACATCGATCATGCGGGAGGCGTCGGGGAGATGGCAGAGCGTTTTCCGGACGCGAAAATCGTTTGCCACAAGGCCGGAATACCCCACCTCGTGGATTCGGCAAAGCTTTGGGAAGGCACTTTGAAGACGCTCGGGGAGACCGGACGGGCTTACGGCCCCGTGAAAAACGTGGAGGCAAGCCGGTTCGTCGACGCGGAAAAATTCGACGCCCCCCATACGGAAGCGATTCTCACGCCGGGCCATTCCGCGCATCATGTCAGCTACATGGCGGGTCCCTTTCTTTTCGCAGGGGAAGCCGGAGGGGTTTATCTGAAAGTCAGACCCGGCCTGGAATATCTCCGCCCGGCGACTCCGCCGAAATTTTTCCTTGAAACCTCGGTAGAAAGCATCGACGCGCTGATTGCGAAAAAACCGAAAACCATCTGCTACGGCCATTACGGAATGAAAGACGACGCCGTAGGCATGCTGACGAAGCATCGCGAACAGCTCTTTTTCTGGAAAGATACCATCGGTCGCGAACTGTCCTGTTCCCCCAGAAAAAACTACGTCCTCGACTGCCAGAACGTCCTTCTCAGGGAGGACAGGAACCTCGAAGGATTCTTCGGACTGGAGCCGGAATTGCAAGAGAGGGAGCGAGGTTTCCTGGCAAACAGCATTCGGGGATTCGCGGGATACTTACAAAGCCTCGCTGATAATCCTTAGACCCTCCAGCGTCAGGTCGCCTTCCACCGCCTCGATGCTTTCGGCGACTTTGAACATCAGCCCCGCCAAGCCGCCGGTCGCAATGACTTTGGTGGATTCGCCCATCGCCTTTTTCATGCGCGCCACGATGCCGTCCACCAGACCCGCGTAGCCGAATATGATGCCCGACTGGATGCTTTCGGCGGTGTCCTTTCCGATCACGTTCTCCGGCGGCGTGAATATTTCGACTCTGGGCAGTTTGGAAGCTTTTTGGAAAAGGCTTTCCGAGGCGATCATGATTCCGGGGCTGATGGCTCCGCCCAAATATTCGCCTTTCGGGGAAACCGCGTCGAACGTGGTTGCGGTTCCGAAATCGATGACGATGAGGGATGTCTTGTATTTTTCGTAGGCCGCCACGGAGTTTACGATTCTGTCCGCTCCGACCTCCGCCGGATTGCTGTACAGGATCGGCATTCGTTTGTACGATTTGGCGTTCACCCATTTGGGGCCGTGGCCTAGGCGTTTTCTGCAAAAACCGTCCAAAATGGGGGCCATGGGAGGGACTACGCTGGAAATGACAGTCCTGTCGATCTTTTCGATTTCCAGTCCCGCTTGGAGGAAAAGGTTGGTGGCCAAAACGTTGAACTCGTCAGCCGTGGTGTCCCTTTCCGTGCGTACTCTCCAGGAGCTTGCCAGCCTTTTGCCGGAGTAGACGCCCATTACCGTGTTTGTATTGCCGACGTCGATAACCAGAAGCATGGTTTAATATATCCTTTGTTCTAAATGCTGGTCATTCTCTTGGCCGATAGCCTGTAAACCCGATAGAACATATCATGCTCGGCGATGGCTTTCAGAAGTATTTTTTTGAAATCGCCGACGTTTTTCCTGTTGACGATCAGGTTCACGCTCTTGTTGAAGGCTTGCATATTGTCCATCGTATAATGATTCTCGCTGATCATGGCCACGAAGATATTTCTTCGGATGGCCATCGGAAGATGCTGGAGGAAAATGAGCACTCCGTTTGCGTTGGGGCTCGCGCAGTCGAAAAGTTCGTCGAGCACAACAAGGTCGAACGTGTGGTAGCGCATTTTCTTTAACGCTTCGCGTGCGTTGTCGGAAGAGGTGATGTGGAAATCGACGCTCGCAAGGTCTGCGGACACGGCCTTCTCGATATTGTTGTCCGCTACGCATACTATGGATGTCTTTGTTTCCTCTTCGATAAAATCGAAGGGTTTTTCGGAGGCGTCGTAGGTCGAGGACGTCAACTCCTGAAGAGTAAAGGGGGAGCGTTCCTCGTTCGGTTCATTTTCGGATGACGGGCCTCCGACTGCGACCCGGTTCAGGCACTTGGGACATTTCAGATAAGCCACGCGATCCTTGGGAATCTTGTTTTCCGGAACGTGCAGTTTCTTTTGGCAATTTTTGCAAACGATTTCCATGCGGCAACGGCCTCCGGCTAATATGTTTTGCTGTATTCCTTGTCGATTTCAAGCTTTTCGATATCGGTGGTGGACTCGCCTCTGGCGCTCTTCACGGAATCGATGCCGCGTCCCACCACTCCTTTCCTCGACGCATAGGCAAGGGCTGTATCCTGCGTTATCAACCCGAGTTCGTAAAGTTTTACGATGTAGTCGTCGAAGGTTGTCATGCCGAAGGGTTTTCCGGCCTCCATAATATCGTAGAAGGTTTTTCCCTCGGATTCGCCGTGCAGGATGGTATCTTTTACGCGAAGGTTGGCCCCCAGAATTTCGAAGGCGGCGATGCGTCCTCCTCCCACCTTGGGCAGCAATCTTTGGCAGACGATCCAGCGAACAGTGTCGGCAAGGCGGTTCCTGACCTGCAACTCCTCGTCCGTGTTGAACATGCCGATTATCCTGTTGATGGTGGCGCCGGCGTCCACCGTGTGGAGGGTCGTCAATACCAAGTGGCCGGTTTCGGCGGCGTTCAACCCGATTTCCACGGTTTCCCTGTCGCGCATTTCGCCCACGAGGATAACCTTCGGCGCCTGCCTCAAGGCGGCCCTAAGCCCGTTGGCGAAGGTGTCGAAGTCGAGACCGAGTTCTCTTTGGTTGAAAGTCGCTTTCTTGTGAGGGTGCTGGTACTCGATCGGGTCTTCCAGGGTCACCACGTGTGCGGATTTCGTTTCGTTGATCTCGTCCAGTACTGCGGCAAGCGATGTGGTCTTGCCGCTTCCCGTGGCTCCCGTGACGAACACGATTCCGTTCTTTTCCTGGGCGATCTTGTGCATGGCGTTCGGGAGGTTCAGTTCGTCTATGGTTGGAATTTTCGACTCGAGTTTTCTGAGCACGATGGAATAACTGTTGGACTGGGAGAAAATGTTCACGCGAAAGCGGGCCTTGCCAGGCAAGCTGTAGGACAGGTCGCACGACCCCGTTTTCAATAGCATGTCCGTCAATCTGCGATCCTGGTTGATGAGGTTCAAGGAGAAGATTTCGGTCTGGAAAGGCGTAAGCTCCTTGACGGGAGGTTTGATTTCCACGGGGGCCAGGTCTCCGGAACTTTCCACTTGGAGCGGTTTTCCCGGCGTAAGGTTCAAGTCCGACACGGTTTGAAAAGAATCGAGCATTTTGGTCAGAATATGGTCAATCTCCTGCTTTCTCATGGTTCGGCGCGTCCTCGGGATAGGTTTTGCGTTTATGCTTCCGTGAAATCCGACGGCGGAGTGGTCAAAAGCGGCCTGAAGCGGGCTTTTTCGTTCGCTTTCTGATATGCGTCGTCCCCGCTGATGCGTCCCTTGTTGTACAAATCCATAATGGCGTCGTCCAAGAGCTGCATTCCGTACTTTCGTCCCGTTTGCATAACAGACGGCAACTGATGGGTTTTGGATTCGCGGACCAGGTTTCGCGCGGCCGGAGTCGCGATCAAAATTTCCAGGGCGGGTACCCGTCCGACTTTGTCCACCCGCTTGAACAAGACTTGCGCGACTATCGCGCGCAAACCGTCGGCCAAAGTCGAGCGTATCTGAGCCTGCTGGTTCGCGGGAAAAACTTCGATGACGCGATCGACGGTTTTCGGGGCGCTGGTGGTATGGAGCGTCGCGAAAACAAGGTGGCCGGTGGAGGCGGCTTCTATGGCTAGAGAGATGGTTTCCAGATCCCTCATTTCGCCGACCAGGATGATGTCGGGATCCTCGCGGAGCGCCCCGCGAAGCGCGGCGCTGAAGCTCTTCGTGTGAACGCCGATTTCCCTTTGGTTGACGATGCATCCTTGGCTCTTGTGAACGAACTCGATGGGATCCTCTACCGTAATGATGTGATCCTTGCGGCTCCGGTTCGCCACGTCTATTATAGCGGCCAAAGTGGTCGATTTGCCGCTTCCCGTGGGACCCGTCACAAGAACCAGTCCTCGGGGAAGAGAGGCCAGCTTGGAGATGACCGGCGGAAGCCCCAAGTCCTCCGCAGTCATGATCGTGCTCGGAATTTCGCGGAAAACCGCTCCCACGCCGTTCTTCTGCATGAAAAAGTTGGCGCGGTACCTCGCAAGTCCCGGAATCTCGTAACCGAAATCCGCGTCTCCAGTCTCCTCGAAAACTTTCACCTTGTCTTCGGGAGCGATTTCGTAAAGCATTGCCCTGAGATCGTCGTTGTTTAGAATCTTGTATTTCACGCGTTCGATATCGCCTCTTATTCTGAGCGCCGGCGGTAGACCCGCCGCAAGGTGAAGGTCCGAGGCCCCCTGATCGTTCATGAGCTTGAAAAAAGCGTCTATCTTTGCCATTCGAGGTCACCTGTAGCAATGTGGTTTATGATGGGATTTGCCGTCCGTAGCGCGAAAAGCCCACTGAAATCCTTGTCATACGAGCGACTGGGACAGCCTCAACAGACTGTTGACCAGAAACTCTCGCAGAAACATGACGACGAGAAAAACGATGATCGGCGAAAGATCGATCCCGCCGAACACAACGGGAAGTTTCGCCCGTATTTGGTAAAGAACCGGTTCTGTCACGTTGTTGACGAACCGGACGATCGGATTGTAAGGGTCGGGGCTTACCCATGAAAGGACGGCCCTTGCGATTACCACGATCATGAAAAAAAGTAGCACGAAATCTATTACCTTTGCAACTGCGATTAAAAAATACCCGACTATGAACATTTTATTCCATACCCTTTCTGTTATTGGGATTTAATTCAGGTTCGTTTTTTCGGCTGAAACCTGCCGTCTCTTGCCTTTGCGAAGACAAGGGAGCGTTTGAAAAATTAATTCCATTTCATTGTATAAGTCAAGGTATTTCAGTGACAACCCTCAGGGAATTACGCATCGATTGATAATCGTCGAAAAACGTGATATCTGTAGTACTTGCTGGCGGTTTGGCGCGGGAACGCTTGGCGCGGGAACGCTTGGTTCAACGTTCGAACGGAGGATCGATGACGAATTTAAACAGGCGATTGGGAATCATTGGCGGCGGGAACATGGGCGAGGCCTTCGCCGGGGCCATGATCGAAACCGGGATGTTCGAGGCGGAGTCGATTACCGTAAGCGACGTGGCGGCCGGACGTATAGAAAGGTTGAAGGACAAATACGGAGTCAACGTCGCCCAGGACAATTTCGAGGTTTTCGATTCGTCCCAAATCGTGGTTCTGGCGGTAAAGCCGCAGGCGATGGTGCAAGTTTTGACGGACATTGCGAACAGCGACGGGTACGACGCCAAGGAGCGAAAAGTGGTCGTTTCCATAGCGGCCGGGGTCCCCATGGAAAAAATCGAAAAACTTCTGTATTCCCGCCTCGACGAACAGGCTAAAAGCAACATGCCGATTATCCGGGTGATGCCCAACACCCCGGCGTTGGTGCTCGAGGGCATGTCGGGCATGAGCGCGAACAGGTACGCGACGGCGGACGAAATCGAGACGACCCGTTCGATTCTCGAAGCGGTGGGAAAGGTGATCGTATTCGAGGAAAAACGCCTGGACGCCGTCACCGCCGTTTCCGGTTCGGGCCCGGCTTATGTTTTTCTGTTGATCGAATCCATGATCGAAGCGGCGACGGAGGTGGAGTTGGAGCCGGAAGACGCAAGGAAAATGATCCTGCAAACGATCAAAGGGGCTGTAAAGCTGATGGAAGCCAGCGGCGAATCCGCTGCCGAGCTAAGAAAAAAAGTCACTTCGCCGGGAGGAACCACGGAGGCCGCCCTGAAAGTGTTCGAAAAGCGAGGCTTCAAACAGGCTGTTGTCGATGCCATATCCGCCGCGACGAAACGCGCCGCCGAGCTTAGTGGCTGATCTTCGAAAAGGATTGAACAATGGATACGATGTTTGCCGAAAGCGTTTCATATTCCGCCGCATTGTTGGCTGGGCTTCTTTCTTTTTTTTCCCCTTGCATTCTCCCTCTTATCCCGGCCTATTTCACCTTTATAACCGGTTTTTCCCTGGAAGAGCTGACCGATGGCGAAAACGACCGGATTCGGAAAAAGGTGATCCTTTCCACCTTGGCGTACGTGTGCGGATTTTCGTTGGTTTTCGTTTTGTTGGGCGCCTCGGCTTCCTTGCTGGGAACCGTAATGCAGAAATACAGCGGCATTGTCCGAATCGTGGGCGGGGTGCTGATAATGCTTTTGGGAGTCCATCTTACGGGAATAGTACGTTTCGGCAAGTTGGACGTTGACAAGCGGATGCATATCGACAAAAAGCCCCTTCATTTTTTCGGAACGTTTCTGGTCGGCATGGCGTTCGCCGCCGGTTGGAGTCCCTGCATAGGACCTCTTCTGGGGTCGATTCTGATCATCGCCGGAAGCCAGGGCACGGTAATGGAGGGAGTTCTTCTCCTGTCGGTCTATTCCGCGGGAATGGCCCTGCCGTTTCTTTTGATGTCCGTTTTCATCCATTTTATATTGAATTTCGTAAGAAAGGCAAACAAGATTCTCAGGTATGTCAATCCGGCGGCGGGAATTCTCCTGATCGTGGTGGGACTGATATTGGTCACTGATAAATTGTATCTGTTCACATCCTTAGGATAAAAAGGTGTTTACGATGAATAAAAAACTCAAATTTTCGATTATGGCTTTATTCGTGGCAGGGATCGCCGCGTTGTCGCTCCCTTCGGGATTCGCATCCTCCGGAGGCATCAAATGGAGAAGCTACGAGGATGGCCTTTCGGCCGCGAAAAACGATTCCAAGAAACTCCTGGTCACGTTTTACGCCGACTGGTGTACCTATTGCAAAGTCATGGACCGTGAAACCTTCAAGGATATGGAGGTCGTGAAATATATCAACGACAATTTCGTTCCGATCCGCGTCAATTCGGACACGGAGCGGGATACCGCCAATACGTTCAAGGTAAGAGGGCTTCCGGACACCTGGTTCATCTCGGAGGACCAGGAGGTAATAGGCCACAGGGCCGGTTATATCCCCGCCGAAACCATGATCCAAGTCTTGCAATACATCAATACCAACAGCTACAAGGAAATGTCTTTCCAAAACTTCGTGGACTCGAGGAAATAAGACGACCGCAGGCAAGGGACGACTGCGCGGGACCGTCCCTTAATAACGTTTGCGGCGATAACGAAAAGCATATCTCTTGATCAAGCGGGCGGTTATGGAAACGATAACTCCCGCCGACATGATCGCAAGGATGGCGGGGAACCATAGAAACGCCTGGAATCGAGGCGTTTCGTCCGCGACCTTGATTCCGACCAAGGCGAACACCACCACGGCGAACATGAAAACCACGACCGCCAGGCACCACGATTCCGAATCGTACCAAGGTACGATGGTTTTGCGGTATATCGGATGGTTGTCGTCCAGTTGCATAAAATCTAATTAGTTGAACGACTGGACGTTGTCAAGCGGGCGATGAAAATCGAACCATCGTTTGGCAATTGTTTTCCAAGAAATTCAAGAACTCGGCGGCCGAGCAAAATCGAAAAGCGCATTCGGAAATCGGCAAGCCAGTCCTTCTTCTCGACTTGCATTTCCCTTGCCGTATATTACCCTTACCCTATATATCGGCCGGTCAGTTTCGGAAGTTCTGTAAAATCGTCGGGATTGTCCAGGTCGGCCCCCTGTTTAGGGTTTTTTTGATCGACTGGCCAAGCCATCGTTCCTCGTGTTTCGCGCGGATCGATAAGCAAAAGGATTCCTTTTGTTTGAACGAAAATGAATTGGAAAAGAACAATTCGAACCACGCCCGCTCGGCGTTTGGCGCTTGCGTTGATCCCCCTG
The DNA here is from genome assembly GCA_964575975.1 of uncultured Desulfobacteraceae bacterium. Classification (GTDB taxonomy): domain Bacteria; phylum Desulfobacterota; class Desulfobacteria; order Desulfobacterales; family SKZT01. The sequence goes on from CAZNTU010000004.1 coordinate 77,364, forward strand.
ATCGTGGTCGATCTTATCTTGACGCCGATCTCCTTGTTCAAGGGGGCGCCGTCCGCGCGCGGTATCCTTGTGGTGAACGCCGCGGCAGTATCGATATTGGCGCTAAGATTCGCGCTTCTTTTTGCAAAGAGGCTTTGGTGCAAGGCCTGCGGAAAGGGAATCGGAGTGGATACCGGCAACGACGAGAACGGCTACCCGGTGGTCGAATGCCCGAAGTGCGGCAACAGATGGATTTTGTGATCGCGTTTATCGAAACGGGTACATTCCAAAGGTTCTTTCTACAACGCAGCGGCGCGGCAGGACCTCGTCGGTTTCTTCCCGGACGCCGTGCGTCTTGTGATGTTTTTTTCGAAGATCTCCTTTTGGATGACGGGTGCGCCGTCCACAAGTTCGTC
>CAZNTU010000005.1:0-69108 GCA_964575975.1 uncultured Desulfobacteraceae bacterium
TGTTCGTAAATATTTTTTCAAAACTATGTAAAGTGTTAAAACTAAAATCGCAGCGGGCTTCGCAACAGGCTTCAAAAAAGGTTGGAAAGGCTATGTCTGGCTGCTGAAAATCCTTATCCCCATCTCTTTTTTGACCGCGCTTCTGGAATACAGCGGATTGCTGGGCCATCTGAACTTTCTGCTGGAACCGACGATGGGCTTCATCCATCTTCCTCCCGCCGCCGCGCTTCCGATCATCGCGGGAATGCTAACTGGAATCTACGGCGCCGTGGCCGCTCTGACCGTGATTCCCCTTGCCAAAGTCGAGATCACTCTCGTGGCGATCTTCGCGCTGATCTCGCACGCACTTATACAAGAAGGCGTCATTCAGGGCAAGAGCGGTTTGAACGGCTTCAAGGCGACCTTGATCCGGCTGACCGCCTCCGTGGTCACAGTTTGGGCGACGGGTCTTTTCCTGGTCGGCACGGGCCCCGTTTCGCCGTCGGATGCCATCGCGGTCGCGGCCGACAAGCAGGCGTTCCTGCCGATGATTTTCGACTGGTCGGTCGCGGCGTTTCGATTGAGCCTGCAAATTCTCGGAATCGTCATGACGATCATGGTCGCCATGGAAACGTTGAAGGCGTTCGACTTGATCCCGGCCATCGTGCGCGCGTTGAATCCCTTTTTGAGACTCATGGGGCTGGACCGGGAGACAGGTTTGATGTGGGTCGCCGCGATTTTTTTCGGAATTTCGTACGGCGCGGCGGTTATCGTGGAGGAAGCCCGGGACGGCAATTTCGACCGCCAGTCGCTGGAAAGGCTTCATGTTTCCATCGGGGTAAACCATTCCATGGTGGAGGACCCCCTCTTGTTTCTGCCGTTCGGACTGAATCTTTTCTGGCTTTGGATACCGAGACTGATAACGGCCATCGCGGCCGTGCGGATTTATAACCTGTGGGTTCGAATGAGAGGAAAGGAAAACGCCAAATGGAGCGCGCCCGCGACCGACGTTTCCTTGAAAAGCCGGAACTGATCGGCGACGACGCTTTTCCCCTGGTTCCCGGCCGAATTCGGACGGAGACACCGCTTCGCTTTCGAAGGCCATTTTCCAATCCGGTCGGATGTTATTCGCGATCCTGTCCCGGCTCCTTGGGGTGGTCTTTGCCTATGGCGCCCTCGTCGGCTCCGACGGGATTGAAAACGCCGCGCGAAAATCGCGCCGAAAAGAATTCCCAGATTTTTTCCGCCGCAAGTTCGTTGCCTTCCTTGTTCCAATGGGTGTCTCTTTCCTCGTAAAGACCCTTTTCGGAATTCGCGACAAACGGACCCAGCAAATCAAGGGCAGGAATATTTCTCTCCGCCAGCCAATCGGAAAGGATCTTTTGAGGCTGCTCGAAATCATATTCGTGCCGATCGAGACCGTAATGTCGCATCACTTTTTCTCTCAAGCGACCGTTCACTTGAATTTCGTCGGGAGCCAGGACCACGAAAAAGGCCATGTTCGACCGAATAGCCCGCTCCGCCATTTTCGAAAGCAAGTCCTCGGCCCCCCGATAGCTTTCCTCCAGGAACGACGATTGGTCCTTTTTGAAGATTTCGGCGCGCTGCAATTCTATGGAAAGATAGCTTCTTTCGGAAAAGGCGCCTCCCGGCTCCTTGCATATCCGGTCCGCGAGAAGCCTTAGAAGCGACCTCCCCGCCTTTGACAGGTAAAAATAATCGGGCGAGCATCCAAACGAAAAAGGATTCCGAAGGGTTTCCCGAGTGGTCCCCAGCCAAACCCTTGTGGTGAAATCCGGGTGCGACTGCGCGATGTCGTTTCCGACGAAAAAAACCACGCACACCGTATCGACGGCCATCTCGGAGGCGTCTTTCCCAAGGAGAGCGAGATAGTTTTCGGGCCCTGCCGCAGGAATGCCCATGTTGAAAACCTCCAGCGCCTCTCCAGTTCCTCGGGCCAATTCTCCGAATCGGAACGCGAAGTTCTCGACCATCGGAACCACTCCGAAAACAAAGGAGTCGCCGATGAAAGCCACTCTGTGGATATCTCCCGCCTTTTCCCGCCTGTGCTCTATGTCCCTGAAGCCGAAAGAATTGGTTTGTTCGCCGCCGACGGAACTTTCCGGACGCATCCGGAAACCGATGTCCGGATCGTTCGTAAAAAGCGCCGAATCCCTGGGTAAAAGAGACAACAGCCGAAAAGAAGCCTCTATCGACACAAGCGTCGCGACAACGATTAAGAGCAAGGAACGCACTGTTTTCATTCGATATCGTCCGTTTCGATTAAAACCAAGCAGAGAGACCGGCGACCGCCGGATCCTCCGGCAATATCTCATCGCATCAACTATTTATCAACTCGTTTTTGTCAAAGGACGGGAAAGAGAGTTTCCACGGTCGTGCCCACGCCGACTTTACTGCAGATCCTGACGGCGCCGTTGCACTTTTTTACGATTCCGTATACGACGGAAAGTCCCATGCCCGATCGTTCGGCGAGACTTTTGGTTGTGAAGTATGGATCGAAAACCCTGTCGATCAGGGAGGGTTCGATCCCGCAACCCGAATCGGCGATTTTCAGCCTGACGTATATTCCGGGACGCAAACCGCCGGGAAAAAACGATTCCAACTCCTCTTCCCCGACAAACGAAGATTCCGCTTCGACCCTGATGGTTCCGGGAGCGCCTTGGAAACTGTTCGCGCTGTTCGAACAAATATTCGCCAGGAGGGTCTCGATCTCGGATTCGTCGGCGGCGATCATTTCATGTTCGCACGAAATTCTTTTCTTCCACCTGACGAACGGCGGCGCCGATTCTTCGATGCGTTCCATGGATTCTTCGAGCAACGGGCCTGCAAATAGCGCTGTCAAGCAAGCCCCTCTTTTGTGCGAAAAGCCGATAAGCGTGAGAATGATGTTTTTGCCTCGCAAGGCGGCGGCGCATATTTCCTCGACCGATCTTTTGAGAAAAACGTTTTGTCCGGCCTCTTCCAGGGCCATCTCGCCGTAGCCGAGGACTATGCCCAGGATATTGTTGAAATCGTGGGCAAATCCGCCGGTAACGGTGCCTATCGCCTCCATCTTGAGATGACGGCTCGATTCCCTTTCCCGGCGCAGCAAGGGGGTAACGTCCCTCATGACGGCCACCTTGGCCGGCATGCCCTCGTATTCAACGTCGCCGACCCTGATATCCATGGTCTCTCTCCGGCCGTTCGAACTATCGATTTCGGCCGTGAACCGATCAAGGCCCCCCGCTCTCTTCTCTTCGCCATAAAAGGCGCGGACCTGTTCCCGTTCCTCTAAGAAAACCCGATCGGGAAACAACAAGCGAAGAATTTCCTCGTCTATGCGTTCGGCAAAGCGTTCGAAGGCCTGGTTGCAATACACGATCTTTCCCGCCTGGATGATCGCGACGCAATCTTCGATGCTTTCCAAAATAGAGAGGCAGACCTTTTCCCCCGCATTCGGATTCTTCTCCGGTGCGATTCCATCGTCCGAGCCTTTGCCAAGGGCGTCCGTTCTTTCGAACAAATCGAACTTTTTCATGCAGAACAAACCTCGTGTTTCCGTTCAAAACGGTCGCGGGGCTCCGATTCCACGGGCGAAAAACGTCTTCGATCGCCCGCGCGCCGCCTAACGGTCCTGAATGGTTATACGTTTGCTCCAAAGATGTTTTTCTTTGGACTCGAGACGATGTTTGGGACCATAGGTACGAAAGAGAGGAAAAAAGGAGAATGCCGGCGATTCGATGGCGACAGGTCGCCGACAAGGGGCATTTGCACAAAAAAACAGGGGGTTCGAAATTCTCGGGCGATTTGGGAAATATTGTTTAATTTTCTATATCAAACATCGGGACCGACTTTCAAGCCCATATTCGATCGAAAACGCAAAGCAACCGACGCAAGAAACCATTGCATTTCAAGTCTTTCCTCATCATAATAAATCCATTGTTTCGAATTCGAACGACACATTGTCAAAGCGGAGATTCCGTATTTTTCATATCCATGAAAGGACTGGAATGAACATAAAGCCCGAATTCATTAAAGGCGAAATCGTCCGGAACATCTACGACGGCGTTGCCGACGACATTCTCACGGCGGGTCTCGGCGCATCGGGTTTGGCAAAAGCCCCGATCCAACCGGAGACCGCCGATGCGCAATCCCTAAGACGCCTCGCGATACATTCCAATTACAGGGGCTTGCTTGACACCACGCCCCAAGGCGGATTCGGGGTTTTGTACGGCCCGAACGTCGCCCCGGACGGTTCCGCGACCCAAAGCGAAGGCATGATTGGAGGCAAGGAATACCTTGCCTTTTCCGACGACGGCGCGGGAGACAGGAATGTCGGCCTCATGGTGCAAATTCCCGACAATTTCGACCCGAAAAATCCCTGCGTCGTGGCGGCCCCGTCCTCGGGTTCGCGCGGGGTTTATGCCGCCTTGCCCCTCGTGGGCGAGTGGGCCTTGAAACGCGGCTTCGCCGTGGCCTATACGGACAAGGGAACCGGAATGTTCGCCCACGATATCGACCGGGACACGATTTCCCTGATGGCCGGAGAGCGGACCGACGCGGGCAAGGCGGGAAACCGGTCGGCCTTCACCGCCAAAATCCCCTCGGGAAAGAATCCTCCGCCGCATCGAATAGCGACCAAGCACGCCCACGGCGGGCAAAACCCCGAAGCGGACTGGGGCCGGCACGTTCTTCAATCCATTCGGTTCGCCTTCTACGTGCTCAACCTCGAGGAAAACTTCGGTAAAAAACTGGATGACGGGACCGTCGTGGAAACCCTCACGCCCGAGAATACGGTCGTAATCGCCTCGGGAATTTCCAACGGAGGAGGCGCTTCCATTCGCGCGGCCGAGCAGGATACCGATGGTTTGATCGACGGAGTCGCCGTTTCCGAGCCCAACGTATCCTCGGAATCCGCCACGGCGGCGGCAATCCGCCAGGGAGACAAAAAATGGGATTATCCCGGCCACGGCAGAAATTTGCTCGACGTCATGACCCTTTTGAACATATACCAGCCATGCGCGAACCTGGCCTCCGAGTCGAGGGGATCGGCGCCGCTGAACCACTTGGACGAAACCCTGTGCGAGAACCGTTGCCTGGCTCTCAAAGAGAGAGGCCTGCTTTCCGGCGACTCCATCGAAGAGATGGCCGAAAACGCGCAGAAAACCATCAACGACTACGGGATTCTGGAAGACCAGAATCTCATACAACCGTCGCATTTCGCCAACTTCGTCGTGGAGGGCATCTGCGTCACTTACGCCAATGCGTACGGAAAGTTCGGCGTGGCCGACAATCTTTGCGGCTACAGTTTCGCCTGCGTCGATCCGGAAACGAAAAAGCCGGCCCCATGGCCCGAATACCAGGCGGACCGCTCTTTCGGAAACGGGACCGGAGTCCCTCCCACCGCAGGCGTGGAGTTGATAAACGACAGGTCCAAGGAAGGTCCCGCGCTCAACCGGGAATCCGTTTCCCTTTCCGGGGCAAAGGACATGAACCTCGAAGGCGCGCTTTGCCTTCGTAGGCTTGCGGTCGGAAAGGACGAACGAGGCGGTTCCCTCCTCCCGGACGAGCGCGAAAAAAGCGAGAGAATTCTCGACGGCATTTCGAAGGCAAGGGCCACCGGCAATCTCAAAGGAATCCCGACGGTGATCGTCCACGGCAGGAACGACGCCATCCTTCCTCCGAACCACACTTCCAGATCGTACTTCGCCTTGAACAGTCTCAAGGAAAAGGAGGGAAGCAACCTCCGCTACTACGAGGTCACAAACGCCCATCACCTGGACTCCTTCAACGCCTTTCCCGGATTCGATTCCCGATACGTTCCGCTTCATCGCTATCTGATTCAGGCCTTGACCTTGGTCTACGAACACATAGTCCGCAAAAGGCCCCTTCCTCCGAGCCAAGTCGTTCGAACGACTCCTCGCGGCATCGACGGCGACGGAAAAGTCCCTCCGATTGCGAGGAAAAACGTGCCGCCGATCGCCGACGCTCCTGACGGGAAAGACCTGATCCGCTTGGCCGAAGGAAATCTTTTCGTGCCGGATTGAGCAAACACGAGTTGAAACTCCGCAACGTTCCTGATAAAGGGGAGGTTGCATCGTACGTTCGAAAATGTTTGCATGTTTCGACACGGCTTTTCGGGAAGTTTTCTGATCGTTTTCATAACCGCAATCGGGAGGTTTGCATGACCGCCGGGGTAAAAGAAAAATTGGAGTACGACAAGGAAAAGGTGGACGAAGTCGCTTTGGCGCTTTTGCATCTGACGACATACGAAGGGGAACTGGGCCTGAGGGCCTGGAAAAACATCGACTTGGGAGTCCTGACCAGGTTGCACGAGAAGGGATTTATCAGCAACCCGATTACGAAGTCCAAATCGGTCGCCATCAGCGAACATGCCGCCGCCAAAGCCGAAGAGCTTTTTAAAAAGTATTTCGGTTTCCAAAGGGACACGGTAGAAAAAGCGGAATAACGGCGGGGTCGGAATGTCGAATCTAATAGACGGACACGCGCACCTGCACGAAATCGATCCTATAGAGCCGGCGCTGGAAAGGGCCGCGTCGGCCGGGGTGAATCGTATCGTGGCCGTCGGCATGGACTTCGCCACGAACGAAAAAACGCTCGATCTCGCCGGAAGATTTCCAGGCCGCGTCTTTCCGGCCATCGGCTATCATCCGTGGTCCATCGCGGAAAACGACGTGGAAAGGACCTTCGAGTTTCTGGAGTCGAACATAGAGGTCTGCGTCGCGGTCGGAGAGGTGGGTTTGGACTACAAGATCAAGGTGAAGAAGCCGTTGCAGCGCGAGGTTTTCTCGCGGATCGTCGCCCTCGCGAATAGAAAGGACAAGCCTTTGATTGTCCACACGCGCTTTTCCCACCGAAGAGCCTTCGAAATGGTGGAGGCGGCAGGCATTGAAAAAGCCGTATTCCACTGGTACAGCGGCCCGGAGGATATTCTCCTGAAAATCCTGGACGCCGGATACTATGTCTCCGCGACCCCGGCGCTGGCCCGAAGCAAGGCCCACCGGGCGGCCATCCTCGAAGCGCCCCTCGAAAAAATCCTCGTCGAAACAGACTCCCCGGTCAAATACCAGTTCAAGACCTCCGAACCGGCTACGCTCACCGAGACGATCCGATACTTGGCCGATCTGAAAAGGATTTCAGTAGAGGAAACCGCCCGAATCACGACGGAAAACGCGGAAAATCTGTACCGCATTTAAAAAGCATGCTTATCATAGTTGCGCCCGATCCCGATTCGAAATACAGTCCCAAGCCCATTCCGATGTCGCATGTGCAACCTTATGATTCGGCGAAAAGGAAAGGAGGTGAGAAGCCATGGCAAAATGCGGAGTTTGCGGAATGGAATTGGACAAGCAACCCAAGGTCGCACAGGACGGCAAGTGCAGCGAGTGCGGGAAAAAGCTGGAAATGGAAGAAAGCAAGAAAAAGAAAAAATAAACGAGAACGGGTACCGGTCCTTCTCGTTTCCGAAAAGAATGGGTGCTCGAAATTGTTATACGCCGTTTCCGGCGCAAGTGGGAGCGATTGACAAATCCGGAACGGGATAGGGTTTCTTGCTCCCCCTGCCGAAAAAGACCTTCGAAGTTTCGGCCTCGAAGGTCTCCCACACGAGCGTAAGCCTCGGCTACAGCAAAACTGCTTCCTTGAATCTTTTAATTCCCGCTATCGAGCGAACCGCAAACAGAGACCCGATTATAGAACCTAAAATCCCAGGAGCCATGGCGTTTTGCCCTGCAAGGAAGAGTCCTTCCACCGGCGCCCGGTTCAATACGACGGACGACAGCAACTGGTCGTGAGACTTTTGTATCCCGTAAGCGGAGCCGCCCGGGCTGTTCACCCAGTCTCTTAGCGTCAAGGGCGTGTAGGCGTCAACGTACTCTACCGATTCGAAACGGCCCAATACATCCTGGGCTTCCGAAAGGAGCCCGTCCGCGCGTGAGCGTTTTCTTTCCATGTATTCCTCCCCTCTCCGTCCGGTTTTCGTGCATTCCCATCTTTTCCACAGTTCGGATCTTCCGGAGGTCAGAACCGAGAACAAGCTTTTCCCCGCCTTGTTCGTCTTTAGAATCTGGTAATACTTGACATCCGGCAAGTCCCCCCGATCGGTCGTTCGGATTTTAAACACGTTATGGGACAGCGGAGGGTGGCGATTCGCATCGACAAGATAGTGGGCCGCGAATATTCCATGGGAATTCTTCAATTCCGAAACTTTTCTCTTGTAGGAGGCTTTTACGGAATGTTCGGGAAGCATTCGGCACACCGTTTCCGGATGAACGGCGGCCACCACCAGCGGTGCTTCGACAATCCTTCCCGATTTCAGTCGGACTCCAACCACTTTGCGGTTTTCCGTCAAAATGGATTCCACGGGGTCTCCTGCCAGGATTTCCCCGCCCAATTCCCCGAATCTGTCCGCAAAGGCGTCGGCCAAGGCCGATCCTCCCCCGGAGACCCTCCAAGAAGAAAACAAGTACGAAGCCAAAGTCATGTGGTGAATGAAACAGGGACAGACTCTCCAAGGAACGCCCAGCCAGACGGCGGGCACGCCCAGAACGCCTTTCAGCGCGGGACTGCATCCCCATTCGTCGAGAAGTTTCCCCAAGGGCTCGAAGTGGTCGAGAAGCCCGGAGTCCGAAAAGGACGAGAACAGAAAATCGAGGGAATGGATTTTTTCCGCGCATTGCCCGACTCGCTTCATGAATGCGGTTATATTTGCCCGTTCCCGGGGAAACGCCCGGCAAAGATTGTCCTCGTATGCCTGAAAACCGGCAGGAAGGTCGAATATTTCCGGGCCTCCGGGAAAAGGCGGGGAAAAGACATACCGATCGACGACTCCGTTTTCCCCCATTCTCTCCAGGACGATTTTCGAATCGATCCCCAAAAATTCGAGAAGTCTTCGCAGTACCTGCCCCTTGTCCAAGGCGCCCAAATAATGAACGCCCACTTCGCAAGAGACGCCTCCGCGCGAATAGCCTCGCATCATGCCGCCGGGTACGCGGTTCTTCTCCACCACCGTCGCGCGATACCCCAAAAGAGACAGGGCGATTCCGGCGGAAAGGCCGCCCGCGCCCGAACCTATTATCAGCACGTGGTCGCTTGATTTTGGCACTGGTATTTTCTTTCCTGTATAGAGCTTGTGGATTCGTATCCGATTTCCGATCCCGCAGAATGCTTCGAGCAAAATTCCCGTCTGTAATAGGCCAAGCCCATGTTTTTTGTCAACGTAAATATGATCCCATTCCCGGCTCGCACCCCATTGAAACGCGAACGGCATCCTCCGCGCCCTTGTTCCCGAGCTGAAATTCCGCTTTTTTTTGAAACCGTTTGGTGATATGAAAATGTGGCTTTCGAAATTGGATGGATATGCGGGACGCCAATCTCCAAAGACGTTCCATCTTCTTAACACAACTCGATTGTATTGGGATCGAATGAAAATACTGTTGGTGAATCCCCCGAATTGCGGCAAGAGCATCCCCGAGGAGCGATACGGCATTGCGAATCTGAAAATGATCTTCAGGGGCGAGCCCCTCGCCTTGGAAGTCTTGGCCGGGAATCTGTACGACCACGAGGTTTCGATCGCGGATTTGAAGGCCGAACCCGAAGCCCTCGACGAGGCCCTCGAACGTTTCAGGCCCGATCTTGTCGGAATCACGGGCATGACGTGCGAGGCCAACACCGTGCTCGATCTCGCCGGCAAAATCAAGGAAAGGTCTTGCGCGACCGTCGCGGTCGGCGGCCACCATGCCTCTTGCGACCCCGTGTTTTTCAATCATAGCCAAATCGATTACGTGGTCGTCGGCATCGGAAAACTCTCTTTGCGCCTGCTCGCGGACGCCTTGGAAAATGGACGAAACGTCATGATCGACGGCATCATGAAAACGAACCCGTCCGGAGTTCCGACGTTCAAGCCCCGCAAATACTCGAAAGTCGACCTGGTCGACGACAAGGCGCCCCGCTACGATCTGGTGGAAAAACACCGGGACAAGTACGTCATGAGCGGCGCCGGGGGCAAAATGGGGTTCGTGGCGTCTGCTTTCGGCTGCACCCACCGCTGCTTTTTCTGCTCCATACCCAACACGACAGGCGCCCGGTACCTTTCCCACAGCGTGGAGGCCATCGTCAGGGACATGGCCATGTTGAAGGACATTCCCGTGATCCGTCTCGTGGACGCCAACACTTTCGGCAACATCGAAGTCGCGAAAGACCTGGCTCTCGCGATCCTTGACGCCGGGGTCGGACGGAAAATAGTCGCCGACGTCCGCGCCGACACCGTGGTCCGCCATCCCCGTCTTTTCGAACTCTGGAAAAAGGCGGGTCTCGCCACCGCCGTGGTCGGTTTCGAGGAAATCGACGACAAGCGGCTTGCGGATTTAAACAAGAATTCGAACGTGGAAGCCAATGTCGCCGCCCTGAAAATCCTCGGGGAAATCGGAATCAAAGTGATTGGCGACTTTATCGTCTCGACGGACTATACGGACGAGGATTTCGAGGCGTTGGAGACATTCGTCGAATCCAACCCGATCGACCTTCCCCTACCCGCGATCCTGACGCCGATCCCCGGCACCAGACTTTACGAACGAAAGAAGAACGAAATCAAAATTCGCGACCTCGACTACTATACTTTCACCAACGCCGTGACGCCTACCGTCATGGACGAGCACGAGTTTTACAAGAACTATTCCAGGCTGCTGGAAACTTTCATCGGACATATCAAGAGTTGAGAAAGACAACATGGACGTATTCATAAACGATTTGGCGGCGTTTCTGCCCAACGGGCCCGTCGACAACGACAACATAGAAAACGTGCTGGGAACGATCAACAACATATCGCTCAAAATCAAGCGCCTCGTACTTAAAAACAACGGTATTCTGACCCGCTACTATGCCGTCGATCCGGAAACCGGACTTTTAACCCACGACAACACCCGACTTACCGCGGAGGCGGTCCGGAAACTCGGGCCGTACGAGGATTTCGACGCAAAAGACATCGAATGCCTCGTTTGCGGCACATCGACCCCCGACCTGCTGTTTCCGGGACACGCTCTCATGGTATGCGGAGAGCTGGGCGCGAATCCGTGCGAGGCGGTGACCACCGCAGGCATATGCATCGCGGGAATGACCGCCCTGAAATACGCCTTCATGAACGTGGCGTCCGGAATTTCCAAAAACGCGGTCGCCACCGGCTCCGAATTGGCCTCCTCCTTCACCAGAACAAAATTCATGACGCCTTTTATAAAGGAGGCCGAATCGGAAACGGTCGAAAAGGAACCCATCCGCGCCTTCGACGCGGACTTCCTTCGTTGGATGCTCTCCGACGGCGCGGGCGCGGCTTTTCTGTCCGACCGGAAAAACGAGAAGGGCATCAGCCTGAAAATCGACTGGATCGAAAACGTCACTTACAGCGGACAGCTCGATACATGCATGTACGGCGGAGGGATAAAAAGGGAGGACGGTTCCGTCGTCGGCTGGAGAGAAACCGAAAAGATCGACCGGACGGAAAGCCCCTATCTTTTTTCGATCCGCCAAGACATCAAGTATCTCGACAAGCACATCGTGAAGACCATGGGGGACGCCCTGGCCCGCACGGTCCAAAAGCGCGGACTGGCGCCGGAGAATTACAGCTGGTTCCTGCCCCACTACTCCTCCCACTATTTCCGTCCGAAGTTCTACGAAGAGACGAAGAGAAGAGGCTTCGAAATCCCCGACGAAAAATGGTTCACGAACCTTCCGCAAAAGGGCAACACAGGCTCCGCCGCCATCTATATCATTTTGGAGGAGCTGTTCCATTCGGACAGGTTGAAAGCCGGGGAAAGGATTCTTTGCTTCGTTCCCGAGAGCGGAAGATTCTCCCATTGTTTCATGCAGTTGACGGTCGTTTGATGTCCGCAACCATGCTTCTGGACGCGAGGAAACTCGAAAAACGCTACAAGGGGGCGTCGTCCCCGGCCTTGAAAGGAATAGACGTCTCGGTCCGGCCGGGAGAAATATTCGGCCTTTTGGGTCCCAACGGCGCCGGAAAAACCACGGCCATCTCCATCATGAGCGGATTGCTTCGACCCGACTCGGGGCAGGTGTTCGTCAACGGGATTGATCTGCTCAGGCACCCGGACCGGGGAAAGCGCCAGTTCGGCCTGGCCCCACAGGAAATCGCCCTGTATCCCACCCTGACGGTCGAAGAAAACCTGCTTTTTTTCGGCCGACTGTACGGATTGAAAGGCGGCCCGTTGCAAGCGAGAGTGAGGGAATGCCTATCCTTCGCCGGTCTGGAGGATCGTTCCGGCAAGCGGATCGAGACCTGTTCAGGAGGCATGAAACGCAGGGCCAATCTCGCGGCCAGCCTTCTCCATTCCCCTCGCCTGCTTTTCCTTGACGAACCCACTGCGGGCATCGACGCCCAGTCCCGCAGTTTGATCCTGGAACGCTTGAAAACGCTTTGCGAGAGCGGCGCGGGAATCGTCTACACCACCCATTACATGGAGGAAGCGGAACAGATTTGCGACCGCGCGGCCATCATCGACGAAGGCCGAATCCTCGAAATCGGCGAGCCGAAAGCCTTGATCGCGTCCAATCCGGAATGCTCCAATCTGGGAGACCTTTTTCTGAAACTCACCGGGAGACGACTGCGAGATGAATAGCGTTCGACTTCTCTTCGCGATCATGACCAACGAGCTGCGACTCCTTTTCCGGGACAGGGCCGGCCTGCTGCTGTTGTTTCTCATGCCCGCCATGCTCGTGGCGATCATTACGCTCGTCCAGGAAAACGTCATGAAAACCACCGGGCAATCCGGCATGCAGACGCTGTTCGTCAACCGGGACGGCGGCGATATCGGGCGAATAATAGAAGAAAGGCTGCAAGCCTCGGAGCATTTGCGCCTGGTCGTCGGCCCCCGCGACACCACGGACGAACAAGCTTTGAAAAAATTGGCGGACGGGGAATTCCAGGTGTGCCTGATCGTGCCGGAAGGCTTCACCGAGAACCTACAGACGCTCCTGTCGCGACAGGTTCAGGAGGCTTTCGGCAACCGGACGCGGGAAGCTTCCGAACCGGAAACCCGCGAGGTCCCTGAGCTTGCCGTCTGGTTCGATCCCCTGCTTCAGGGGTCCTTTCGCGTCTCCGTAACAAACGCGCTGCACTTAATGATGCTTGCCATAGAGATGGACGCGAAAGCCAGGGCCTTTTCCAAGGCGGTTCCCATCTACGCGGGGAATATGGCGCGGAAATTTTCGGGGACCGAATTGCCGCCGACGCTCTTTTCCCCGATCGGCGACGAATGGGGACGGGAGAGCCTTATAGCACTCCGCTCGGGACAGTCTGGCCGGGGAGATTTCGACAAGCTGCCCTCTTCCATTCAGCAAAACGTCCCGGCATGGTCGCTTTTCGGCATGTTTTTCATTGTCGTTCCCATGTCCGGCGTCTTGATACGGGAGAGGCGGGAAGGAGTTCTAAAGCGGCTGACGACCCTTCCGGTTTCCTACAGCCTCTTGCTTTTGGGAAAAGCGTTGGCCTACGTTCTGATCTGCCTGGTTCAGTTCGCCCTTATCCTCGCGATCGGGAAATGGATTCTGCCTGTTTTGGGCACGGAGGTCCTGGAAATCGGAACGGCATGGGAGGCGATCCTGGCGGTTGTATTGAGCGCGAGCCTCGCCGCCGCAGGGTACGGCATCATGGTGGGGAACCTTGCCCGAACCTACGAGCAGGCCTCCATGTTCGGCGCCGTCTCGGTGGTGATCGCGGCGGTGCTGGGCGGAGTCATGGTGCCTTCGTTCGTCATGCCGGAGATCATGCGGGATATCAGCCGTTTTTCCCCGCTCGCCTGGGGATTGAACGCATTGACCGGGATTTTCGTCAAAGGAGAGGGGCTTCGGGACGTTTTGCCGGAAATAGTGTGGCTGCTGTGCTTCTCCTGCAGCGCGATCCTGATCGGATGGCGAGGTTTCGTGCATCGACGAAATCGAATATGACTGACTTTGTTTTCGCTACGGCATTTAGACACGAACGCTAATTTTGAGTTATTAGCCATTGGTTATTAACCGTTGATTATTGATTATTCTTGGCTGGTCGGTTCCATTTCGACTGGCCTGAGAAATACTTGAGAATTCTTTTAATAATCAATAACCAATAACCAATTGACAATGCCTGGAAACTTAGTTGGCGCTTATAACGCTTAGGCTTGACAAAGGAAAACGACGAAACATATGGAAGATACACCTAAAGAAAACAAAAGCGCCCTTGCCGACGGAACGGAAACAAAGAAGTGCCCCTCTGTCACAATAATAGGCGAGGGGCTGAGCATAAAAGACTTGGTATGCGTCTCCCGAAGAGGTGCGTTGGCCCTACTGGCCGACGACCCGGCCGCAAGGGAGCGAATCCGCCGTTCCCGCGAAATCATTCTGCGTTCGGTGGAGGCCGGGGACCCGATCTACGGCGTCACCACCGTTTTCGGCGGCATGGCCAATATTCGTATCGTCAAGGAGGAGGCCGACGCGCTTCAGAACAATATCGCATGGCCCCATAAAACGGGCGCGGGGCAAAGACTTCCGTCGGATGCCGTGCGGGCGGCCATGCTTCTTCGGGCCAATTCGCTCATGAAAGGCGCCTCGGGAATCCGATTTCGCATTATCCAGCGACTGGTGGATCTGGTAAACGCGCGGGTCTCGCCCCACGTGTACGAATGGGGCTCCATCGGCGCCAGCGGGGACTTGGTTCCTCTCGCCTATATCCTCGGTTCCGCAGTCGGACTGGATGCCTCCTTCAAGGTGAGTACCGACGAGGAGGATTGCGTTGACGCGATAACCGCCCTGGAACGGTCGGGTCTTCCCAGAATCCGGCTGGAAGCCAAAGAAGGCCTGTCCGTGATGAACGGCACTTCGGTCATGACCGCGATCGCAGCCCATTGCGTCCAGGACGTCCGCGAATCGACCGCGCTGGCCATGGGAGTTCACGCCCTGTACTGCCAGGCGTTGAAAGCTTCTGCCCAATCCTACTATCCGTACGTTCAACAGGTGAAACCGCATGCCGGGCAAATTTGGTGCGCGGACTGGATGCTTCGCCTGCTGGAGGGGTCGAGCCTGATCCGCAACGGCAAACACGGCCCGGAAGGCTGCCGGCGGATAGGGGAAAACGATCTTGTGCAGGATCGGTATTCCCTTCGATGCCTCCCCCAGTACATGGGTCCTGTCGTCGACGGCCTGTCGCTTGTCGCCCGGCAGGTGGAAACGGAAATGAACTCCGCGACGGACAACCCGCTCATCGACCCCGAAGCCGGGGAATACCTGTATTGCGGCAATTTCCTGGGCCAATACATCGGCGTGGCCATGGACCACCTGCGGTATTACATCGGCCTTCTGGCAAAACACTTGGACGTTCAGATCGCCATGCTGGTGGCTCCCGAATTCAACCGGGGCCTGCCCGCGTCGCTGGTGGGCAACGTGGAGCGGAGAGTCAACATCGGGCTGAAGGGATTGCAGATCTCTGGAAACTCCCTGATGCCGATTCTTTCCTTTTTCGGCGCCTCGCTGGTGGACCGGTTTCCCACGCACGCCGAACAGTTCAACCAGAACATCAACAGCCAGGGCTATGGTTCGGCGAATTTGGCTCGCCAGGCTGTCGATATGTTTCAGAACTACATGGCGATGGCCCTGATGTTCGGCATTCAGGCGTCGGGACTCCGCACTTTCCTGGAGGCCGGCCATTACGACGCGCGGAAAGCGCTCTCCCCGGCGACGACCGCGTTGTTCGAACGCGTATTCGACGTCGTGGGCCGAAAAATATCGTCGGAACGGCCGTATGTGTGGAACGACGACGAGCAGGCCCTGGACGAGGACATCCGCGCGATCACGGAAGACATCGCGACTTCGGGAAGAATTGCAAGATGCGTCGAGGACGTCGCGGAAAGCTTGGAGCGACACGAGCCGTTCAAATAGGGACTTATGAGAGTTTTCATAACCGGAATGGGAGTCGTGTCCCCGCTGGGATGCGATACGGAACAATTCTTGACGGCAATGGAATCGGGACGGACCGCCGTTCGCTCCTTGACCGTTTTTCGCGGAAAAAACGCCTTGCCTGTCGGCGAGGTCGAAATCGAGGCCGAGGCGGGACCCGAAGACCGCCGTTTGCCCCGAACGCATCTACTGGCGTTGAAGGCCGCCCGCGAAGCGATCGAGATGGCGGGCGGTCCAAATCCCGACGCGGTCGTCCTCGGCGGTACCACAGGCGGGATAATCGAAACGGAAAGGCGCTTGGAAACCGGAGAGCACGCAAAGGAGCTTTTCGTTCATCACGGCGTCGGCACTGTCGCGGAGCTGTTGGCGAAGGAAACGGGTTGCCATGGACCTGTTTTAACCGTTTCCACCGCCTGCTCGTCCGGAGGCGCGGCCATCGTGCTCGCCTTGCGCCTGTTGCGCATGGGCCTGGCCCGGCGCGTGCTGGCGGGCGGGGCAGATTCCTTGTGCTATCTGACCTACTACGGCTTCAACTCGCTCCAGTTGATCGATCCGGCGGGAGCAAGGCCTTTCGACCGCGACCGCAGGGGAATGAACGTGGCCGAAGGGGCGGGCATGCTCGTTTTAAGCGCTTCGGAACAAGTCCCGTTCAACGCCGTAGCCGAAGTTTTGGGCGGGGGGCTTTCCTGCGACGCCTATCATCCCGCCGCGCCCCATCCCGAGGGAAAAGGGGCCGAAGTCGCGATTCGCGAGGCTCTGTCCGATGCCGGTATTTCGGCGGCCGATGTCGATTATATCAGCCTTCACGGTACCGGCACGAAAGACAACGACCGCTCCGAGGCGAAAGCGTTGGACGCGGTCTTCGGGGACGCAAAGCCCCCGGCGTCGTCCATAAAAGGAGCCATGGGACATCCGCTGGCGGCGGCGGGAGCTATCGAGGCGGTGCTTTCGGCTCTGGCGATCGACAAAGGTGTCGTGCCGTCCAATACCGGACTTCTGACGGCAGATCCCGACTTTCGACTGGCGCTCGTCGAAAAGCCCGCGCGGATGCCGGTCCGGACCGTGCTTTCCAATTCGTTCGGCTTCGGCGGCAACAACGCAACGCTTGTCTTTGGCGCGCCGGTGGGTACCCGCCGGAAAATGCCGCCAGTCGAAAATCGACTCTCCCTCCGGGTTGACGCGGGCGTCTGTCTGACCGGAGCCGGCGACACGGAGCAAACCCTTTCGCGTCTTGCGCAGGGCATTTCCTCCGCAGGGACATTGTCTGCGGAGGAACTTTCGAAGGGACTGCCTCCCAAGGAAGTTCGCAGGCTGAAACGTCTGCCGCGAATGGCCCTGGCCCTTTCGGCCATGGCTTGCGAACGCGGGAAAACGCCGCATAATCCAAAGGCCGTTTTCTGGGGCACCGGATGGGGTTCCTTGTCGGAAACCTACGATTTTTTGAAAAGGCTGTTCGAATCGGAACACCAGTTCACCAGCCCCACCGATTTCATCGGTTCGGTGCATAACGCCCCGGCCGGAAACGTCGCGATCCGCTACGACGCCAAAGGGCCGAACATCACCGCTACCGGCGGAGACTGTTCCTTCGAACAGGCCCTCGTCTCGGCCTGCCTTCTTTCGGATTCGCACGGAGGTCCGTTCCTGGTCATGGGAGCCGACGAGCATCACCCGCTGCTGACCGGCCTGTTCGATCCGTCGTTTGGATCGGGCGGCCGGCCTTCCGACGGCGGAGGCGCCATCCGGGCTTGGCCGAAGGATGCGAACTTGGAAAAGGGTTTCGTCCGCGTTTCGCCGCTTTTTTTCAAAAAGGCCGGACCGTCCCGCATGGAAGAGCTTCTGGAAATTTTAGAGGGTGCGAATGCGGTTCAAAGACGATTCGGGGGAATATTCGCCGGAATCCCGGCGGCGTGCAGACAAGAGGGAGAAAATGGCCTTAAAAAATTCCTTTCCCTCTCGGATTTCAAAGGGCCTGTTTTCGATTACCGAAGGCACATCGGAGAATTCGCCACCGCTTCCGCCGTCGCGACAGCCCTTGCGGTCCGTTGCGTCCAGGATGGAAATACATTCGCTCCATTGTCATCCGATTTAATGGCGTCTTTGAACGGGCGGGGAATCCTGATCGTCGGATTCGGAACGTACATTACCGCTATCGCTGCTTTTTAAAGGCCGAAAAGTGCTGTGCGATGGCCGAAATCGTCTGGAAAGCAAGCCGCAACCGAACTGACTGCATTAAGCCACGGGCGCTGCTCGAAACTTTCGAACGAACCATCCTGGATGCCAACCCGACCCCAGATTGGAACTTTCAAGACTGATAAGCGCTATCCTCGCAAACATTGAAGCTTTCCTTCGCGCCCGCGTATTTCTTTCTAAGCTTGGGCTTTTCGATTTTGCCCGTGGGATTTCTGGGGACGTCGTCGAAAAAGATTTTCCTCGGCCTCATGTACCGGGGCATTTTCTCGCAGAAGCGGAAAATGTCGTCCTCGATCAGCTCCCAGCCCGGCTTCGGCTTGATCACGGCCGCCGCGATTTCCCCCAATCTTTCGTCCGGAACGCCGATCACCCCGACATCCTGGATGCCGTCGTGCTCGATCAGGAAGTTTTCGATCTCCACGGGAAAAATGTTTTCGCCGCCGGTGATGATCACATCCTTCTTGCGATCCACCAGCCATAGGAAACCGTCCTCGTCCATGCGGGCGACATCACCGGTAAGCAGCCATCCATTTACAATAGTGGCGGCGGTCGCCTCGGGGTTTCCGTAGTATTCCCTCATCACGCCGGGTCCGCGGACCGCCAGTTCTCCCGGACACCCGTTGGTCATGGGCTTCAGATCGCCGTCGACGATTCGGCATTCCCAATCGAACCCCGGAACTCCGATCGCCCCGACCTTGTCCAAATTGCCGATTCCCAAATGCACGCAGCCGGGTCCGGTGGCCTCTGTAAGGCCGTAGTTGGTGTCGTACTCGTGATTGGGAAAAACCGACTTCCATTTTTTGACCAGACTGGGAGGGACGGGCTGCGCGCCGATATGCATCAGCCTCCATTGGTCCAGTCGGTAGTTCTTCAAATCGATCTCGCCGTTTTCGATGGCGATCAGAATATCGTGCGCCCACGGAACCAGAAGCCACACGATCGTCGCCTGCTCCTCCGATACGGCCTCCAAAATCCACGCGGGTTTGACTCCTTTCAAAATGACCGATTTCGCCCCCACGACGAATCCGCCGAACCAGTGCATTTTGGCCCCGGTGTGGTACAAGGGCGGGATGCAAAGGAAATTGTCGTCGCGGGTCTGATTGTGGTGCCGATTTTCCACGTAGCAGGAAAACTCCAGGTTCCGGTGGGTCAAAAGAACCGCCTTCGGCCTTCCGGTCGTGCCGGACGTAAAATAGAGAGCAGCCTCGTCGGAAAGCTCCAAAGGAACTTCGTGCATCGCCGACATTTTCCCCGAGAGAATGTCTTCGAGAGACTCGGCGTAGTCCGGCTTCGACTCCGCCGGTCCCGCGTAGATATAGTGCTCGACGCGTTCGTCCAGGCGGCTTTTGATTTCGTCGATCCGGTGGACGAATTCCGGCCCGAATACAACGGCCTTCGCCCCGGACAGTCCGGCGCAATACAGGATATCCTTGGACAGGAACCTGAAATTCAACGGCGCGACCCAAGCGCCGGTCCTTATAATCCCGAAATACACGGGAAGCCATTCCAGGCAGTTCATCATGAGCTGGACGACCTTGTCGCCCTTGACGATCCCCCGTTCCATCAGCGCGGCCGCCACTTTGTCCGCTTGAACGTCGAACTCGTTCCACGTGATTTCCCGTCTGGAATTTACAGAGGGCTCCCTTTCCACCAGCGCGACGCGATTGCCGAAACTCCTGGCGTTTCTTTTCAATATTTCCGTGATCAGCATGCGATCCAATCCTGCGTAAATGGTTGAAATTGGTCGGGGAAGTTACCAGAGAGGGGGAGGATCGTCAAGTTGGAAGTGCAGAGCGCGAATCCGCGCTTCATTCAAGCATTTATTCGCGCGGCTCGGATCATTGCTCCTCATTGTTTCTAATGTGGCCGAATCGAACCGGTTTCGTTTGTCGACAATCGAGCATATTGGGATTTATCGGTTGATAATATGCATTTATTGTGAAATTATAGCGCTACAGCTTTGGAGCCATAATAGGGGGGAAGAGTGAGGGGGGTGCAGAAAAAAAACAAAGAAAATACATCAAAAATTCGGGAGAAGGATTATGGAGTCCATATCTTTGCCGGAATTCGAGGCCAACTGCCTTTTTTATCTGGAGCAAGTGGATAAGAGCGGCGAACCACTGACACTGCTGAAAAACGGAACTCCTTTTACGCGTATTTTGCCTTGCCGACCAAAAAAGAAGTCTTTGTTCGGCATGCATAGAGAGAAAATTCGAATCCAAGGAGATATCGTTTCCCCCATTGACGACGAATGGGATGCTCTGAAATGATCGTATTGGATACTCATGCGCTTATCTGGCTTGACCAAGGCACCAATCAATTAGGATGCCGGGCTATATCCCTGGCCAATGAAGCTCTCGCGCAAAATGCGCTTTTTGTGTCCGCGATCAGTTTTTTGGAAACGGCGATGCTTGTTCATAGAGGTCGGATTTCTCTTTCGATGGAAATGGAAAAATGGCGACAAGAGTTGCTTTCAGGCGGCCTTGGCGAGATTCCATTGGACGGCAATATCGCTATACGCGCAGTACGGCTATCGAATTTTCAAGCCGATCCGGCAGATCGGTTTATTGCAGCCACGGCTCAACAGCTCGACTCAATATTGATAACCGCCGACCAAAAGATTCTTGATTGGCCGGGGGATTTGCGCAAACATCGAGCCGGAGATTGATTTTAGATTTCCAGAGGCAATCTGTCGACCGATGCCTCAGTACTTAGTTATCGTACTTTTCGCGAAGCGCGATCCCGCGCTTCACTATCCAACCTTCGTCAACCACCCCGGCCTGTCCGTCATGATCGCATCGACTCCGAACCTCTTGGCGTGGCGCACCCGTCCGGGGGTATTGCACACGTAGGTCATGACCATTTTATTCTTTTCGCGAGCGAAGTCGATCAAAGGTTCGGACAGGTTCCTGAACGCCGCGCACAGCGCGAACAGGTGATCCGTTTCCGACGGGGGGGCGTCGATGATGCTTCTGTGTCCGGTGGGGCCGTCGGGCTTGTCGGACAAGTTCAACACGTACTTGTATTCGGGGGCGATTCGAAAAGCCAGTTTCAGGACGTTCGGGTCGAACGACAGGATGAACATATTGTCCCTGAAATTTTTCAATTCCGGCTTGTCCAGTTCCTCCAGGACTCTCGTCGTTAGTTCGGACCATCTTCCGGACCGCCGGTCGCTCTCGAATATTTTGATTTCGATCATGAGTCGCGTGCGGGGAGCGTAGCGCGAAAGGGTCTCTCCCAGGGTGATTAGGGGCTCGCCGGCGAATTCGGGGGAGCGGCGGGCGCTCCGGGAAATTGCGGAAAGCTCTTTCAAGGTCAAAGCGGAAATTCTTTTCAGATTTCCCGTAATCTTGAACAAGGTCCGATCATGATGCAGCACCAGTTCCTTGTCCGACGTCATTTGCACGTCGAACTCCATGCCGTCGACGGGATATCGAAGCGCCCGGTCGAAAGCCGACCCGGAATTTTCCGGAGCTTCGTCGTTCGCGCCCCTGTGGGCGATAATCCATGGTTTCATTGTTTACCTCTCCGTTACCTTCGGACAAATAAAAAGCGTTTTCCTGTTCAAGGACAATCGAATATCATCGAACGGAAAAACCTATCAAGTGCAATTTCGTAAAAAATATGATAAACGAGGAAATCGCGTCGTTAGGAAAACGCCGGACAGCCAAGCTCGATCAGCCGCGAATGCCGGCAAACGGAACAAGCGACGAGTCGGACCGAATTGCAGTATAGCGGCCATAGGCGACCGCACCCGACGGCAGGAGGTTTCGATTCTAAAGACGTTTTGAAAGAGAGTTCATGGAGACTTTGACCTCGGAAAAAATCGTGGTGATGTTCCTCTCGCTGGGCGTTCTGCTTCTGGTTGCTCGCGTGCTTGGAGAGTTGGCCCAGAGAGTGCGCCAGCCCGCCGTGTTGGGCGAATTGGTCGCGGGTGTCCTGCTGGGGCCGACCGTGTTGGGGACCGTCGCCCCCGAACTGAGCGAGTACCTCTTTCCATCGCATGGACCGAACGCCGTGGCTTTGGACGCCATTGGAACTCTCGCCATCGTATTGTTCCTGCTGGTGGCGGGAATGGAGGTCGATCTGTCCACGGTATGGAAACAGGGGAAGATCGGATGCAAGGTTGGCGTCGCGAGCATCGCCGTTCCGTTCTCCATGGCTTTTGCCGCGGCTTTGGCCGTTCCAGAGGCTCTCGGTCGCCAGTCGGAGGCCGACCCGTTGATATTCGCGCTGTTTATGGCGATCGCCATGTCGATCTCCGCCCTTCCCATCATCGCGAAAACCCTCATGGATATGGATCTCTACCGCAGCGACCTTGGGATGGTGGTGGTCAGCGCCGCGATATTCAACGACCTTGTCGGATGGATCGTTTTCGCAATCATTCTGGGGTTTATAGGGCATCATTCGGGAGGCGGCGGAAACGACATCGTTCTGACCATTTCGTTGACATTGGCGTTCGCCGCCGCGATGCTCACGGCCGGTCGGTGGCTGATTCACAAGGCGCTGCCTTTCGTGCAGGCATATACTCGGTGGCCGGGGGGCGAATTGAGTTTCGCGATGATCCTGGGGCTGCTCGGCGCGGCCTTCACCGAATGGATCGGGATTCACGCGATCTTCGGCGCGTTTGTCGCCGGCGTGGCCGTCGGGGATTCGTCGCACTTGCGCGAAAGAACCCGCGTGGTCATCGACAACTTCGTCTCGTTCATATTCGCGCCGGTCTTTTTCGCGAGCATAGGATTAAAGGTGAATTTTCTGACCCACTTCGACCTTTCGCTGACCGCCATGGTGACGTGCGTGGCTTTCGTATGCAAGTTCGCCGGCAGCTCCATAGGGGCGCGCTGGGGAGGAATGCCTCCACGGGAAGGCTGGGCGGTGGGATTCGCGATGATTTCCGTTGGCGCCATGGGAATCATCGTGGGAATGATCGCGCTGAACGCGGGAATCATCGGCCAATCTCTGTTCGTCGCTCTGGTGGTCATGGCGATCGTCACGTCCATGGCAAGCGGGCCGTCCATGAGGATGATCCTGCGCACCAAAAAGAAATGGAGTCTGCAAGACGTATTGTCCTCCAAACTGTTCATGCGCGAGCTGAAGTCGAAGACGCGCCGCGAGGTAATCCACGAAATGACGGCGGCCGCGTGCGAACTGGAAAACCTGGATGCCTCCGCCGTGGAGGCGACCGTCTGGAACCGCGAGGAGGCGCTCAGCACCGGAATCGGCAACGGTTTGGCGCTCCCGCACGGCCGAATCGACGGACTGCGGCATCCTATAGTCGTGACAGGGCTTTCCGCCGAAGGCATCGATTTCGACGCGCCCGACGGCAAGCCCGCGAACGTGATCTTCCTTGTTCTAATACCCTTGGACAAACCCGGCGCGCAACTGGAGATCTCTTCGGAAATAGCGCGGATCTTTCGGGACAGTCAAATGTCCGATCGCGTGCTCCGCTCGGAAAACTTCACGGATTTTCTGGCCTTGATGCATACCGGACTGTAACGGTCCTAAATTCTTCCCTCTTCGTACAAACCGCTCTTTTTCCAGTTCCGGCTTTTTTCATGGACGCTTTTGAGAAAACATCGCCCTTTCTTGTTTCTTGCGTCGAAAACCGACGCTCCGTAATTTTCTTCCAAATATTCGCTCAAACCTTTCAATGGCATTGCAACTCCTTGATTTTCGAGATATCCTCTTCCCGTCCGAGAATGATCATCGTGTCCGATTCCTGGATTTCGTAATCCGCCGGCGGAACGAGTTTCATCCTTTCCGAATCCTTGGTCTTTATCCCGATCACGTACACTCCGTATTTTCTTCTCAAATGGAGTTCCTCGAGTGTCTTGCCCGCGAAAGAATCCGGCGGCTTCGCCTGGATAATGTCGTATCCCTTCTCGAGAGGCACGAAATTCAGAATGTTGGGCTTGGACAGCCCCCGGCACAACTTGGCGGCCATGTCCTTTTCCGGGTGTACGATATCGGTGGCGCCCAATATTCTCAATATGTTCGCGTGGTCGTCGTCGGTGGCCTTCGCCACGATTCGCTTCACGCCGATCTCCTTCAGATGATAGCATACGAGGATGCTCGTCGAAATCTTTTCGCCGCTGCTGACCACCACGGCGTCGGCCTCCTCGAGCCCCAGCGCCTCGAGGTTCCCCTTGTCCGTGGCGTTCATGACGATGCCTTCGGTGCAATACTTGTCGATGGCCTGGATCTTTTCTCGGTCGACGTCGATGGCGATCACTTCGTTCCCGTCCTCGTAAAGGCCTTTGGCGACATAGTAGCCGAAACTCCCCAGTCCGATCACGGCGTATCTCTTCATTTGGGTTCCCTCGCCGTTCATTCCTTGATATCAGACGTCATTCGCCAGCTCGTCGCGTTCTCCCCGGCATGCTCGGTTTCCGCCGAAAATCCGCGACTTGTCCAAAACGATTCTATTATTTTAAATTTTTATCGAACGATTTACAATCTTGTTCTTTTACCGACTTCGGGGCTTTTTCCTTATCGCGCGTCGCGGACGAGGGATCGGCCGGAACATCCCGGGCCCACGATTTCCATTGACTGTCATCGTCCCGTACTCTAAATATACGAAAAAGAGAGCTTGACCAACACTTCGCCGAAACCAAATCGGCGGCAATAAAAACGATTCAAAAGGACCCGATAAAAATGAACGACCGAAAAGACATCCAGGAAGACCTTGCCCGGCTTTTCTCTTCGCAAAGGCTGGGGGTCTTGGCCACGCAGGACCGGGGCGCTCCCTACGCGAGCCTCGTGGCGTTCGCGGCGTCCGAGGATCTTTCGAAGCTGTATTTTTCCACGCCGAAAGCCACCCGGAAGTTCAGGAACATTACACGGGAAAACCGCGTCTCCATGCTGATCGACAACCGGAACAACCAAGTTTCGGATTTCCACGAAGCCATGGCCGTCACCGTTCTCGGCGACGCTTTCGAGACCGAAGGCGAGGAAAGGGAGGCCGCTCTGGAATTCTATTTGGAAAGGCACCCGTACATGGCCGACTTCGCGCGTTCCTCCTCCTCCGCGCTGGTGGAAATCCGGGTGGAGAAACATATTCTGGTCAAACGGCTCCAGGAAGTCACCGAACTGCACATGGAGCAATGAAAAAATTCGTCTATGGCGCGGAGGCAATGCAGGACCTCCACAAATCCGTGATTGGCGGAAAGGCGCTCTGCCTCGCGAAGCTTTTCAAGGCGGGCTTCGCGGTTCCAGACATGGTTTGCGTCTCCGCGGACTGCTACGACGCGTTCGTCGACGGCAACGGCCTTCGGGAGCGGATCATGCTCGAGCTTGGCCGCAAGGATTTTTCCGACATGCGCTGGGAGGAAATCTGGGACTCCGCCCTTCGCATCAGGAACATGTTCCATACCGCGCCGTTTACCGAAAACATGAGATCCCGGTTGGCGGGGCCGCTGGAAAGCAGGTTTTCCGGCTCGCCGGTCGCCGTGCGGTCGTCCGCGCCCGACGAGGACGACCGGTCTTCCTCTTTCGCCGGCCTTCACAGCTCGTTTGTCAACGTCTCGGGCGTCGAATCCATCCTGGAGCATATCAAACTGGTATGGGCGTCCCTGTGGTCCGACGCCGCGCTCCTGTACCGCCGGGAACTGGGTCTGGCGGCGGAGAAAAGCGCCATGGCGGTACTGGTGCAGAAGATCGTGGCCGGGGAATGCTCCGGCGTCGCGTTCAGCCAAAGCCCCACCGACCCTTCCTCGGGGGTCGTGGAATCCGTCCACGGACTGAACCAGGGACTTGTCGACGGCGTAGTGCCCCCCGACCGTTGGATTCTGGACCGGCAGACCCGGAAAATCGTCTCCCATGCTCCCTCCGAAAGGGAGTATCGCATGGTTCCGGGCAGTTCGGGCGTCGCGAGAGAAAAGCTCCCCCAAAAGCTTGCAGCCCGCCCTCCCCTTCAATCTATGGAAGTCTCGGCCGTTTTCGACCTGGCCCTCGCGTCGGAAGCCTTTTTCGGCGCCCCGCAGGACTTGGAATGGACCCGCAAGGACGGCAAAATCCACGTTTTGCAGTCGCGTCCGGTTTCCACCCTCAAATCCCAGGATTCCGACAGCCAAAGAGCGTGGTATCTAAGCCTTCACCGAAGTTTCGAGAACCTGAAGCAGCTGAGGGAAAAAATCGAAAATCGCCTGATCCCGGAAATGGTCGATGCTGCCCGCGAACTTTCCAAAATGGACCTTTCCCTCCTTTCAGACGGCGAACTCGGCGACGAGATCGCACGCCGGGCGGAGATCGACAGGAAATGGGTGGATGTCTACTGGACCGAGTTCATCCCCTACGCCCACGGAATCCGGCTTTTCGGTCAAGTCTACAACGACGCGGTCAAGCCCGACAATCCCTACGAATTCGTCGATCTCTTGTCCGGCGCGCCCATGGAGGGGGTCGGGAGAAACCGGCAAATGGAAAGACTCGCGTCCATGGTCCGGAGAAATCCGGCCCTCGCGCGAAAACTGAAAGGCCTGGAACCGCTGTCGGAAGGCGTCCCGGAGGAACGGGATTTCATCGAATCCATGAACAAGTTCGTGGATTCCTTCGGGGACCTGTCCTGTCCCGTTACCGGAAGCCGCGAATGCGCACACGGCCCGGAAGCGCTGGTCCGGCTGGTCCTGGAGATGGCGTCGCACCCGCCCGCCCGCAACGTGCGAAAGGATGTCCGCGTTCTGGAAAAAAATTTTCTATACAAGTTCGAGGGGGCGAAAAAGGATGAGGCGAGGGAGTTGTTGGAACTCGGCCGCTCCAGCTACAGGCTTCGCGACGACGACAACATTCATCTGGGAAGAATCGAGGCGCGCCTGGCATCGGCGGTGAACGAGGGCAAGCGGCGGTTGGCGGGCCGGCCCGGAAAACCGGCCGATGCCGGAGAGACCGAACGGTTGAGGAAGGCCGTCGAAAACAACGAAAAGGCGGGACCTTCGGCACAGTCGGCGACGGTCGGTTCAAAAAGAAAAAACGTCAGGGCGAGGCAGCTGCTGGGCCAACCGGCCTCGAACGGCGTCGCCCGCGGAATCGCCAGGGTGATAGCCGACCATTCGGAGCTTGCGGCGTTCAAGCACGGAGAAATTCTTGTCTGCGACGCCGTGGACCCTAACATGACCTTCGTCGCCCCGCTCGCCGCAGGCGTGGTGGAGCGAAGGGGCGGCATGCTGATCCACGGCGCCATCATCGCCAGGGAATACGGCCTCCCCTGCGTGACCGGCGTGCCCGGAGCCACCTCGCTGATCTCCACGGGCGATTTTCTGACGGTGGACGGCTTTCTGGGGATTGTCACCGTTGGGAAAGAGTAGATTGGTTGATTGGGTATTCGTTATTGGTTATCGGGTATTGGGTAGTGCTCAACAGACACCGTCAAACAACCAAGAACCAATGTCCAATAACCGCCATGTTGTCATCGTATTTTTGCGATTTTATTGCCCCAGGTCCGACCCGTCAGACAGGTCGGACCTGTCAGATCAGGCGCGCGGACCGCGCCAAGCCGCCCGCAAGGAGAACAAAATGCAAACGCTTCCCGCAATTTTCATATCCCACGGAATGCCCATAATGGCCATCCTGGAATCTCCAACGCACCTTTTCCTTAAAACCCTTGGAAAGCGACTGCCCCGCCCCAGGGCGGTCTTATGCGTCTCCGCCCATTGGGAGACGGTTCTCCCAATGCTCTCCGGCCCCGAACGCCCGGAGACGATCCACGATTTTTACGGATTTCCCCGGCAGCTCTACGAAGTCAAGTACCCCGCCCCCGGCGATCCGGCCTTGGCGAAGGAGATCGTCGGCGTTTTTTCCGACAACGGAATAAAATCCAAAGTCGATCCGGAAAGAGGCTTCGACCACGGCGCGTGGGTGCCGCTTTGCCTGATGTTTCCCGACGCCGACATTCCGACGATCCAACTGTCGATTCAAGGAGATCTGTCGCCGGAACACCATTATAGTCTTGGCACGGCCCTTTCGCCCTTGAGAAAAGAGGGTGTCCTGATCGTGGGAAGCGGAGGCGCCACGCACAACCTTGGGGACATCCACGGCCGGAAAACGAGGGACGAACCGGTCGAATACGCCTTGAAATTCGACGCCTGGCTGGAAAACGCCATCGCGTCCGGAAACGCGGAAACCATCTTGAACTACAAAAAGGACGCCCCGGAGGCCGAAAGAAACCACCCCTATCCCGCCGAGCATTTTCTCCCCTTGTTTCTCCCGCTCGGCGCGGCTGGAGATGGCACGAAAGGAAAATCGCTCCACAAGGATTTCATTTACGGAATTCTCTCGCTTGCCGCTTACATGTGGGATTGAAGATCTCGAACGAACGATCAACCGCATCCACTTCGGCTTCTATTTTTCGCCTCCGCTTTCTTCCCGAACTTCGCCGCCTGCCGCGCTAGTCGCTACGCCCGGCACAAAGCGCTTTTGCAGTCCGAAAGGATCCTCGATTTCCTGCTCCGGCTTTCTCCGGAGCTTCTTTTCGCCGCGCTCGTCCACGTATTTGTCCAATTCCAGATCGATATCGACGGGCACGTTCACGCCGGCCTGCGCCAGCATCTGGCGCAGCAGGGCCTCGGACTTGCCCGCGAACGCTACGCCGTCGCCCAAGACGCGAAGGGCCTCGGGAGGGTTGTGAAAGCCCACCGAGTTCTCTGCCCCGATGAAAAGCTGGCGGTAGAAGGCCTCCAAATAGAAATCCTTCGCCTGCTCGTAGAGCTTTTGATCGAGCTGCGAGCCCTGCGCTTGGGAGTTGTTCGCCATTTCGAAGAGCTTGGCGGCCGTGGCCGTGGCGTACCCCGCGCGCAGCATGAGCGAAATCGTGCGGTCCTGGATGTTTATGACTCGCTGCTTGAGCCATTCCGTGTCTTCCGCGTGACACTGGGCGCAGGCCCGAAGGTCCGCCTTGAGCGGGCTCCTGACACGGTGGTCCGAAACCTTGTAAACGCCGACCCTCACGTAGGGCATGTGGCAGTCGGCGCAGGAAGCCCCGGCCTGCCAGTGCGTGCTTTGGTTCGAGTAAAGTTCGAACTCGGGATGGCGCATGAAGGCCAGCTTGAACCCTGTGACCTGCTGGGTCCATTCCTTGTTGTCGGGGTCGTTGCGGATCTTTTGGATGATGTCCTCCACGCTGATCTGCCCCCACTTGCTGTTCTGCCAAGGGAAATAGATGCCGTCGGACTTGCCCTCCGGCGTTTTGGTAATGTTGTAGGTCACGTGGCACTGGGCGCAGACCGCCGAGCGCATCTGCTGGTGCGAAAGGTTTCGCTGATCGACGCCCATGCTCTCCATGGCCTTGACCAAAGTGAACCCCCTCGAAATCTTGAGAGTCATGTCCTTGTTGTCGTGGCAGTCGATGCAGGCCACCCCGAGTTCCCGATGCTCCTTTGGAATCTCGTTCACGACCTCCCGGAACGGCAGCATATAAAAGGAAACGTCCATCTTCTCCTCGAGCACGGGCGCGTAAGGCGTCTTGCAGGAAAGGCACACCCCGCCGGCGCCCACGCGCTTGGCGTCGATCTCCAACTGGTCCTTGAGCATGTAGGCGTGGCCGCGCGGCTCGTTGTACTCGACGCCGAATCCCCAGCCGTGGAACAGAAGAGCCATGTACGGGTACATGGAAAGCTTGTCGTAGGTGATGTTGTCGGCGTCGAACCCGACCTTGTACTTGCTCTTTCCCGGAGGCGTCGGCTCCTCCGTTTGCTTCCACAGGTCGTACTCCACAGGATAGGCCTTGCCCCACACCTCGGGATCGATCGTGTCGTCCGGGATCTTCACCGGCTGCACCACCTGCGCCTCTTCCGGAGAGCAGGCCAAAAAAGCGGCGAACACGCCAAACAGCACGCCTAACGCGACAACTATTTTCGTTTTCCTGACGATCATTCTTTCCTCTCTTTCTTGTTGATTCCCACCCAACCCGATCGCTACATGGGCAGTATCGAACCGCTCAGCCTGTGCTGCATCCGGCGGTGGCAGTCCCAACAGTCGCGGTCCGTAGATAGCATTCTCGATACGGTGTCTCCATGGCAACGTATGCAATTGCCTTGGATGAATCCCTGGCCTCGCTCCGACACCTCGATGCGTTCGGGCACGCGGCCGGAATGGAAGAACACCACGTCCTTCATACCGTCGATGGATTTCCAGAGGTAATACGCGGCCATGTTGTCGTGCGGCAAGTGGCAATCGACGCAGCGCTGCCGGCGGTGCGCGCCTTGATGCCGCCAAGCCTCGTATTGGGTTTTCATGACGTGGCACGACGAGCAGAATTCGGGCGTCTCGGTCCGGGCCATGAGCCGAGGCGGACCGAAAGCCAGGAACAGACCGACGACGGCCAGGAATACGCCGGCAACGATCGAATATTTCAACCTCGAAATTTTCCTCATTTCTGTCTCTTTCCTTCCGTGCAGGGACCTGCGTCCGCGTCCCCGGCCTTCGGCGGCGCGGGGTTCCCTTCCGTTCTTTTCGAATTCCGGGCATAGCCTGTTCAAAAGGTTTTGTTTACATGGCTATGTTCAATAGATGGCAAAATTCGGCCTCGAATGTCAAGTTATTTAAGACCGACAATACCCGTTATCCCCAACTTGCATTCCGAAATACTCTCGGCATATTGTCCAAAGGGCAAAAACTGAAAAGGTGCGGAATCTGGCGTCTTTATCATCGACAAATCCAGATTTGCTGTCGGCGCTAGCCAATGCGAGACCGGCGCGTATGTAGTGGCCCAAATCGAAACAATCCATAAAAGCGAAGAGAATTTTATGCAAACAAACGGCCTGCATGCGATAACCGGCGCGTTCGGATTCAGCGGGAAACATATCGCAAGACGGTTGCTCGACAAAAAATTGCCGGTGCGCACGCTGACAAACTCGCCCGGCCGTAACAATCCTTTCGGTTCGAAAATAGACGTCCGGCCACTCGACTTCGACCCGTCGCAACTGCGGCGGAATTTGGAAGGGGTGGAGGTCTTTTACAACACCTACTGGGTTCGGTTCAACCACGACTCTTTCAGCTTCGCCGCCGCCGTCCGGAACCTGCTTGCACTGTTCGAGGCCGCCCGCGACGCGGGCGTTCGGAGAATGGTCCACGTCAGCATAACCAATCCCTCCCTCGATTCGCCATACGAATATTTCCGGGGAAAAGCCCGTGTCGAAAAGGCGTTGGCTTCCTCGGGCCTTTCCTACGCCATCTTGAGGCCGGCGGTCCTTTTCGGCAAGAAGGGGATTCTGATCAACAACATCGCCTGGTTGCTGCGGAAGTTCCCGTTATTCGCCGTATTCGGCGACGGAGAATACCGCATAAGACCCATACACGCTGATGACTTGGCCAAGCTGGCCGTGGAGCAGGCTTTCAGTCAGGAAAACACCGTCAAGGACGCGGTCGGTCCGGAAGTATTCACCTACAGGGAATTGGTTCGGACCATCGGCGGAATCCTCGGCAAAAATCGTCCGATCCTGCGCGTGCCGCCGTTCGCGGGCTATCTCGCCGCCATGCTCATAGGCAAGATCGTCGGCGACGTCCTCCTGACGAAAGAGGAGATTTACGCTCTTTCCGACAATCTCCTGTACGTGGATTCGCCCGCGACCGGCGAAACCAGGCTCTCCGATTGGGCCAGACGAAACGCGGATTGGCTGGGGGCCGCCTATCAGAGCGAACTCGACAGGCGAATCGGGAAATGATTCTCCAAGCATGGAATTGCGTCTTGCGCTGTTTTTCCGAAACGGGGATCAAAGATCGACAACCGTAAAGGGAGGATGCAAGTGAAAGGAATCCATTCCGCGAGAGGGCCGCAGGACAAGGACTCGGGCAAGCTCAAAAAAGAACTGGGACTTTTCGACGTTTACTGCATTTCCACCGGAGCCATGATCAGCTCGGGTTTCTTCCTGCTTCCCGGGCTGGCGACAGCGGTGGCAGGCCCCTCGACCGTGCTGGCCTATCTGATCGCCGGATGCCTGATGATTCCCTCGATGTTCGGCATCCTGGAACTGTCCACCGCCCTGCCGCGGGCGGGAGGCCCCTATTATTTCCTGGACCGAAGCCTGGGACCTGCCATGGGGACGGTCACAGGCATAGGCTCCTGGCTGGCGCTTGTTTTCAAGTCGGCTTTCGCGCTGGTAGGCATGGGAGCCTATCTGGCGACGGCCCCCGGCCTTGCGCAGCACCTGACTTACGGTGGTTTGGAAACGGAATGGTTTATGAAGGCACTTGCGGTCTCGTTGACCGTGATTTTCACAGGCTTCAACATTTTCGGCGCAAAGGAATCCACTTTTCTGCAGAAAGTTTTAGTCGTCGGACTGCTGGGTGTGTTGGGACTCTTTATCCTTCAGGGTTTTGGGTATATTTTCGACCACATGCCGCGGGCGGATCTGTCGGAGCAGTATTCGCCGTTTCTGCACGAGCGCAACGGACTGCACGGGTTGATTTCGACGGTGGGCCTGGTCTTTATCTCTTATGCGGGTCTGACCCATGTAACGAGCGTCAGCGAGGAAATAAAACAGCCGGAACGGAACCTGCCGCTTGGAATGATCCTCTCCCTGGCCACGGCGACGGCAGTGTATGTCCTTGGCGTATTCATCATGGTCGCGGCACTCGATCCGGAAGACCTGCGCCGGGATCTTACGCCCGTCGCCACCGCCGCCGATACCATTTCGAAATGGGGGCCCGGCATCGCAGGAGTAATCCTTGTGACGCTGGCCGCCATAGCGGCCTTCGCCTCCACAGGCAACGCGGGCATCCTGTCGGCAAGCCGGTACCCGCTCGCAATGGCCCGCGACAAACTGATGCCCGCGCGCCTGGAGAAACTCGGACGCTTTCGCACCCCGACACGCGCCATTCTCGTCACCGGGACCGTGATCGTCGTCCTGATCCTGACTCTGTCTACCGAAGCCCTGGCCAAGCTAGGCAGCTCCTTCAACCTGCTGGTGTTCGGGATGGTCAACCTGGCGGTGATCGTCATGAGGGAAAGCCGGATCGAAAGCTACGATCCCGGCTTCCGGGTTCCTTTCTACCCGTTCCTGCCGATCGCGGGCGTGCTCGTCAGCGTCTGGCTGATCGTCGAAATGGGCTGGCTGACGAGTCTTTTTTCTCTCGGCGTCCTCGTCCTCGGCCTCGTCTGGTATTTTTACTACGCCCGCCCGAAAGTCGACCGTTCAGGAGCGATTCTTCATGTCTTCGAGCGGCTGGGACGCTATCGCCATCCCGGATTGCAGACGGAGTTTCGCGAAATCGTCAAAGAGAAGGGACTGCGCGAAGAGGATCCTTACGACGATATCGTGGAACGCGCGAAGGTGCTCGACTTTCGTTCCGGCGAATCGTTCGAAGACATCGTCAACGAAGCGGCCAAGTCGCTGGCTCGACGGGTCTCGATGGAGACCGGAACTATTGCCGACCGGCTGATCGAGACCGGACGATACGGCGGGGCCTCCATTTCGCACGGGATCGCGATCCTGCATTTCCGCTCCCGTCAGGTGGAGCATACCGAAATGGTTGTTGCCCGGGTCCGGGAAAGCGTTTGCGTCTTTCTGCCGCCGGACGACCCGTCGCAGCCGTCCATGAATTCATGCGACGTGTTCGGAGTCTTGATTATTGTCAGCCCCGAGGACAAAGCGGCTCAGCACCTGCGGATTCTGGCGGAACTGGCCGCGCGCGTCGAAAACGAATCCTTCGTCGATGCCTTTCGCCGAATCGAAAATCCTCGCAAGCTCAAGGAAGTCCTGCTGAGAGACGCTCGGTTCCTGGAACTGTTCATCGGGGCCGAAAAGGATACGCGGCCCCTGGCCGGAAAACAAATCCGCGAGATCGAAATCCCGACCGGCGCGTTTGTGGCCATGGTGCATCGAGGGGAAAATCTTTTCGAACCTGTGGGGGAAACGGTACTGAAAAACGGCGATCGACTAACGTTTATCGGGAAACCGGCGGCCATCGAACGTCTTTATAAACGTTATGTGGAGCCTTGACGAGGGGCAGGCAAAAAAAACGCCGAAATTTCCTCTCTCGACAAACCGTACTCTGTGACGCAATGGCAAATCGTATGAAACCGTGACCATAAGACGTCGATTATGCGCACTTTAACAGCCACATAAGCAAGATCAAAGCTTTATCGACAGTCCATGAGAGTTCCGACCTTTTGACATCGAGGAGCGCAAGGCTCCGAACTCCCGACGATTTCAATGTCGAATAGATTCCCGACTGTCAATATGCAGGGAACGCCCGAACCGGTTCATTGACATCCGGCGACAACATATTACGGTTTGCGCATATGACAAACACAAGGAGGTGCTCGAAACCGGCCTGCAACACATCGACGAACCTGTCCCGACAAACGAGGTTTCAACATGACAAAGGCATACAGAATAGAAGGGCTTGATTGCGCCGCCTGTGGAGCGAAGATCGAAGACGCCGTCAAAAAGCTGCCCGGAGTATCCTTCGCGGCGGTGGATTTCGCGAACATGCGCCTCCATCTGGATGCGGCCGATCTGGAAAACGTGATCGGCCGAATCAAACGGATCGATCCCGGGATAGACATCCTGCCCTCCGAAGACGTCGTTCGCAGAGACGACGGATCGGATGAGGCGTTCGAAAAAAAACGGGAAATCGGCATTATCCTCGTATCCGTACTCTTGTTGGGCGTTCACGCGTTTTTCGAGGAGGGTTTTCACGAATCCGGTCTGATGGCCCTGGACTACGGCCTCGCCTTGGCCGCGTATTTCCTGGCCGGCGCGAACGTCTACGTCAATGCTTTCAAAACCGTTCGCAGGGGAGATTTTTTCGACGAGAACGTGCTGATGGTGATCGCCACTGCGGGAGCCATCGCCATTCACAGCCTATCCGAGGCAGTCGGAGTGATGATATTCTTCAAGGCCGGGGAATTTCTGCAAAACTTGGCCGTGTCGCGTTCGCGCGGATCGATTCGCGCTTTGCTCGCGATCAGGCCCGACCGTGCGAATTTGGAAACCATACAAGGCCTGCGTCAAGTGCCGCCCGAAAAAGTGCGGGTCGGAGAGACTATAGTGGTAAAGCCGGGGGAAAGAGTGCCGCTCGACGGGCAGGTGCTCTCGGGGCTGTCCAGCCTGGACGCTTCCGCCTTGACCGGCGAATCGGTCCCTTTGAACGCCCGTGTCGGGGACGAACTGATGGCGGGCATGGTCAATCTGTCCGCCGTCTTGAAACTCAAGGTGACAAAGCCGTTTAACGAATCGTCCATCGCCAAGGTTCTCGAACTCGTCCAGAACGCCTCGGCCCGAAAGGCGGCGACGGAAAAGTTCATCACGAGCTTCGCCCGATGGTATACTCC
The DNA here is from genome assembly GCA_964575975.1 of uncultured Desulfobacteraceae bacterium. GTDB lineage: Bacteria > Desulfobacterota > Desulfobacteria > Desulfobacterales > SKZT01. The sequence continues at coordinate 35,393 of CAZNTU010000005.1, forward strand.
GGTCGTCGTGGCGACAGCCGCCGGAATCGCTTTCATTCCCCCCCTGTTCCTGCCCGAGGCCGATTTCAGTACATGGATCTATCGCGCCCTGGTGGTGTTGGTAATATCCTGCCCGTGCGCGCTCGTGGTCAGCATCCCCTTGGGATACTTCGGAGGCGTCGGCAAGGCGTCCCGCCAGGGCATCCTGGTCAAAGGGTCCAACTTCCTCGACGCGTTGTCCAAAGTCGAAACGGTCGTGTTCGACAAAACCGGCACCCTGACCCGAGGCGACTTCTCGGTCCAAAAAGTGATACCCGCGAACGGATACGGGGAACGGCAACTTCTGGAATTCGCCGCGCTCGCCGAAATGCATTCCGGCCACCCGATCGCAAAATCGATCGTAGCCAAGGCGGAGGAGGCGGGGCTGAAGCCGGACGGCGCGCTGGTGGCCGAACACGTGGACCTGACCGGCAGAGGCGTCAAGGCGTTGGTCGCCGGCCGCGAGGTGCTCGTGGGAAGCGACGGGTTGCTGCACCACCGGAATATCGAACACGATGTTTGCGACCTGGAGGGGACCGCCGCCCACATTGTGATCGACGGGCGGTACGCCGGGCGCATCGTGATCGGAGATTCGGTCAGGGAGGACGCCGCGGAAGCGATAGCGCGATTGCGAGGCATCGGCGTCGAGCGCGTCGAAATGCTCACTGGCGACAATCGCTGCGCGGCCGAAGCGGTGGCCAAGTCGCTGGGTGTGGACGCGTTCCACGCGGAACTGCTGCCGGAAGACAAGGTGCGCCTGCTGGAGGAAATACAGGCCGCGGCCGACCGTGGCGGCAAGGTAGCCTTTGTCGGGGACGGAATCAACGACGCCCCGGTCATCGCCAGAGCGGACGTCGGTGTCGCCATGGGAGCCCTCGGCGCGGACGCGGCCATCGAGACGGCCGACGTGGTGCTCATGACGGATTCTCCTTTGAAAATGGTCGAGGCGGTCGAAATCGCCAGAAAAACAAGAATCGTCGTTTGGCAGAACATCGCGATGGCGCTCTCCATTAAAACAGTGTTCGTCGTCCTTGGAACCATGGGAATGGCCTCCATGTGGGAGGCGGTCTTCGCCGATATGGGCGTGGCCCTCGCCGCGATAGCGAACTCGACACGGGGGATAATCCGATGACTGCAAAACCGGTCTCGTACGGCTCATCGGGGTCGCTTCCTCTTCGCGCATTCCCCCTTCCAATACGACCATGCCCCAATCATTCAATATCGTCGCCCTGTGCTGGATTGAACAGGACGGCGCAACACCGCCCTGTTCCCAACTCATCTCAATTGGATTCCGCCTGATTCTTCCGCAACCGCATTCCGCAACGGCCCGTCTTTCCGGCAGTCCCCGAAATCCGGCGCGGAAAGGCGGTCGAAAACAATCCAGCGTGTTTTTCCGTGCCGCAATCGCGCCGTTCAGGGTCGGACGACAGCGGGAGGGGTTCGACATTTCACGGTAGAAAAACATCGGCTGCCCACGCCAAACGTTATCGGCATTTATCGACGAATTGCGCGACGGTTTGCTCGGATGCCGTTGCATCGGCTTCGTACAAAATATCGTTGAATTTTATGCCACAAGGTGGTATATGTGGCGCGAATTCATTCGGAAAGGAGCCTGATGAACGCGTTGACAAGAAAACTCGTCCACATTGCCTTGGCGGCCGTCCTGCTTTGGATCGTCGTTTACGGGATCGGTTACGCGAAGCCCGATTGCTGCCTCGAAATGGCGGGCAAATGTTTTCAGGCCTCCGAACGCGCGCAATCCGATCCGACGGTCGCTGTTCGATGCGAAACGACCGTTCCGGCTCGGCCACTGCGAGACATATCGCTCGGGACGGGATCAAGTTGCTGCGATCCCCTTGATGCTTGTTGCAACACACCGGGAAACAGCGCTTCGATGCCTGCCGCCACGAGCGTTTTCCGAACATCCGATTCGCCCGATTCCTCCGGAACGGCCAATACCGTCGCCGCCGACCTCGACAGGCCTGAAATCTCCGGGCAAAAGCCTGCCCGTACGGACCGCACGATCCCCCCTTCAAAGACGCCTTGCTATATACAGCTACGATCGATTCTTTGTTGATTCGCATCCTCCCCTAATCGTTTTTCTCTTTGCCGGTATCAATCGACATTCCTTTAGCAATTCGAAAAGTGCGTTAAAGCGTGGGGGCAGCCCTGCATTGGCTTGTTCGTTTCGATACCGACCAGTTCGCAAGGGCCGTAGGGGCCTGCGAAAAAACGCTCGGACAGGAACCGGAAAACGACGACAATCAACCCTTTCGCCATGGCTGGCGAGGATCAGAGCGTGGACCAAATGGTCAATCATTACAGAGAAGCCATAATAGAAAACAAATCGATATGCAAGGAAACAATCCATATGCAGCGCAACCAACAAGGCGAAAGCCTTGTCGATTTTCTCTGGGAATTCTTCGATCTGCGCGATGCTTCTGCACGCCAGATTCATGAGGGGATGGCGCGGAAAACGGTCCGCTTTTTCCGCGAGCTGGCGCGAAGAAAAGAGTAGCGGCCGGCGCGGATCGGCATTTTTAGAAACGTATGAAGACAACCCTTGCAATCTTTTTCAAATGGGGAGGAAATCTTATGAAAAACTATTCAGGAGGCATTTCGGTTGAACCGGGATATTGTTCCAGGGATTCCGAATTATTCAACTTGGCGGCTGCCTTTACGCTCATCTTCGTGTTCGTTTATATTTCGACCGCATGGGCCGAGGACGAACAAGACACGGGCCGGCCGCAGCTTGTCGTTCAAGAAAAAACACACGATTTCGGCGCCGCTGTCGAGGGCGAGAATGTAGTCCACGACTTCGCGGTTCAAAACCGAGGATCGTCAGTTTTGGAAATTCAAGAAGTTAAGACCGACTGAGGATGCACCGCCGTCTCGCATCCGAGACAGCTCCCTCCCGGCGGCGAGGGGAAAATACGCATCGAGGTTGACACCAAAGGCAACGGTGGAAAAATGTTGAAAAAGGAAATCGTCGTCACGACCAACGACCCGAACAATGCAACCACCCACCTGATTGTTAAAGGCATGGTAGACAGGATCGCCACCATATCTCCGACAAATGTTCGGTTGGCCGGTTCCGCAGATGAACAAATAACGTCCGAAGTGCTCGTCGTTCCCGAGGTAAAATACCCCTTCAAGATAATTGAAGCATTGCCGGAAAAAGGGGACGATATAAGCCTTTTGTTAAAGGAAAATACCACCGGCAACGGGAGATCCGAATATGTGGTGTTCGTGAGCAATAAAGCAACCAAAAAGGGAAAGTACTGGGACAAGATAACATTGAAAACAAATAGCAAATATCAGCCCGAGATTGTGCTGCGGGTATTTGGAGACATCAATTGAGAGTGGATATCGGCGTCCGGAATTCTGCTGATCGGACAATGGGACGCGTCGGAAGGTGTCGCAAGGGCTGACAAGGACAGCCCTTGCGGTGCCCTCGTCCTCGAAATCGACAGCGTCGGTGCCGCCAAGAAAAATTACGCGCAATGCTGACAGCTTTTTGTTCCTGATTGTAACGGATTTGGGGGAACCCTGAAAGAGGTCGACATATAAGCCCAGAGTTCCGCCCTGGACTTGTATGTCTTGCGCTTTCAGCGCGTTCTTACCGAACTTTGACGCGAATGCGCCTTCGAAGATGCCGGGAGAATCGCCATTGACAAACCCCCTGCAGCGTTCTCTCGATGCATCCCCCAAATCCGTTATAACCAGGGAATCCTCAATCCTCCCCCGCATTCAAACCGTCATTCCATACCTCGCATTTCTCGTATCCCACATACAATTTCGTTTTCTTACATACCATTTTTTTACATTTATGGCTACACCCTTCCCTTTTGAAGTTTGGTTTCCAATGGGTCCCGATTACCGGCCAATCCGTATTGATCGGTTACGTCGGTCGCTTTAGGTTGGCTTTGGTACGGGATTTGCTATGAAAAAAACGAAATGCCGCAAACGGAAGCGGCATGGAATTCAAACAACGGCGACCGCGCGACCGGGAGTTGATTTCAACGCCGCCAATTTGGAGCACAAGCCAGATTCCGGGAACGCGGAGGCCCAACAACGGATACGGAGAAACATCATGCGCGTAAAAGCCCTGAAATACGAACTCCCGACAACAGTGGACGAAGTAGCCGACCTGCTCGTCGGAGACCTGTCATTGAGGGAAAGAACGGAACTGGCTCGGATGGAATCGGACAAACTGGCCGAGATTAACGAGAGTCTGGGGCCTTACATTATCGAGGAATTCAAGTTGTTCACGGGAAACTTCATCCTTTTGGACGACTGTACGAAGGTCGCGGACAATAACAACCTCAAGCATCAAGACCCCTCTTTGGCCATCGTCCATCGCGTCTGGGAAAAACTGAAAAAGACGCACAGACTCAGGTTGGTCAAGTAAAATCTCTTGACGACTTGCATAAGAATCGGCCGCCTCGATTCCGCATGGGGTGCGGAATCGAGGCGGCCTTAACTTCGCCAAAGCCTACCATAAATCCGCAGTTTCGAAGGAAAACACATCCCCTTCCGGGAACCGGCGAACTGCAAACGTTGCGGAATTGCAGGAGGCATCGTCTGGATGCAAATGCTCCGCGAGTTGATTTCTCCCGGCCATTTGGATACTGTCAGTTAGGGGCGAGGACGTTCCATTGGAAGGTCCGGCCGAATACGGACCGCGCCTTTCTTTACGGTTCCAGCCAATCCACGACCTTGCCCTCCCCGTCGAGAACGAGGACAAGGAAATTGTTGTCCTTGGCGTCCTTGGCCAATTCTCCGTAGAAGACAGCCTGAATTTCGTATTTCAGGGTTTTATACTTTTTCAGCAGGATTATGCACTGCAAGGCGTGGTCTTTTTCCAGGAAGATGGGGATATAGGACACGTCCTTGTCGTCGTCGTGCTGACCGAGATATTGCGGATTTTTTTCGGGTTCCTGGATGACCGCGTATACCCATTGGTCGTTCTTTGGTTTGACGCTCATATATTCTTCTCCTTTTTTGCGAGAAACAAGTTCGAAAATCTTCAAAAAGACAAAGTCGACATTTCCGTCCGTGCGTAAAGCTATATAAGACAATGAAATGCGTGTCAACGACAATAACCTCTTATCCTCTTGTCTATGCGATCGTTTCATCGCGCAAGCCCGATCGGAAAGACAATTGGTTTTGACAAGCTTGGTGTTCTCTTTTATTATCCGCTGTAAAACGCCAAACAGGGAAACGCCCTTAGTTGCAAAACACTTGCCCTAACCCGTCATTTTACAAGCAGAGGTGCGAATGAACAGAATAAAAAGGATCATGGCAGCCTGCGATCTTTCCCAATACACGCCCGAGGTCGTCGCCTACGCAGGGCGACTTGCGGAGAATTTGAAAGCCCGTTTGATCCTGGTCAACGTTTTGAATCAAAGGGACGTCGATGCGGTGGAAATCGCGGTCCGGAAAATTTCCCTGGGACGGGAAAACCTTTCCGTCGCCAATTACATCGGCGAGATGAAAAACGAGAGGACCTTGGAACTTAAAAGGATTGTCAAGGAATTGTCTTTGTCGCATCTGAACGTACAATATGCTTTCAGGACCGGTGTGCCGTTCGAGGAGTTGATCAAGGCCGCCGAAAGCGAGACTGCGGATATCGTCGTGATGGGAACACGGGGGCGGGGCAACATCGCCGGGGCTATTTTGGGTTCCACGGCCGAAAAGATGTTCGCTTACTGCCCGGTCCCTTTGTTGAGTATCCGCTTGAAAAAGGATCAGTCGAAGGCGGGATGACGCTGGAATGGGGGGGGACTTCTCTATTCAATAACGGGAGATTTACACACGAAAATAGGAGAAAAACAATAATGGGACTCTACAATCTGGATAAGATCTTTTCGCCGAAATCCATAGCGGTGGTCGGCGCCAGCGAGAAGGCCGGGACCGTTGGAGAGGCCTTGATCAGGAACTTGGCCGGCGGGGGAACTTCGGCCGCGCTCTATCCGGTCAATCCGGGCTACAACGAAATCAAGGGGATGAAGGCCTTTCGTTCCATTTCCGACATCCGCAACGAAGTCGATCTCGCGGTGATCGCCACCCCCATTTCGACCGTGCCAACCATCGCCAAGGAGTGCGTGGAAAACGGCGTGGGAGGAGCGATCGTCATATCCGCCGGGGGAAAGGAGATCGGCGAAAAAGGGCGCGACATCGAGAAGAGGATCGTGGAAATCTCCTACGAGGGTGGCTTGCGGATTGTAGGCCCCAACTGCCTGGGGGTGATGGTCCCCGGCAAAAGAATCAACGCCAGCTTCGCCTCCGACATGCCCCGGTACGGCAACTTGGCCTTCGTCTCCCAAAGCGGCGCCATTTGCACCGCCATCCTCGACCTCGCCTTCAAGGAACAGATCGGCTTCAGCCACTTCGTGAGCATCGGCTCCATGATCGACGTCGATTTCGGTGACATGATCGATTATCTCGGAAACGATCCCCAGGCCAAGAGCATCCTTTTATACATAGAGAACCTGACGAATTTCCGAAAGTTCATGAGCGCCGCGAGGGCCGTCTCCCGAGTCAAGCCGATCGTCGTGCTGAAATCGGGACGAAGCGCGGCCGGGGCCAAGGCGGCCGCCTCACATACGGGGGCCATGGCCGGGGAGGATTCGATTTACGACGCCGCGTTCCAGCGCACGGGCGTCGTTCGCGTGGATACCATCCAGGAGCTTTTCGACTGCGCCGAACTGATGGCGAAACAGCCGCGCCCCACGGGTTCCAGACTGGGTATCATCACCAACGGCGGCGGCCCTGGCGTCATGGCCGTGGACGCCCTCGCCCGGTTCAATCTCGACCCGGTCCCCCTCGACAACGAAATCCTGGAACAATTGAACAAGGTCCTTCCGCCTTTCTGGAGCCACAACAATCCCATCGACATCCTGGGAGACTCCCCTCCGTCACGGTTCGCCGAAACCATCGACATCTGCGTCAAAAGCAAGAAATTCGACGGTCTTCTGGTGATTCTGGCGCCGCAGGCCCTGTCCAAGCCGGTGGACGTCGCTCACAAGCTTATAGAAACCATGGAAGGGAAGAATTTTCCCGTGTTCGCCGTCTGGCTCGGGGGAAGGGACATGGCTCCGGGAATAGAGATTCTGAACAAGGCCGGCATTCCCACCTACGGCACTCCCGAAAGAGCGATCAGGGCGTTCCTCTACATGTTCGACTATTCCAGGAACCTGGACCTTCTCAGCCAAATTCCTCCAAAACTCCACAAAAACCTCACTTTCGACAGGCAAACCGCCGAGGAAAAAATAAAGGGCAATTTGAAAAACGACGGCCGGTTTCTGGAAGAGACGGAATCCAAGGCCATCGTGTCCGCGTACGGCATTCCCGTGAACGAGACCAAAATCGCCGCCACCAAGGAAGAAGCCGTATACGTCGCCGACCGCATGGGCTATCCGGTGGTCTTGAAGGTCCTGTCGCCCGACATCAGCCACAAGACCGACGCCCAGGGCGTGCAGCTCGACTTGATCGACGCCGGCCATGTCGCCGAAGCGTACGACAGGATCATGCAAGGGGCGAAAAACTACAATCCCGACGCCCGAGTAAACGGCGTGACAGTGCAACCGCTGATCCTGCGCCCGGACCTGGAGCTTCTGGTGGGCGCCAAGAAAGACCCCAATTTCGGCCCCGTCGTTCTTTTCGGCATGGGCGGCATCTACACGGAAATATTCAAGGACCGCGCACTGGGACTCCCGCCCATGAACCGACTGATCGTCCAAAGAATGCTGGAGCAAACGCGCGTCTACAAAATGCTCAAAGGATACAGGGGCCGTCGCGGAGTAGACATGGTGAAAATGGAAGAGCTGATTTTGAGACTGTCGCAGCTCATGGTCGATTTTCCGCAAATCAAGGAACTCGACATGAACCCGGTGATCGTAAAGGACGGCGTGCCGTTCGCCATCGACGCCAGGATTCTTCTGGAGGAATCCGCCGTGCGGTCTCCCATGCATCTGGTGATCAGCCCGTACCCCGAACATTTCGAATCCAGGGAAAAAACGGAGAGCGGAATCGAGATTCTGATTCGACCGGTGAAACCCGAGGACGCGGACCTGTTTTGCGAGCTTTTCAACACGCTTTCCCCCACGAGCATCTATTACCGGTTTTTCAGGGCGATCAAGCAACTCACCCACGCCATGCTGGCACGCTTCACCCAGGTGGACTACGACCGGGAGGTTTCCATGGTGGCGGTGCGGGACGAGGGCGACGGAGAAAAAATGTACGGCATCTCCCAAGTGTTCATCCATCCCGACGGCAAGCACGGCGAATTTTCGATCCTGGTGGGCGATCCTTGGCACGGAAAGGGAATCGGCGCGAAACTCCTGGAGCACGTGCTGAAGATCAGCAAGCACCGAGGGCTGGAAAACGTCTGGGGAACGGTGCTCAAGGAAAACATCAACATGCTGGCGCTCGGAAAAAAACTCGGGTTTTCCAGCAAGTGGTCCGGCAACGAACTGGAATGCGAACTCAACATCGATCTGGAGAAGACCGAATTCGAGGACATCAAGGTGGGAGGAAAATTTTAATAAGGCAGGAGGTATAGAATGAAATACCCGTACGGAATAAGCGATTTCAACGCGCTTGTCTCCGAAGGCTATTATTATTGCGACCGCACGGACCGGATCGCCCAGCTGGAGGAGTTGGGAAAATACCTGCTCTTCATCCGGCCAAGGCGATTCGGAAAGAGCCTGCTTCTCTCCATGCTGAAAAACTATTACGACGCGGCGGCGAAAGAACGGTTCGTAAAGTTGTTTTCGCACCTGAAAATCGGAAAGAAACCGACGAAGCTTCGCAACAAATACCTGATACTGCAATGGGATTTTTCCTGCGTCGATCCGACGGGAACGGCGGCGGAAATAAAGCAGGCCCTGCACGACCATGTCAACTCCTGCATAAAGGCTTTTCTCGTATTTTACGGAAACTATGTGAAAATCCCCGTCGATATCAACGAAACCAACGCGATCAGCTCCCTTCAGTCCCTGCTGGCCAGCGTCCAGGCGGCCGGGTACCCGCTTTATCTTCTCGTGGACGAATACGACAATTTCGCCAACGAAGTCATGACCGGAATTGGAAACGAACGGGATGCCTACAAAGCCTTGACGCATGACAAGGGGCCGCTGAAAACCCTGTTCAAAGCCGTGAAATCCGCGGCCGGAGCGGGAACGATAGACCGGATCTTCATCACAGGCGTGTCCCCCGTCGTCGTCAGCGACATCACCAGCGGATTCAATATCGCGGAAGACATCTTTCTCGATCCCGACTACAACGATCTTTGCGGTTTCACCGAATCGGAGGTCGAAAAAATTTTGAAAGACGAAGCCGTCGACAGCGGGTTCGACGAAAACGAAACGAGAAACGCTCTTTCCATGATGCGAGTCTATTACAACGGCTATACCTTCGCGCCCGGCTCGTAGCAAAGAATATACAATCCGACTCTGACAATCTACTTTATGAAAGCGTTCCAAAGGTTCCGGGAATTTCCCAGAAAAATGCTCGACGCCAATCTTTCGACGGACAATGCGAAACTGGAGTACACGGCGCAGGTCCCCGGAGGGCGTCAACTGATTCTCGAAATAACTCGCGGCAAGGAACCTGTAACGGTTAACGACATTGCCGACCGTTTCGGCACCCAAGACATGCTCTCCGACACGAGCAAGGATCAGGGGTTTTTAAAATCCTTCCTCTATTATTTCGGGGTGTTGACAATGACGGGGGTGACCGACGAGGGCAAGCTTGTTCTACAAGTCCCCAATATGGTCGTGCGGGGGCTCTACATTGATCGTATCCGCAAAATGCTGCTGCCTCGACCCGAAGAAAGGGATGACGGAAAATCCGCGGCGGAAAAATTGTACGCAAAGGGAAACATGATTCCTTTGTGCGAATTCGTCGAACAACGCTATTTTCAAGTGTTCCACAATCCCGACTACAAATGGGCCAACGAACTGACGGTCAAAACCGCGTTCCTGACCCTGCTATACAACGACATCCTGTATATAATGGATTCGGAACGCGAAGCCGGGAGAGGACGTGCCGATCTGACGATGCTAATCCGCCCCGACATGCGGAAGTTCGATCTGTTCGACGTGATTGTCGAGTTTAAATACGTGAAGCTTGGCAATGCGGGAATGACCGGGGAACGGGCGAGGAATCTGGCGCGGGAGGAACTGCAAGCCATCCCGGCGATGGTCTCGCAGATGAACGCGGCTTGCGAGCAGCTTGCCCGATACGGCGACGCTCTGGAAAAGAAATACGGAAATCTGCGTTTGCGAAGATACGCTGTCGTTTCCTTGGGTTTCGAACGAATTTGGTGGCGGGAATTTAGTGGAAAGCAATGAAAAGACGAAAACTGCCCGTCGGTATTTCAGACTTTGAAAAGCTGATCGACGGAAACTATTATTACGTCGCTAAAGCCTTGGATACTCCTCCCCTATCACGGACGGCTCGTAAAGATCGGGAAAATAGTACGGCAAGGCGTGGATAGGCAGACTGATCGTCAACGGCGCCCGATGGCTTTCCGATTCCAGAAGCCCCTCCTCGACAAGTCAGCTCCTTCTCGGCGCGGACGTGCGCCACGCAGAGTTCCTGGGCGTATTTTCGCTCCGGGTCGCGGCTGAAATTTTGCTCCCGGGCCTTCTCGATGTCGGAGATGGTCTTTTTATGTCCTTCGATCAGGTTGCTGTAATAACTGTTGATGAGGCGAAGCTTCTCGCCCAGGGCGGCGACGGTTTCCCCGGCGGCCCGTCCCTCGAAACCGGCCGACGCCGCGATCACTTCCTGGGCCAGGTCCCGCAACGGCCCCATGTTTTTTGTTCCGGGCACGATCGGCGAAAGGTTGTATTTGGGTTCCATATGTTTTCCGCTTGAATGTCGGCCGGTTTCATGTCCGGTTCTTTATTTGGAAAAGACGCTTGGCTTTTGGTCTCGCACAGGTCGTCCGCGCAGTTAATAAAGGCAATATGAAAACGAAGTTCACATGGCAGCTTCTTTAAGCAATTGGCACCCGACTCTTCAGAAACTTTTCGCTCCCGGCATGTATGTCTATTCGTCCGCAGGCGACTCCGGCACGAACTGCGAATCCTGGAGCGGCACCTCCATGGCAACCTCTCATGTCGCCGGGGCTTGGGCTCTCTTAAGGCAAAGCCCCCCGGAGGATGGTTCCATGCAGTGGGATGTCGGAGACTTTGCAACTGGAGAGGAGGCCGTCCGCGATGTCGCTGCCCGGATCGACCGCGACACCCCGGCCACTATTTTTTCCTGATAGCTCTCCTATGCGGTATCGGCTTCTTGTTCCGGCGTTGTCACTGAATTGTCTCTTGCGAAAACGCCGTTTATTGTGTATCAATAGCCTCTTGCAACGGGTTGTGCGCGCTCGGACAGAGAGATCGACCCTCGATGGAAGGTATTCAAATCGGAATTCGAAGAGTCCGGACGCGCCTGTGCATTTAAGTGTCTTCGGTTCCGGCCGACTGGAAATTCCGTCTTCGCAGAAAGCGAATTGCCTCGCGAACGGATGTTAGAAAAATTGTAAATACGACGCAGTTCCGGGGAAACTCTTTTTTGTTCGGGTTTTCCCTCTTTTTTTAAATATATGTTCAAGAAAATTCCAATCGCCATAGTCGGAATGGGCGGCGTGTTTCCGGGCGCATTCGATGTCGCCTCTTTTTGGCGCAATATTCTGGACCGCGTCGATATGTCCCGGAAGGTCCCGCCCGGACGATGGATCGCTCCGCCCGAGGCCATGTACGACCCTGTTCCCATGCCGGACAAGACGTATTCCCTCAAAGCGTGCTTCGTCGAGGATTTCGTGGCGGATTTCCACGGTCTCCATATCGACGAAAGCTTTGCGAGACGACTCGATCCCCTTTACCATCTGGTGCTCCACGCCGGACGCGACGCTTTCTTCGATTGCGGAACGGCGAACTTGGACAAAAATCGGACGGGCGTCGTTTTGGCGGCCATCGCGCTTCCGACGGACAGTTCCTCCAAGCTGACCAGGAAAATACTGGGAAGGACATTCGAAAACAGGCTTTTCAACGAAACCGAGCATGCATCCGTTTCGTACGAAGAAAGCCTTGCCGCCAGGGTGACCAGTTTTCCGGCCTCCCTGCTGGCGCATAGCTTGGGACTGGGAGGCGGGGCCTACACGCTGGACGCCGCCTGCGCGTCGTCTCTCTATTCGGTCAAGCTGGCCTGCGACGAGCTTCAGGCTTTCCGGGCCGACGCCATGCTGGCGGGAGGGGTTTCCAGGCCGGAGCAGCTTTATACGCAGGTGGGATTCAGCCAATTGAGGGCGTTGTCTCCCTCCGGCAAGTGCGCCGCCTTCGACAGGTCGGCCGACGGTCTCGTCGTGGGAGAGGGGGCGGGAATCGTGGTTTTAAAACGCCTTGAGGACGCGATTCGGGACGGCGACCGGATTTATGCGATTGTTCGCGGCGCCGGTTTGTCCAACGACATGAGCGCGAACCTTCTGGCCCCCGACAGCGAAGGCCAGGTGCGGGCCATGAGACTGGCCTACGAGTCGGCCGGATGGTCTCCCTCGGACGTGGATCTGATCGAATGCCACGGAGCGGGCACGCCCGTGGGTGACGCGGCGGAACTCGCCAGCCTAAGCACTTTATGGCACGGAATCGAAGACGCGAAACCGGGCCAATGCGCGATCGGTTCCGTGAAATCCAACGTCGGCCATCTCTTGACCGGCGCCGGGGCCGCCGGGCTGATCAAGACCGTTCTCGCGATTTTCCATCGAAAGATTCCTCCCTCCGCCAATTTCGAAAAGCCTTCGGAGGACAGTCCCCTGAACTCCGGACCGTTCAGGGTCCAAACCGAAGCCGTCGAATGGGAGAGAAGATCGAAGACCGCTCCCAGGCGCGCCGCCGTGAGCGCCTTCGGATTCGGCGGCATTAACGGACACTTGCTGTTGGAAGAGCACATCCCCTCTTCCTCGCTTCCGGAAAAACACGAGATTTCCCTCGAATCCTCGGAAAAGGATGTTCCTTCTATCGCGGTAGTGGGAATGGCGGTCCGCTTCGGCGGAATCGAATCGCTCGAAAAATTCCAGGAACGAATTTTCAAGGGCGAATCGCCATTTCGAACCAGACCGAAAGATCGATGGCACGGAGCGGAAGAAATCGTAAAGGCGATCACTGGGAGCGATTTGCATGGCGCGTATCTTGACGGCCTCGAAATGTTCCCCGGCGACTTTCGCATACCCCCCAACGAAATCGCGGATATACTGCCGCAGCAGTTGCTGATGCTGCGGGTTGCAGCCCAGGCGCTGACCGACGCAGGCATGCCTTCGAGAAAAATGCGCGCGAAGACGAGCGCGGTGATCGGCATATCATTCGACTACGAAGCCACCAATTTCCACGCTCGGTGGAATATGTACAACGAAATCGAACGGTACAAATCCAAGGCCGGTCTTCGCCTGGACAAGCAGCGAACCGAGGAATGGCTGGAAAGCCTGAGAGACGAAACGGGACTTCCTCTAACCGCCGTTCGAACCTTGGGCGCCTTGGGAGGAATCGTCGCCAGCAGGGTCGCGAAGGAATTCGGGTTCGGCGGTCCCTGTTTCGTGGTCTCCCAGGAAGAGGCCGCCGGTGTGAGAGCGCTCGAAATCGGAGCGCGCTCGCTTCAGAGATTCGAGACGGATTCCGTGCTGGTCGGTGCGGTGGATCTCGCATGCGACGCGCGCAACATAGCGGCGGCACACCGTGTCGCGCCCTGGTCCCGCAAAAAAGACGTGTTCGCGTTCGACCGTCGGGCCGACGGTTCTCTTCCCGGCGAAGGGGCGGTCGCGTTGATCCTCAAGCGCTACGAGGACGCATTGAAAGACGGCGACCGGATATACGCCGTCGTCAGAGGCATGGGAGCCTCCAGCGGGACCGTCGATTCGAGTTCGGCCGTCGAGACTTGCCTCTCCTCGCTCAAACGGGCTTTCGCCGACGCGAAAGTTTCCCCCGGTTCGGTCGGCCATTTCGAAACCTTGGGCTCCGGAGAACCATCTGCGGACGATACCGAGGCCGCGGCTATCCATACCTTTTTTAATAAGAGGCGATTGCATGAAAAATGCGCACTGGGAGCGACCGTCCCCAACATAGGAAACGCCGGGTCCGCGTCGGGACTCGCGGCAGTCGCCAAAACCTGCCTCTGTCTGTACCAGCAAATAATTCCTCCGCTGAGGAATTTCGAATCTCCGGCTTTTCGTTCTTGGTCCCGGAGCGCGTTTCATATCCCCGCTTTCGCGCAGTATTGGAGCGCAAACCGGCAGGACGGCCCTCGGAGGGCCTGCGCGGGAATAACTACCCGCGACGGCGGCTGTGCGCACGTCGTGCTCGAGAGCTTCGACCCCGCTGAAAACGACGACAGCGTATCTTCGATTCCGCCCAAAACGCTCGGAGAACGAAAACGACCGGCCGGATACAAGGACGCGGGCCTGTTTTGCATCGGGGCGAACGACAAAAGCGCACTTCTGCGAAAGTTGGCCGCTTTGAAGAAAACCGCCGAACACGATTTCGACGACGACGCTCCTTTTGAAAAGCACGCGCGCAGATGGTTCGAAACCGAACCTCTCGACCCGGAAGCGCCCCGCGCCGTCTGCCTTTTAGCCAGAAGCCGGGAACAGCTTGCACATGCGGCGGAGTCGGCCGTTCAAGCGGTCCGAGGAAACCGGAAACGCGAATTCAACGGAAGAAACTTCGTGGCGTACAATCCGGAGCCTTTCGGACCTTCGGCGCGGATCGCGTTCCTGTTTCCCGGTTCCGGAAACCACTTTTTGGGGATGGGACGCGAAATCGGGGTGCAATGGCCCGAAATTTACCGCGATCTAGACCGAAAAACAGAGGAACTCAAGACCCAGCTGATTCCCCATTGCTTCGTTCCCTGGAGGACCTCGTGGGAAAGCGGATGGCGGGAGGATGCGCAACGTTTCATCGCATCGGATGTTCTCCACATGATATTCGGGCAGGTCGTGCATGGCGGAGTCATGTCGAACCTGGCACGTTCCTTCGGCGTGGAACCGTCTTCGGTGATCGGCTACAGCCTGGGGGAATCCGCAGGTCTCTTCGCTTTGGGAGCATGGCCCGACCGGGGCGGAATGCTTTCCCGCATGCGCGAAACCGACCTTTTTTCGATTCAGCTCGCCGGCCCTTGCCGGTCCGCCCGCAAGGCCTGGAACATCGGCGAAGGCGAACCGTTCCAATGGAGCGCCGCAGTAGTCAACCAACCGGCGGAAAACGTGCGGAAAGCCATTTCGAACATCCCCCGCGCAAGGCTTCTGATTGTGAACACGCCCGACGAGTGCGTCATTGGAGGACAAAAGGAAGCGGTTGACGAAACGATAAAGAAGTTCGGGTGCGACGCCTTTTTCCTCGACGGCGTCGTCACGGTCCACTGCGACGCGGCTGCCCCGTCCGCCGAAGCCTATAGGAAACTCCATTTGTTTCCGACCACTCCTGTGGAAAACGTTCGATTCTACAGTTGCGCCAACGAGGGCCCATACGATCTTACAAAGGACAAAGCGGCCGAATCGATACTCAAACAGGCGCTTTACGGGTTCGATTTTCCAAAGACCGTCCAGCGAGCGTACGAAGACGGCATCCGCTTGTTCCTGGAAATGGGTCCGCATTCATCCTGCACCCGGATGATCAAAACCATCTTGAAGGACAAGCCCCACCTGGCCGTTTCGGCCTCGTCGAGGGGCGAGGACGAATACGTTGCCGTTCTCAAGTTTCTGGGCTCTCTCGTCGCCGAAAGAGTTCCGGTGAAGCTCGAAAGGCTTTACGGTCGCGAGGCGTACGCGTACGAACTGGACGAAGCAAAGAATGCGGACGAGAGGACCGCGATCTTCGTACCGGCGGGAGGAAGATCGCCTCGACCCGCACTCCCCGATTTCAACGTCGAGTCAGAACCCGAAATCGAAACCGTCTCCTTCGCCGCGCCGGAAACCGTCCTTCCCGAAGAACCCCCTGCGCGAAACGGAAAGGAAGCCGCTTCCTTTTTCGTGGAATCGACATCCATCGGCGAACGCGAAGATTCCGTCCATGGCCTCTATTCGGAATTCATTCTCTCCCTGAAACAATCCACCGACGAAACGGCGAAAATCCATCGGGATTTTCTGCGATTTTCCGAAGACGCGACAAAAGCGTACGCGGATATCTTCCGGCTTCAAACCAAGTTGCTGGAAGCTTTGATCGAAGCGGGCGGTTCGCTTGACAATCCCCCTGCCACGCGTCCTTCCGCCGAGGGAGGATATCTTTCCGAACTCGACATCTCGCACCTCGTCCCGTCGAAAGCCGTGCCCGCCTTCGACAGGGACATGTGCATGGAATTCGCCGTCGGCTCTCTCGAAAAGGTGCTGGGCCCCGAATTCGCCGTCGTGGATACGTACAAAGCGAGAGTGCGCCTTCCGGACGAACCTCTGATGCTGGTGGACCGTATTTTGTCCGTGGAGGGCGAAAAGGGCTCCATGACCTCCGGAAAAGTAATCACCGAGCACGACGTCTTGCCCGGCGCTTGGTACTTGGACGGCGACCGCGCGCCGGTCTGCATTTCGGTCGAGGCGGGCCAGGCGGACCTCTTTCTGTGTTCCTACCTGGGCATAGACCTGAAAGTGAAGGGCGAGAGAACCTACCGCCTTTTGGACGCCAAGGTCCGGTTCCACCGGGGGCTTCCCCGGCCGGGAGACGCGATTCGCTACGATATAGGGATCGAAAAATTCGTCAGACAGGGAGAAACATACCTTTTCTTTTTCCATTTCGAAGGCTACATTGGAGACGAGCATCTGATTACCATGACCGACGGGTGCGCCGGATTTTTTACCGAAGAGGAGATTCGAAATTCGGGCGGCATCGTTTTGAAAAGGAAGGAAACCGAACCTGCGCCCGGAAAAGTCTCTCCGGCCTATCGCCCCTTGGCCGGCTTCGACGGACGTCCCGAGAGCTACGACGACGAACGGGTGGACGCTCTCAGGCGGGGCGATTTGGAAAAATGCTTCGGAGCGCGGTTCGCGGGCGTGAAACTTGCGCGGTCGCTCTGGCTTCCCGGCGGAAGGATGAGGCTTATCCATCGCGTCTTGCAGCTCGATCCCAAGGGTGGACGTTACGGTCTCGGAATCATCAGGGCCGAGGCGGACATTCGTCCGGACGACTGGTTCCTGACCTGCCATTTCATGGACGACATGGTCATGCCGGGCACGCTCATGTACGAATGTTGCGCCCACGCGCTCAGGGTGCTTCTCCAGAGGATTGGCTGGGCCACGGACAAGCCGGGGGTCTGCTACGAACCCCTCGTCGGAATTCCCAGTATTTTGAAATGCCGGGGACCCGTCACGACGAAAACCCGTCGGGTGATCTACGAAGCGTACCTGAAGGAAATCGGATACGCGCCGGAACCCTACGTGATCGCCGACGCTCTCATGTACGGCGACGGGCATCCCATCGTTTTCTTCCAGGACATGAGCATGAAAATGACCGGCGCCACCAAAGAGGATGTCGAAAAAAACTGGTTGAACAAGGACGCGGAGAATATACGAGGTCTTGCACAGAGAAAGCCTGTGCTGTACGACAGGGACAGGATTCTCGCGTTCGCCATCGGAAAGCCTTCGGAGGCGTTCGGAAAACCGTACGAGGTTTTCGACCGGGAACGTGTGATCGCCAGACTTCCGGGACCGCCTTACGCTTTCATGGACCGGGTCGTAAAAGTGGAACCGGAGCCTTGGGTGTTGAAGCCGGACGGCTGGATCGAGGCGGAGTACGACCTGCCCGCCGACGCATGGTACTACAAGGCGAACCGGACGCCCTCTGTTCCTTTTTGCGTGCTTCTGGAGATCGCCCTTCAGCCATGCGGATGGCTTGCCGCGTACGCGGGTTCCGCGTTGAGAAGCGAGAACGACTTGAAATTCAGAAACCTGGGAGGCGAGGCCGAACTTCTGGCGGAGGTTTTTCCCGAAAACGGTCCGTTGGTCATGCGATCTCGTATGACAAAGGTTTCCGAAGCGGGCGAAATGATCATCGAGAATTTCGATTTCGAAGTGTTGCAGAACGACCGCATGGTTTACAAAGGGAACACCTATTTCGGTTTTTTCACGAAACAGGCTCTTGCCACGCAGGTGGGAATCCGGGGCGCCGAAAAAACGGCGTATTCTCCCAAGGAGGACGAACTCCGACGAGGATTGTCCGAAACTTTCGCGCCGGAGGCTCCCCTTTTCCCCGAAGACCCTGCCAAAGACCCGGCTGCGCCCTTGTCTATGCCCGCGAAGGCACTGCTCATGGTCGACGGCATCGAAACTTACATTCCCGACGGAGGTCCTAAAGGGCTGGGCTTTATTCGAGGCGTCAAAAAGGTCGATCCTTCGGAATGGTTCTTTAAGGCCCATTTTTACCAGGACCCGGTTTGCCCCGGAAGCTTGGGGCTTGAGTCCTTTATTCAGCTGCTGAAATACGTCGCCGTCAAGCGTTGGGGAAACCGCTACGGTTCGAGCCGGTTCGAAACGATAACGGAATCGAAGCACGCATGGACGTATCGCGGCCAGATCATACGGAAAAACGAAGTCGTTCGGGTGGAAGCCGCGATAACCCGAATCCAAGAAGAGCCCTACCCTGCCGTTTTCGCGGACGGTTTCTTGAACGTGGACGGTCTTTGGATATATAAAATGGACAATTTCGGAATCGGACTGAAGGCCTGATGTTTCACCAATAGCGGGAGCGAACTGTATTGAGCGAATTTTCATTGAAATATACCAGAGTTTATGTGGATGCGTTCGGCTACGAGCTGGCACCCAACGTGATCGCCTCGGAGGATTTGGAGGCCAGGCTTTCGCCGCTCTACGAAAAGCTTCATGTGAAATACGGACAGTTGGAGGCCATCACCGGCATTGCGGAACGACGCTTCTGGGAACCGGGGTTCCGTATGTACCAGGGCGCGGCCAAGGCGGGCAGGAAAGCTCTCGCATCGTCCGGGATCGATGTTTCCGAGATCGGGATGCTGATTTACGCGGGCGTATGCCGGGACAATCTGGAACCCGCCACGGCATGCGCGGTGGCGGACGAACTTGGCCTTTCGCCGAATACCCAGATATACGACGTAAGCAATGCCTGCCTGGGGGTGTTGAACGGCATGATTCAAGTCGCCAACGCCATCGAGCTGGGCCAGACCCGCGCTGGCCTGATCGTGTCGTGCGAATCGGCAAGGCAAATCGTCGAGCTGACCATCGAAAAGCTTTTGGAGAAACCCTCCATGGAGCATTTCGTCAAATCCCTGGCGACGCTTACGGGGGGCTCCGGAGCGGTAGCGGTGCTGTTGACCGAAAGTGAATTGTCCGACCGGGGGCATCGGATGGCCGGCGGAGTCGTCAGAAGCGCGGCCGAACATCATCGCCTTTGCCGGTGGGGACCTGACACGGGAATTCCGGCGACCGCGCCGGTTGTGATGGAGACAGATTCCGTCGGCGTGCTGAAGAACGGAGTCGCGCTGGGAGCGAAGACTTACGGGGATTTCAAACGAGCGCTGAAATTGTCGGACGACAAGCCCGCCAAGATCGTGTGCCATCAGGTGGGCTCCTCGCATCAGAAGACTGTCCTGGATTCGCTGGGCATCCCCCGGGAAAAGGATTTCACGACCTATCGCTACCTGGGAAACATCGGGACCGTGTCGCTTCCCATAACCGCCGCCATCGCCGACGAACGAGGATTTCTGGAAAAAGGCGACTTCACGGGTTTTTTCGGCATCGGAAGCGGCCTCAACTGTCTTATGCTCGGAATCGAATGGTAGGTATCCATGACCGACAAAAAATTTTTGGAGTCCGAAAGTTTCAAGAGATTGTATCCGTTTTCCTCCCGCTACATGAAAATCCGGGGGTTCGACTGTCATTACGTGGACGAAGGCGCGGGCGAACCTCTGGTGATGCTTCACGGCAACCCGACGTGGTCGTTTTATTTCCGGTCTTTGATCAAGGGTTTTTCCGACCGGTTCAGATGCGTCGCCCCCGATCATATCGGGTGCGGCTTGTCCGAGAAGCCAAGCGAGGGACAATACGATTTCCGACTGAAAAGCCGGGTAGAGGACCTGGAGGATTTGCTGGACCGGTTGGGCATAAAGGAAAACATTACCCTCGTTCTGCACGATTGGGGCGGCATGATCGGTTCCGCGTTCGCGGCACGCCATCCGGAAAAAATCAAGCGCCTTGTAATCTTGAACACGGCCGCTTTTTTTCTTCCGGGAAAAAAGAAGCTCCCGGTACGCCTCAAAATCATGAGAGACTTGACTTTTTTCGCAAAGCCCGCCGTTTTGTATCTGAATCTGTTCGCGATATCCGCCCTGCGCATGGCCAGTCGAAAAGGATTGCCAATGGAGGTCAAAAAAGGACTTGTCGCGCCCTACGACACTCCGAAAAACAGGCTGGCCATTTTAAAGTTCGTGCAGGACATCCCGCTGAACGCGTCCGACCCCAGTTACTCGACAGTCGATTATACGCAAAAAAGTCTCTATTTATTGAAAGGGAAACCAATGATAATCTGCTGGGGAACGAAGGATTTCGTTTTCGACGAAAATTTTCTTTTGGAATGGCGGAAGAGGTTTCCCGAGGCCGAAATCCATCGCTTCCAAGGAGCCGGCCATTATGTTCTGGAGGACGAACCCGAGGAAGTGCGCGACCGAATCGAGCGGTTCCTGGATACAAGGTGATTCCCTTGCCTTCCGAGAATCCCGCCTTGAACTTTTCCGTCCTCCCCTTCCTTTCGACAGCCCTCTCCTGTTCAATGCATCAAACCCGAAGTACGATCCCTGATACTTGGAAACCTAACGCCTTTTCCATTGATTAACAAGCCTCAAGAATGATATGGAGACTTTCGATGCAAAATGGTCGCCCGCGCGGTATATAGGAAATACCTCTAAACCGTGACAGCTCGCAATTAACTATGCGCCATAGACCCGATACAGCATTGTAGCGCGTTTTTTCGCACAAGCCCCCTGCCGTTGGATAAGAAGGGACAGCTTGTGCGGCGAGGGGCGAAACGATCAACCTGAAAAAAGAACGAACACGATATGGTGAATGTATCCGCATTATTAAGCCTTAAAGCAAAGGAACAACCTTTCAAGCGGGCCGTTGTCTATCCGGTGGACCGGGATTATTTCGGACGGCGTACTTACGCGCATTTGACTTTCGGCCAACTGGAGAGGGAAGCCGACATGCTGGCCCGTGGATTGAACAAGGCCGGAATTTCGAGGGGCGTCAGGACAGTATTGATGGTACCCCCCGGTCCCGATTTTTTTATACTGACTTTCGCAATGTTCAAGGTCGGAGCTGTCCCCGTCGTGGTGGACCCCGGAATGGGAATGAAAGGAATGCTCAAATGCCTTAGGGAAAGCCAACCGGAAGCTTTCGTCGGAATCCCCAAGGCGCACATGCTGAGGGTTCTTTTTCCCCAATATTTCAAGACTGTGCGGGTTCGCGTGACGGTCGGCAGTCGGATGTTTTGGGGTGGCTCTACCCTGAAGCAACTCAGAACCTTTCCTTGGAGCCCCTTTCCCATGGCCGATACCGAGGCCGACGAAACCGCCGCGATTCTTTTCACCACGGGGAGCACGGGTCCCGCAAAGGGGACCGTCTACACCCATGGCAATTTCGAAGCTCAGATCCGCCATATCCAAGACCATTTCCAAATCGCGCCCGACGAGATCGACCTTCCGACGTTTCCCCTTTTCGCGCTCTTCGACCCTGCATTGGGCATGACGGCGGTCATTCCCGACATGGACCCCACCAAACCCGCCGAGGTGGATCCGGAAAACATAATCGAACCCATTCTCGATCAGGGAGTCACGAATATGTTCGCATCCCCGGCGCTGTTGAATCTGGTCGGAAAATTCGGAAAAGCACTGGGATTGAAGCTTCCGTCCTTGAGAAGGGTCGTGTCGGCGGGCGCGCCAGTGCATCCGGCCAATATCGAGCAATTTTCCTCCATGCTGAACAAGGACACGGAAATCCATACTCCCTACGGGGCGACCGAGGCGGTGCCGGTGCTTTCCATCGGAAGCCACGAGATTCTGTCGCAAACCCGCAAGCTCAGCGAGCAAGGGTTCGGCAATTGCGTGGGCCGTCCCCTTGACGGCATAGATGTGCGACTGATCAAAGTCGCCGACGACCCCATCGAGAGCTGGAGCGACGACCTGCTATCGGAGCAGGGCGATATCGGCGAAATAGTCGTCAAAGGAAGTCTCGTGACGCGGGAATACTTCAACAGGCCCGACATGACCGCCTTGGCCAAAATACCCGACTACGACGGCTTCTGGCACAGAATGGGCGATCTGGGATGGATGGACAAACTCGGACGAGTCTGGTTCTGCGGAAGAAAAAGCCATCGCGTGATCACCGAAAAAGGGATCCTTTATTCCATTCCGTGCGAGGCGATTTTCAACAACCACCCGATAGTGTTCAGAAGCGCGCTCGTGGGCGTCGGACAGCCTCCGAACCAAATCCCGGCCATCGTCGTGGAACTTGACAAGGATGACGACTCCGGCAAGGATCCGGAGACAATCCGCCAGGAATTGTTCGTGCGAGGACGCGAACACGATCTTACCAGAGAAATCGAAATAATTCTATTCAAAGATAAACTGCCTGTCGATATTCGACACAACTCGAAGATTTTCAGAGAACAACTGGCAGTGTGGGCATCGAAGAAGATAAAAAAAAATGAAACTTGAGAATTCCGAATCGGCCGAGATAAAGGGAAAGAACGGGACTATCGACGGCGATGGCCGCATCGGTTCTTTCAAAAAGGTCCTGGTAACGGGCGGAGGCGGTTTTTTGGGCTACGCCGTCGCCCGCATGCTAGTGGAGCGCGGCTGTCGGGTCGCGAGTTTTTCCCGAAGACGCTATCCCGAACTGGAAAGTATCGGCGTGGAGCAGTTCCAAGGAGACCTTGCCGACAGGGCGGCCGTGTTCGAAGCCGCTCGGGGTTGCGAGGCCGTCTTTCATACCGCCGCCAAACCCGGCGTTTGGGGAACTTACGAGGAATTTTACCGTCCTAACGTATTGGGGACGGAAAACGTGATTGCCGCCTGCCTGAAACGCGACGTAAGCCGCCTGATCCATACCAGCTCGCCCAGCGTGGTTTTCGACGGCTCGAACGTGGAGGGCGCGGACGAATCCCTTCCCTACCCGGAAAAATACCTCGCCCACTATCCGAAAACCAAGGCGATCGCCGAAAGGGAGGCGAGGAGCCACGCCTCGCGAATCGGGGTGATTTGCCTGCGCCCGCACCTTGTCTGGGGGCCCCGCGACAACCATTTGGTTCCCAGGCTTCTGGCGAGAGGAAAAGCCGGACGCCTGGCGCGAGTCGGCGACGGCGACAACATGGTGGACGTGACTTACATCGACAACGCGGCCTACGCTCACATCCTGGCTGAACAAGAACTCGCCCGGAACCCGAGACTGTCCGGCAACGTCTATTTCATCAGCCAGGGCGAACCCGTGAGACTCTGGGAAATGGTAAACGCGATTTTGAAGGCCGGAGGGATTCCTCCCGTGAAACGATCCCTGTCGCCGCGCGCGGCATACCTGGCCGGAGCGCTTCTGGAAACTCTTTTCAAGACGTTCCGCGTCTCGGCGGAACCCCCCATGACCAGATTCGTGGCGGAGGAATTGTCGAAATCTCACTGGTTCAATATCGAAGCGGCCAGGAAGGACCTGGGCTACGCGCCCAAAATCTCGACGAACCAAGGATTGAAAATTCTCGAAAAACACCTGCATTCCCATTTGCCAAAAGGGGGGTTGAATCGATCATGTCGGACGCAAAATACCATTTGATATTCAAAGGCGAAATACAAAGCGACTGCAATCCGAACGCGGTGAAAAAATGCCTTGCGAAGCTGTTGAAAAAGGATCCGAATACGATAGAGAGGCTGTTTTGCTCGAATCCGATCGTCATAAAGAAATCGGTCGATATTGCAACAGCCGCCAAATACCGAACCGCGTTTAGCAGGGCCGGAGCCATCTGCAGAATCGTCCCTGAAAAACCTATGAAATAAAGCTCCGTACTATTGGTTCTTGCCGAACAATTGTATTTACGCAAGCTTTCGAATGGTGATATGCTTTGGACAAGCGGGCGCAAACATTTTCAGAATACTTGGCAATTGGAGATTTTTTAGCATGAAAATCAAATCAATGATGATTCCCGATCCTATCGTCGTAACCGAGACCGCATCTATCGAGGAAGCTCTCGATATTATGAAGACCAACTCGATCAGACATCTTCCCGTGGTTTCGCAGGGGGGAAGTTTGCTGAAAGGATTCGTGACCCTTGCGGACCTTAGACTGGGACTGATGCCGGCGATGGTCGGGGACGTTTCTCTTTCCGACGTGATGATCAGGAATCCGATAACGGTGGAACCCGACGACGATATCGAGATCGCCGCCCAGCTCATATACAAGCACAAGATCGGAGGAATTCCGGTTGTAAAGAAAGACAAACTCGTGGGAATCATTACCGAGTCGGACATTCTGAGGGCGTTCATTGACATGATGGGTATTCTGTCCGGAAGCTCCCGAATCGACGTCGAAATCGGAGACGATCCGGAAGCCTTCAAAAAAGCGCTCTCCGTGATCCAGGAATGTCATGGGGACGTGATCAATATCGGAATGACCGCGCAAAAGTCGCTTAAACGGGTCTATTATTTCCGATTGTCGGCCTGCAACACGCAACTGATCACGAAAAACTTGTGCGAATGCGGATTCAAAGTCGTGGAAGCAATGGACTGAACAGGCGGAAAAAGATTCCTTAGCGGCCAAGCGCCGAGCGAATCTTCTCCGAGAGGTTCTCCAGGTTGAAAGGCTTTTGAATGAATCCTTTACAGCCCAGATTCAAGATTCTTTCCGCGTCGCCGTCCTTGTTGTAACCGCTCGACAGCAGGATGTTGCAATGGGGAGCCGTTTTTTTCAGCTCCTGGAAAACTTCTTCTCCGTTCATGTCCGGCATGATCAAATCCAGAATCACCAAGAAGATCTTGTCGGAATGTTCCCTGTAGATTTCGCAACCTTCCTTTCCGCTTTTGGCAATCCAAACGTCGTATCCCAATTCGCGAATCATCAGAGCCCCCACCTCCAGAACCATTTCCTCGTCGTCGATGAGCAATATAGCCTTCGCAGCGTTCTCGTCGTCTTTTCGGACATCTTCGCGGCAGTGAATTCCCTCCCGGATTTTGCAATTCTTCGACGCGGGCAAAAAGATCGTGAAGGTGGTGCCTTGTCCGACTTCGCTTTGCACCCTTATCATTCCCGCGTGATTTTTCACGGTCGTGTATACGGTGGCGAGACCCAAGCCGGCACCCCTTTCCGTCCCCCTCTTTTTAGTCGTGAAGAAAGGATCGAATATTTTTTCCATCGTTTTCCGGTCCATGCCGATCCCAGAGTCCCGGATCGAAACTTCTATGTAGTTGCCGGGCGCCAGTTTGTAGGGCGTGACATGTTGTTTCTCCAACTGCCGGTTGCAAGTCGAGACAGTCAACGTCCCCTCGTCTCGAATCGCCTCCAGCGCGTTTTCGAATATAATCGAAAACGCCTGTTCGATTTGAACTTTGTTGACGTCGACCAACCAAAGCTTGTCGGAAAGATGTTTGTGAACCTTCGCGTTTTTCCCGCCCTTTTTGAACAATTCTATGATCTCTTCCAAAATCGCGTTCACGTTTTTAGGGGAAACGGGGAGTTTGGCCCCTTTGGCCAAATTCAGCAACTTGCTGGTCAAATTCGCCCCTTTGAGAACGAAATCTTCTATCGAGCGCAGATTTTCCGTC
Organism: uncultured Desulfobacteraceae bacterium; assembly: GCA_964575975.1. Classification (GTDB taxonomy): domain Bacteria; phylum Desulfobacterota; class Desulfobacteria; order Desulfobacterales; family SKZT01. The sequence continues at coordinate 61,214 of CAZNTU010000005.1, forward strand.
GCGTCGCTTCCCTTTTCGGCCTTCAGCATCGCAATGGAGATATGTCCCTGTATTCCCATCAGAAGATTGTTGAAATCGTGGGCGACCCCCCCGGCCAACGTCCTGATCGATTCCAGTTTCCGCGATTGCAATACTTGGTTGTAAAGCTCTTCCTTTTCCTCCTCGACTTTTTTCATTCCGGTAATGTTCTCGCCAATGCCAAGTATTCCCGCCACGTTTCCATTCCTGTCGATACGGGGGGAAAGATGGATTTTAACCCACAGCTCCTCTCCTTCTTTTGTAAGTTCCGGAGTCACGAAAGAAACGGATTCCCTTCTATCCACGATCGCTTTCCTGGCTTGGCTCAAAATTTCACGATCCATGCCGCGGGGGTACAGAATATCGATTTTCTTCTTTCCCACCACCTCCTCCGCAGAGTACTCGAACATCTCTTCCGCGCCTTTGTTCCAGAAGATTATATTCCGATCCAGGTCCGTCGATACGATGGAATAATCCTGGGCACTGTCTAGAAGGCTATTTAAGAAACTGTTGGTTTCTCTGAGGGATATCTCGATTCTCTTCAGATCGGTAATGTCTTCGATGATGAAAAGGCAATGACCCTCGGAGCCTTCCAGAACGGTCGATTTCAAAGCCAGAAATTTGTTTTTGAAAGAAATGACTCTGTCTTCTTCGTTTCCTGCATACCTCTCCGGACCGTTCCTGACGAGAAATTCGACTTGCCGTCTTTGTTCTTCGGGAAACAAATCGACGAGAAAAAGACCGAGGATATCGTAATCCGGTTTGTCGAATATACTTAAAGCGGATGGATTTGCATACACGATTCGATATTCCGCATTCAACTCCAAAATGCCCTCGGACATTTTATTTAAAAGGCTGTTGTAGTGCTTTTTCGAGGTCAGCAGCTCTTTGATGATTGCTCGGGGGGATATGGCGTCGATTCCGATCACTTTGCCCGAGGAACAATATTCGCGCGCCCATTCGGGATGGTATACCACGTTGAGAATTTCCTTTTTCATGATCTGGAAGGGAGTTTTCGCAATGTATGCGTCGGCTTGGCATCCCTCGCATTCCAGCCATTCCTCCGCAGCGATCGCCGAAAGCAGGACAACGAACGAATTCGTCAGCTTCCGGTCCTTTTTCAGGATTTTGCACAGGGCTCCCCCGTCGATGTTGGGCATCACGTAATCGATGAATATAAAATCGGGCGAAATGTTTTTTACAATATCAAGAGCCGACAATCCGTCGCGGGCTGTCAAAACCTCGTGCCCCGCCTTGGCCAGCAGCTTTTCCATCAACTTGAGAAAAACCCTGTCGTTATCCACCACAAGCACTTGCATATGACGCTCCTCAAGAATGTAGGTTTCGTAAGTTTCCGATCACGGCAAAACCGAATATCCAACATCAAAAAAGCCGCCAACAAGGCGGCTTTTCAAGTTTTCGTCCGCGAAACGTCGGTCCGGAACAAAATTCGATCCCGAAAAACTCTCGGTCGTATTTTATGCGAAAGAAACTCGGATCTGGAATCCAAGTTCGCGACTTTTATTCGATAATTTCCAGTACGGTCCTTTTTTTGAGCTTGGTTGAAGCCGCGCTCAAGATAGTACGGATGGATTCGGCCGTTCGACCCTGTTTCCCTATGATTTTTCCGAGATCCTCCTTGGCGACTTTCAACTCTATTACCGACGTTTGGGAACCCGATATTTCTCGTACTTCGACCTCGTCCGGGTTGTCCACCAAAGCTTCCGCAATGATTCTGATCAAATCTTTCATAAATAATTCCTCATGATTGGATGTTGAGATTTTGCGGAAAGGAAGAGAAGAGCCGTCCATTCTCCAACTCTTCCCTCCGCAAGGGTCTTATCAAATAAGACGGTTAAAAATACATTAACACAGGTCCCCGATCATGTAAAACGAGGGGGACTCGGATTCGCGTTCCCGCTATCATCAAATATCATAGATTAGATGTTGAAAGTGGCGTCTTTGCCAATTCGCTGTACACGTTCGTTTTATTTACGAGCCCGAAAATTTGTATGGAATTCCGGATTGTCGATATTGAAGCGAGGGATGATTGGATGAGGAGGTTGGTAGAAAGGATCCGTAACTTTCTTCAAGCCAAGCGTCGTGCATAGATACGTTTGGATTCAATCTGGCGACGGGGTCGGATTTAATTTAGCAACGAACGGGGTGCGAAAGTCAAGTTTTTTTTGCCGTCTTTCGGCCGGAATATTTAGAGATTGACGCGGCGGCATTTCAAGTACATACTTTTTTGCGTCAAATTTCCTGCGAATTACGAATTCGCGGAATGTCAGTTTATTTCGAGGGGGGGACAAAAAGACGGAGACAAACGATGAAGCTTCTGAGTACGCAGCTTTCCTATTTGCTCGGCCAACGGCAGACCCGTACCAATCTGAAGGCCCTGTTGAAGTACCTGGTCTTTCTTCTCGCCGTGGTCCTGCTATTCGCAGCTGTTTTCCACTGGATCATGCTGGAGATTGAAAAGCAGGATCATTCATGGGTTACGGGCGTATATTGGACTCTCACCGTCATGAGCACCCTGGGCTTCGGAGATATAACGTTCCATAGCGATATCGGTCGGATCTTCAGCATAGTCGTATTGATCTCGGGAATCGTGCTTCTTCTGATCGTGCTGCCCTTCGCTTTCATCCGTTACTTTTACGCTCCGTGGCTGGAAGCGCAACTACGTTCCAAGGCGCCCCGCGAAGTTGCCAAAAACACCTCCGGCCATGTGATCATATGCCGACTCGACGCAGTAGCGCGGGAGCTGACGAAAAAGCTCGACATTTTGAACATTCCGTACTTCGTTGTCGAACCGGACTCCGCAAAAGCGGCGAATCTCCGAGAGGAGGGCGTGTCGGTCGTGACGGGGGAAATCGACAACGTCGCCACCTACGCGGCCCTTCAAGCGTCCAATGCGCGCATGGTGCTGGCCAACGCCGACGACACCACCAACACTAACATTACATTGACGGTGCGGGAACGAGCGGCGGAAGTCCCGATCGTCTCCATTGTCGAAAATTCGGTTTCCATCGATCTGCTGGGACTGGCGGGGGCGACGCACGTTCTTCCCCTGAAACAGAGGTTGGGGGAATACTTGGCCAACCGCGTAACGGCGGACCGGACCAAAGCGCACGTCATCGGGACTTTCCGCAACATCCTGATCGCCGAAGCCCCTGTTCACAAAACCCCGTTTGCCGGGCTTAACATTCGCGATACCCATATACGGCGAGACACGGGCCTGAATATAGTGGGGATTTGGCGCCGAGGCCGCCTCCTCCCCGTCAACCCGGAAACGGTTCTAAACGATTTCGACGTTCCGATGGTGGCAGGGACCGCCGAGCAGATAGCCAAGCTCGAAAAGCTCATGGTCTGTTCCGAAGTCAATCCCAATCCCGTGCTCGTCCTGGGAAGCGGGAACGTTGGCTTCGCCACCGCCGCCGCCCTCAAGCGAATGGGAGTTTCCGTCCACGTCATAGAACGAAACGAGAATCTTCTGAAGCGCATCTCCGGCGTGGCGGATCAGGTCTTCATCGGCGACGCCGCGGACTTGAACGTTCTCATGCGCGCCGGACTGGCCCAAGCGCCTTCCGTCGTCGTCACCACCAACGACGACGCCACCAACATCTACCTTTCCGTCTACTGTCGGCGCCTCAACCCCGACTTGCGCATCGTCAGCCGCATCACCTATCGACGGAATATCGAAGCCATACACCGAGCCGGCGCCGATTTCGTCCTCAGCTACGCGTCCTTGGGAGCCGAATCCGTATTTTCGATTCTTCAGAACCGTGATTTGGTAATCTTGGGGGAAGGAATCGAAATGTTTCCCGTCACAGCGCCGGAATCCTTGGAGGGCAAAACCCTTGGAGAAAGCAAGATCGGAGCACTGACCGGATTGAACGTTATCGCGATTCAACAGAAAGGGGACGTGGTCGTGAACCCTCCGGCGGTAACGGTGATTCCCGCGAAATGCGAACTTCTCATGCTCGGCAGCGTCCGGCAACGAGAGGAATTCAACAAACATTTCCTTCGAGGCGCAGGGTAACGGACAACCCGACTTGGCATTCGAATTCAAATCGCGTCTTCCAATACGACATCTCCCGACAGCAAGCGACGCTCGGCTCCCCCTTCCTCCCGGATCACCAATGCGCCGTCGCTTTCGACCGCGACGACCTCTCCCTCGTATATTCTACCCAAAACATCGACCTTGATATTTCTTCCGACTATATCGGCCAGATCCCGCCAACTCTCGACTATAAAATCGAAACGCCTGCTTTTGAACATTTCGTAATATTTTTCGAACTCGAAAAGAAAGCCGGCGATCAATTCGGCACGCCGGAACTTTTTTCCTGTTTCCATATATAACGAAGTAGCGAAATCTTTTATCTCCGGCCCGAACATTTTCGGAGTCGTATTGACGTTTATTCCGGCCCCGACGATCACGTAATCCACGGAGTCCGGCTGGGCGACAATCTCGGTTAAAATGCCGGCCAGCTTTTTTTTTCCGATCAGCAGGTCGTTAGGCCATTTTATATTGGGGGTCAAGCCGGTCAGATTCCGCACGGCCTCCGCGAGGGCAACCGCAGTCATCAGCGTGACGACAGGAGTCTCGTGGGGAGGCAAGGTCGGACGCAACACAAACGACATGTAAATCCCCGCGAAGGCCGGGGAATGCCAAATCCTGCCCTTTCTGCCCCGCCCTTTCGTTTGCGCTTCCGCCACAACCAGAGTTCCCTCGGGCGCTCCCTCTTCGGCCGCTTTCCTGGCGACCAAGTTCGTCGATCCCGCTTCCTCCAGATACACAATACCGACCTTTCCAAAAACCGACGTTTTCAGTTCCGGTTCGATTTCGTTCGCATAGACCAAATCCGGGGCCTTCCTCAACAGGTATCCCTTTTTGGGAGACGAAACGATATCGTAACCGTCCTTCCTGAGATTGCCGATCTGCTTGGACACAGCCATCCGGCTAACCGACAGACTCCTGCTCAATTCCTCCCCGGAAACCCAAAGATTCAGACGCCCTCTCAATTGCCTTAAAATTTCGCCTTTGGTCGCCATTTTTCTTGACCCCCGCCTCGTTTTAATGTAAACCGACATACGCCATCAAGGTTGACAATAACGGCAATTATATAACATTCGCGCAGCGCAATAAAGGACGACGCAATGGGAAACCGTATATTAGACTTTCGGGAAGATCGTTGGACGGTTTTCGACAAAAAGCACGTGTGGCATCCGTACACCTCCATGACGGAGCCCTTGAAGGCTTATCCGGTGGAATCGGCCGAGGGGGTTTTGATTCGGTTGGCCGACGGAAGGAAACTTGTCGATGGCATGTCCTCATGGTGGGCTGCGATTCACGGATACAACCATCCGGTTTTGAACGAGGCTGTCGAAAAGCAGCTGAAAAAAGTGTCCCACGTGATGTTCGGAGGGCTATGCCATCGGCCGGCGGCGGATTTGGCGAAGATATTGACGAGGCTTTTGCCGCAGGCTCTGAACAAGGTTTTTTTCTGCGATTCCGGCTCCGTGGCGGTGGAGGCGGCCATGAAAATGGCTGTTCAATACCAGAACGCGCAAGGGGCGAAACAAAAGAACAAGTTTTTGACCGTTCGCTCCGGCTACCATGGAGACACGTTCGGGGCCATGTCGGTATGCGATCCGGTCGCGGGGATGCACGGACTTTTTGCAGGCATGCTACCGGCGCAGTATTTCGCCGAGGCGCCCCGTTGCCGTTTCGGGGAGTCGTGGGACGACGAATACATTGCCGATTTCAAGCGCCTGATAATCCGATATCGGGACCGAATCGCGGGGGTAATCCTGGAACCTGTCGTGCAAGGCGCCGGAGGAATGCGCTTTTATTCTCCCGAATACCTTAAGCGGGCGAGAGATTTGTGCGACGAAACGGACGTTCTTTTGATCTTCGACGAGATCGCGACCGGTTTCGGGCGAACAGGGAAGCTTTTCGCCCTGGAGCATGCAGGGGTGACGCCGGACATTCTATGCCTGGGAAAGGCATTGACCGGCGGTTACATGACTTTGGCGGCCACGCTGACCACCGAGAAGGTCGCGTCGGGCATTTCGAAAAACGGCGGAGTTTTCATGCACGGCCCCACTTTCATGGCCAATCCTCTTGCCTGCTCGGTAGCCTGCGCGAGCGTGAGACTCCTGCTCGAAAGTCCTTGGGAGGAAAAAGTGCGAGGAATCGAAACTCGCCTGAAGGATCGACTTTCCGAATGTGTCGATCTTCCGGGAGTGGTCGATATCCGGGTTCTAGGGGCGATCGGAGTGGTGGAGATGAAAAACCCCGTTCACTTGGAAAAACTCCAGGAGCAGTTCGTGCAAAAAGGCGTTTGGATAAGGCCATTCGGCAAACTGATCTATGTCATGCCGCCTTTCGTCATCGAACCGGATCAGCTTTCCTCGCTGACGGGCGCTATCGTGGAAACAATTGCAAAAGGCGATATTTGGAAACGATGAACGCGACTTTACAAGAGACGATCAAGCAGTTTCTGCGGAAAGAAAAAAATTCCACCCTCTGTAATAAGGTGTACGATGAAGACCGTTCTGTCATCGAGGACATGTTCGACCTTCTTGCTTTGACGAACCGGCTTAGGCGCTCGAGAAAAAACAACCATGTGTTCGCCTGCGCCATCGTGAACGCCAAGTCGGGGGCGTGTTCCCAGGATTGCGCTTTTTGCGCCCAGTCCTCCTATCACAACACCCGAATCGAAACTTACCCATTAATCGGCGAGGAAGAGCTTCTGCAACGGGCGGTGGAATCGCAAACGGCCGGAGCCACGCAATTTTCGATGGTAACCAGCGGACATGGCTTGAAACGGAAAAAGATCGATCGAATTTGCCGGGCGGCGGAAAGGATTCGAAAGGAGACCGACCTCAATCTGTGCGCCTCCCTGGGCATGATCGGTCTCGAGCAGGCGGGACAATTGCGGGAAAGCGGGATTTCCAGATACCATCACAACCTGGAAACCGCCGAAAGCTATTTTCCCCGGATTTGCACCACGCACGAATACACCGAGGATATCGAGACTATCGAGCGCGTCCGGAAAGCCGGATTGAAAATATGCAGCGGCGGAATCATGGGGCTCGGGGAAACTTGGGAACAGCGCGTCGAACTCGCCCGAACGCTGGAAGATTTGGACGTCGATTCCATCCCGATCAATTTCTTGAACCCCATAAAGGGAACAAGGATGGAAAAACGCCCGCCGCTGCCTCCAATGGAAGCCCTTGCATGCGTCGCGCTGTTCCGTTTGATGCATCCCCAAAGAGACATCGCGGTCTGCGGCGGCCGGGAAATCGTTCTTCGCGATTTCCAATCGCTCTTATTCGCGGCCGGAGCGAATGGAATCATGATCGGAAACTATCTGACCACCGGCGGAAGGGACGCCAAGGACGACCTTGAGATGATCGCGGCGTCGGGATTGGAGATCTATGGAATTTGACACGTTGGAGGATGGAAATCTCGCTGTCGGGTATTTGCGTTTCGATCCGGACGATCCGATCTATCGCGACCATTTTCCGGGCAATCCGGTGACTCCCGGCAGTCTCGTGATCCAGGGCTTTGTCGATGCCGCCCGGAAACTGGGCGAATGCGAATCGATCAGGGGGATCGAAAAGTTCAAGTTCAGACGCTTTGTTTCGCCGGGAACCTACCGGTTCGAAATTAGACGGAGCGTAAACAAAATGCATTGCAGGTTGTACGATCCGGAATCGGCGATCCTTGTATCGGGGGCTTTGATACTATGAATCTTCTCTTTTCGGGAAATCTTGCGCTGGTTCTGGGCGGAAGCTCTGAGGCCGCCATTGCCGCAGCCCGGCTCATGCTCGAGTCGGAAATTACGCCTGTCCTTTCATATCGAAGT
>CAZNTU010000006.1:0-68333 GCA_964575975.1 uncultured Desulfobacteraceae bacterium
AGAGTCGTGGAATCCATTTTGTACGCCGCCCCCATGCACGATATCGGGAAAATCGTAAGCGGATTTGTTCCTTGCATTTACGAGCGTATTCTTATAATCTAAATCCTTTTGAAAAAAGTCGGGCTTGGTTCCGATTTCGACCGGGTTTATACAGTGTAGTACAATCGCCAGACAGCCGAAACCGTCGCCAGGCCTCGAGAAGCCAATAAGAACAACTGCGCGACAGACAAAAGATTTGCGGAGGCGAACATGTCGGTTTTCACGAAGAATGTACTGATCCTGGGGGGAGGAGTCGCGGGACTTTCCGCCGCCCGGGCTCTGAACGAAAAAGGCATTGGAGTCCGCCTGGCCGAAAGGCTGGACCACCTTGGCGGAAAAGCCTTGGATTGGGCGTGCATGGCCACGGACGCATGCCAGAACTGCGGTGCCTGCCTCGCGGCCGAACTGGCCGACCAGGTATCGTCCCAAGACAATACCGAAATATTCACAAAAACGGAGCTTGCCGGTCTTTCCAAAGGTGACGGCTGCTTCGACGCGGTCCTCGAGGGCGAATCGAGCAAAAGCCTGAAAGTGGACGCCGTGCTCTTGGCGACGGGCTTCTCCACTTTCGATCCGACCGGGCTGAAAAGCCTCGGCTACGGGTCCATCGAGAAAGTGATCACCACGGCCGATCTGAACGAGCTGCTCAAGACAGGACGCATCGCGGAAAAGATTCCCGAAGGAGAAGCGCCGTCGATAGCCTTCATCCAATGCGTGGGCTCCCGAAACCGAAAGCTGGATCGAAATTATTGCTCCCAGGTGTGCTGCAAAATATCGCTTCGACATGCGAACAAGCTTCTTCACCTTTACCCGGATGCCGATATTTCCGTCTATCACATGGACCTTCAGATTGTCGGCAAGGAGTTCAGGACTTTCGCGGAAAAATTGTCGAAACGGGCGAAGCTTGTCCAGGGCGTGGCGGCGGAGATTGCTTCGAACCGCCAAGAGGGCAAGGTCACGCTGTTCCACGAGGACGAGGCGGTGGGCGTTCGAAAGGCGCGTCACTACGATTTGATCGTTCTGTCTGTAGGCATGGGCGCTTGCGAAAACGCGGGCGAAATTTTATCGAAAACGGGAGCAAAGCCGGATTCTTGGGGATTCCTGAGCTTGGACGACAAGGATTTGCCCGAAAAAATCTACGCGGCAGGGGCGGTCCGGGGACCCATGAACATTTTGAATTCAATGGAGCAGGGTCGTATCGCTGCGGACCGGATTGCGCGGGATTTGGGTGTCGTTTTCGAATCCGTCGGCAGTAGGCCGACTGCTGTAGTGGGTGGAGGAAGGGACGCATTGGCCATTTCAAAAGCCCTTGCCGATACAGGACGTCCTTTGGTTATGATCGATCCCGGTAAAAGCGGAGACGCGGCGGACACTCGAATCGAAACCATATCCGGGGCCAATCTTGTTTCCGTCGAAGGCTCCGTCGGCAATTACACTTTGAACGTAGAAAACGACGAAGGCGCCCGAAAAATTGTCGCGGGCTCCATTGTCGTAGCCACCGGCGTTTCCAGGGATAAACCCGACCGAGGTCTTTTTTCCGAAAATATCGTCTCCCTCGACGAATTTCGAAGCTATTCAGAGGAGAAGATACCTCGAAAGGTAGTTTTCCGGCTCGACCATTTCGGTCCCGAACACAAGGAAGACGCTCGCGGCGTTCTCGAGGCCGCGACCTCTCTCGTGGAAAAAGGGAAGAATGCGTACGTCCTGATGCGCAAAATGCTGGTCAACGGACTGAAGGGACAGGAAATTTACGACGCGGCCAGGAAGGCCGGGGTCAAATTTTTGAGGGCGGACGAAAAGGTCGCGCCGGTAATTTCGGACGAGGGCAAGCAGGTGAAAATTGTTTACCAAGACGAAGCGCTGCCGGGCATGGAAATTTCCGTTTTGGCCGGTCTCGCGGTCGTCCCCGAAAAAATCGCCCCTGCGGAGGGCACTGCCGAATTGGCGAGGATTCTCGGGCAGGAAACGGACGCCGAGGGATTTATCCAGGCGCCCAACAGCAGGCATCGGCCGGTCGGAAGTCCCAGGAAGGGAATTTTCTTTTTCGGGAACTGTCACGACGAATGCGACGAGGAAGATTTGAGGTTTGAAGCGGCGGCTATCCTGGCCGGCTTGGATAGCCTGGATCGCAACGGCGTGCCGACGGGCAAGGCCCCCCGAATCTTCGAAAACGAATGCATCAAGTGCTTGACCTGTCTCAGGGTTTGCCCCCATGCGGCCGTCATGCTACAGAAAACGGCAAAGCCTGTAATCGTCCAAGAGGCCTGTTTCGAATGCGGACTGTGCGTTTCCAATTGTCCGGCCAAGGCCATCAGGCAAGAGGCTTTTTCCGACAAAGACATTTCGGGGGAGAATGTGAATGCGGATACGTTCGTTTTCGCGTGCGAACGTTCGGCTTTTCTCGCCGCAAAGGAGGCCGAGCGGTTGGATTTTAAATTGGACGGCAAAATCCATGTCCTACCGGTCAGATGCGCTGGAAGAGTCGGCATCGAGAACATGCTCGCGCCGCTTTTGAACGGCGCCAAACGGGTGGTCGTCGCGGGATGCCACGAAGGCAACTGTCGATCCATGGAAAGCGGAACCTACGCGAAAGCGCGCGTGGGGGGCCTCGCCGAGGATTTGAAAATGGCGGGCGACAAGCTGACCTATCGGCCGGTCGCCGCCAACGAACCAGACAAGTTCAGAAAAATCGTCTCGGACACCGAATGAAAGGATAATTGAAAATGAGCAACGCAATTTTAAAAGACGACGCTCCGCTTTTTTCGAAATTGAACAAAGGCGCGGAGGGGGACAATATCTCCGAGTGTTTGACCTGCGGCGTCTGCAGCTCCCGATGCTCCTGGTACGACGGGGAAGGGGGGCCGGTACCGAGGCAGATGGTACGGATGGCGCAGTTGGGGCTGGACGAGCTTCTGGTCGAAAGCGGCATGATCTGGGATTGCATGTTGTGCAATCGTTGCACCGAGGAATGTCCGGTGGGGATCAGAATGGACGATGTGGTCCGGCGCGCAAGGTCGCTTGCCTCGGCGGAGAGAGTCATGCCGGAAGATCTGAAGAAGGGCGTGAAGACCAGACTGGAAATGGGCGACGTGAACGGACTCACGAAAGAGGAGTTCGTGGAAACGGTCGAATGGTTGAGCGAAGACTTCTCCGACGACATGGGAGACCCCGAGGCGAAGATTCCGTACGACCAGAATAACGCGAAATACCTGTACCTTCCGAACCCCCGAGAATTGGGAATCAACCTCATGCATCTGACCGCCATGGCGACTCTCTTTTACAATTTCAAGGAACCGTGGACCATGTCGAGCCGCCATACCGACGTGACAAACTGGGGATACTTCATTGGAGACGACGAGGTCATGCGCAAAATGGCCTTTCAGATCGTGGACGCGACCGAGGACTTGGGCGCGGAAAACTTGGTGTTGTCCGAGTGCGGCCATGGATTCTTGGTTTTGAAGACCAAACTGGAACGGCTGATTGGACGAAAACCCCGGTTCAACGTTGTCTCTATGCCCGAACTCACTTTGGAAATGGCCAAGAAGGGCGTAATCGAACTCGGCAAAGTCATCGACGAACCTGTCGCGTACCACGACCCGTGCAACTTGGGAAGGAAGTCGGGCGTGTACGACGCCCCTAGGGAATTGTTGGCCCTTTGCTGCAAGGAAGTCGTGGAACTGACGCCCAACCGCGAGCACGGCATATGCTGCGGAGGAGGAGGAGGAATCGTCCAGGACAGCACCAGCACGCCGAGGCGTATGATTTCCGGGAAGCCCAAGGCGGATCAGATCAAGGCCGCGAACGTCAATCACGTGGCGACCGCCTGCCTGTCCTGCCACAGGACCTTGGGCGAACTCGCCAAACATTACGATCTCGGCGTTCAGATCCATACCGTTGTCGCCTTGGCGGTGGAGGCACTCGTAATCCAATAGGATATCCTGACTATTCGTCCTTTCAAAAAGCCGAGCTTCCCGAAGAATACGGGAAGTTCGGCTTTTTCGTTTCTTCGTCCCGAGATTTAACGCCCTTCTTTTTTATGAACGCGATTCATGTACTAAGCTTGAATGTTTTTTTGGTTGACACTGCATATACGTTTAGATAACAATCAGCAATCGGCGCGCGCAGGCAATAATCCATGATCGGAATCGAACCGGCCTCGTCCCGCTCCCGCAAAGATCTAATTTTTTCGGTCGAATATTTTCGCTTTTTCCGGAATCGAACAAAATGAACCGGATGCCTTGAGGCAAATCCGCGAATGAATATTCAAGGCAAGGGCGATAGGCGGGGTCGAACCCGTTGATCTACCTGGCGGTCGAAACGATTTCAAGCCGTGGAAAGGAGGGATTGTTTGGAAAGCAATTGTTAGACGGAAAAATGTGGCTTGCCAATTCAACAACGACACAATTATAGGAGGAGACCAATGAAAAAGACCATCGTGATTGCAATCGCCGTGATTTTCGGCTCGGGCCTTTTCGTGGCCGACCAGCCGGTCCAGGCGCAGGAAAAGCAGGGACAGAAGTTCATCACCATTGGCACGGGTGGGGTGACGGGCGTTTATTATCCCACGGGAGGGGCCATTTGCCGTCTGGTGAACCAAGGCCGAAAGGAACACGGGATACGCTGCTCTGTTGAAAGCACGGGCGGCTCCGAATATAATTTGAACATGATAAGGGAAGGCGAATTGGATATGGGCGTCGCCCAATCCGATTGGCAACACCATGCGTACCACGGCACCAGCAAATTCTCCGAAGCCGGTCCAAACAAGGATTTGCGCGCCATATTCAGTATCCATCCCGAGCCGTTTACGGTCGTCGCCCGCCAAGATTCGGGAATCAAGAATTTCCAGGACTTGAAAGGCAAACGCGTCAACATCGGCAATCCCGGTTCGGGGCAGCGCGGAACCATGGAAGTGGTCATGGAAAAGATGGGTTGGACCAAGAACGACTTCAAATTCGCCAGCGAGCTGAAATCCGCCGAGCAATCTCAGGCGCTTTGCGACAACAACATCGACGCCTTTGTTTTCACCGTCGGACATCCGAGCGGCTCCATCCAAGAAGCTGCCACCTCGTGCGACTCGACTCTGGTGAACGTCACAGGTCCGGAAATCGACAAGCTTGTCGAGGAGAACCCCTACTACAGGAAGGCCACCATTCCGGGCGGCATGTACCGAGGGACCGACCAGGACGTTCAGACTTTCGGCGTGGCGGCCACGCTCGTGACCTCTTCGAAGGTATCGGATGACATAGTATACAACGTGACCAAAGCTGTTTTTGAAAACTTCGAGGAATTCAAGAAACTCCACCCGGCTTTCGAAAACCTGAAAAAGGAAGAAATGGTCAAAGACGCGCTTTCCGCGCCCTTGCACGAAGGGGCTGTCAAATACTACAAGGAAGCGGGCCTAATGGAGAAGTAAACGGAAAATGAAAGCGCGCGGTCGCCGCGCGCTTTTTTAATTTTTGCCGGAAGGAATCGTCGCAATGGCCGAAAGCACAGGAAGCCTTACCCCAAAGGAAAAGCTCCGGAAAATGATCGCGGAAACGGATACGGGCGCGCGGAATCCGACCGGCGCCGTTCCCAAGACGATCCTCTTCGCAGTACCGTTTTGCTGGACGCTCTTCCAACTCTGGTACTCGTCGCCTCTGCCTTTTATGTTGGGTTTCGGGGTGTTCAACTCGACCGAAGCCCGGGCTATTCATTTGGCCTTCGCAATTTTTCTCTCCTATACCGTGTACCCGACTTTCAGAAATTCCCCCAGGGATCACATTCCGGTGCAAGATTGGGTCCTGGCTTTGATCGCGGCCTTTTGCGCTGCGTATTTGTTCGTTTTCTACGACCAACTGGCGAACCGGCCGGGAATGCCGACGCGAATGGATTTGATCGTTTCCGTCGTCGGCCTGATTCTGCTCCTGGAAGCTACTCGTCGCGCATTGGGTCCGCCTTTGATGGTCGTCGCAACCGTTTTTATCGTCTACACCTTCGCAGGCCCTTATATGCCGGCCGTCATTTCGCACAAGGGGGCCAGTCTGGCGAAGGGAATGTCTCACTACTGGCTGTCCACCGAGGGAGTTTTCGGCGTGGCGCTTGGCGTTTCGACCAGCATGGTTTTCATGTTCGTCCTGTTCGGCGCCATTTTGGAGTCGGCGGGAGCGGGCAACTACTTTATCCGGGTCGCGTTCGCGGGGCTTGGACACCTCCGTGGGGGACCCGCCAAGGCTGCGGTCGTCTCGTCGGGGCTGACCGGGATGGTATCGGGATCTTCGATCGCAAATGTCGTCACCACCGGCACGTTCACGATTCCATTGATGAAGAAGGTCGGTTTCGCGCCCGAAAAGGCGGGGGCGGTCGAGGTGGCGTGCTCCACCAACGGCCAACTCATGCCCCCCGTCATGGGCGCCGCCGCGTTTCTTATGGTCGAATACGTGGGGATTTCCTATATTCAGGTCATAAAGCACGCGTTTCTTCCGGCCGTTGTTTCCTATATCGCCCTGTTTTACATCGTCCACTTGGAAGCCTGCAAGCTGGGGTTGAAGCGGATGGAGAAGCCGGTTTCTTATCCTATCGGCCGGCAGGCGCTGACCTTTGTCTTGACCGTTTTATTTTTGATTATACTGGCAGGAGTCACCTATTACGGATTGGGTTGGATAAAGACCGTGACGGGCGAGGCTGCCATATACGTGGTCGTGGTGCTCCTTATGGCCGTCTACGTGCTTCTGATTTGGCTTGCTTCCAGAGTACCCGAATTGGACAAGAGCCATGAAATCAAGGAGCTTCCCTTGCTTGGCCCCACCGCACAGGCCGGATACTATTTTCTTTTGCCCATCGTGGTGCTCATGTGGTGCTTGGTAGTGGAAAGGTTGTCTCCCGCTCTCTCCGCATACTGGGCCACTGTGTTGCTCATGTTTATCGTACTCACCCAGTGGCCTTTGAAAGGCGCCTTCCGAAAAGCGAAAACCGAAGAATTTTCGTTCGCAAGGGGGCCGCGGGAATTGATACTGGGAATGGTGGCGGGCGGAAAAAACATGATCGGCATCGGCGTGGCCACTTCGGCGGCCGGCATCGTCGTCGGCACAATTACTCTGACGGGCATCGGGCTGGTTATGACCGAATTCGTGGAATTCATATCGGGCGGAAACATCATCCTGACTCTCCTTTTCACCGCGGTCATCAGCTTGATTCTCGGAATGGGTCTTCCCACCACGGCCAACTACATCGTGGTTTCCTCGCTCATGGCGCCGGTGATCGTCACCTTGGCCGCGCAAAGCGGGCTGATCGTTCCTCTCATCGCTGTGCATCTGTTCGTGTTCTATTTCGGGATTCTTGCCGACGACACTCCTCCCGTGGGACTGGCGGCGTTCGCCGCCGCCGGAATATCGGGTGGAGACCCGATCCGAACCGGCATCCAAGGGTTCGCCTACGACATTAGAACGGCCGTGTTGCCCTTCATCTTCATTTTCAACACGCAACTTCTGCTCATCGGGATCGACACGTGGTTTCACCTTTTCGTCGTGGTTGTTTCGGCCGTTATTGCAATGCTGGCGTTCGCGGCCGGCACGCAAGGATATTTCCTGACCAAAAGCCGCGTCTGGGAAACCGTCGGATTGATGATCGTTGCCTTTTCGTTGTTGCGCCCGGGGTTCTGGTGGGACATGATACACCCGCCTCTCGAGCAGAGACCGCCGTCGGAACTCGTGGAAACAGTAGCCGAAATGAGTTCCGGGAGGCAGTTGAGGCTGACCGTTCAAGGCGAAAGCTTTGTCGATGGACGTACGTACACGCTGGCGGTCATGATACCCGTGGGAAAAGGATCGACCGGAATGGAAAAACTGAACGCGACGGGAATCGAAATCCGAGAGGAGGACGGAAAAATTCTGATCGACAACGTGGTTTTCGCCAGCCCGGCCGAAAAGGCGGGGTTGAGTTTCGACCAAGAGATTCTGTATGTGCAAATGCCGACCGACCGTCCGCCGAAGGAATTCGTGTACATCCCGGCGTTGGCGCTCTACGCGCTGATCTGGTTCGTTCAGTACAAGCGTCGCAAAAAACAGCGACTCGCGCCTGCGACTTGATGCGCGCGCGAGGTTTGATCCACATCGTGGTCTATCGCACCCGGAGACATTGCTCTTTCGACTCGTCGGCCTTGGTTTCCAACCCGATGCGGCCGGGAACCTTCCGATTTTTTACCTTTTGACTTTCCTGCATCGAGAATCTATATTGATCCGTTTGGAAAAAGAAGGATTTCTTGCGAGTCGATGTCCTTTTAATTAGCAATAAAAGGGAAAAAACGACTGCAAGAGGAATATTGACTTTATAAATTGCCTGGAAATTCCAAGGAGGGTTCGAGCAAGCTTGGACAAAAAGCGAAAGATACCCGTTCGAGAACTTTTCAAAGACATTGCAGACGGGCGGCTTACAGACGGGGAGATCATGGAAAGATACGGCCTGAACCATCGCGCGTTTGTCTATGTCCTTGGAAAATTTGCGGAGAAAAGAAATATTTCATTTAAAAAAGTCGTTTCTTTTATCAGAAACTATTTGGACGAGGAGAATGTGGAGCTTGCGGAATCATGCATTCACGTCGTCGAGAAATACTGTTGTACCGGGGGTTGGGGGGTACAAGCCATGATCAAGGGGCTCGAACGCGACTTGCAAGAGATGAAAAACCGCTTGGAACAAAAGCGGGACATGGAAAAAACTTCCAAGTCCATCGCCTGGTTCTGCTCCGAGTATCATGATGCTTTTCTTCATCCTTCCGTTGTTTCGTCCGTTAAAATCGTCGAAAATTACGCCGACAAAATTATCGACAACGAAACAGAGGCCGTTGCCACCCAGGCGCCGTTCGACGCGCGGTCCCGCCTGAGCTTGTATCCCGAATACATCTCTATTTTCAAAAAGTGCGAATCTGCAGTGGCTGTCCGCATGTGGCACTTTATGTCCGTTCTATTGTTCGCCCGCCACGGTGTCGAGCATTTTGTCGTCAAGGGAATGATGGACGCGACTACTTGCGATGTTTGCATGCATCTGGACGGGACTCGCATGTCGGTAGAGAAGGTTCTCGCGGCCTCCGGGAAGCCGAAAAAGCCCGGCTTGGTTCTGCCCGACAAGCCGTTTCCTTCGTTGATTAGCGTCGAAGGGCTCTTGAAAGACGAAAAGGAAAGCGCGCTGATCCGAAACAATTGGATTTTTCCTCCTTTTTGCGATAAATGCCGTTGCCAGGTTTTTCCTGTGATTTAGCGAAAGCACATCCCAATGATGTTATGGCGAATCTCTTCTTGTTCGATTGCCTGTGGTAACTTTTCGAAAAGTATGATAAATCGGTCCCGTTTTATTATGAATAATGCTTCAGAAAAAAAGGTCGTCGCAAGAAATGAAATTCCATCATTTAATCAATACGTTTGCAGCGTCGCTGGTGTTTACTCTTGTTTGGATTCATCCGCTTGAGACTTCGTCGATCATGTTCGACGAATCCGAGGAAATAATCGGGATTCCCGATCAATATGTCGCCGAAAAACAGAAGACTCTTTACGGAATCGCAATGGCCGGAGCCGAGATCGAATATTTAAATCTTGGTTCGGGCGAGACCTTGGCCGACGTTTTGAGGGAAAGAGAGGTTCCCGCCTCGACAATAGCGGAGGTTGCGAAAAAGGCCGAACCTGCTTTCGACGTGCGCCGCATGAAAGAGGGAAACCTTTGCGGGATTGTCAGGCGGTCGGGAATGTCGGAAGGGGAATCGCGTATTTCCCATTTCGTTTACGAAATAGATCCCGTGGAGTTTGTCGTTTTCGACCTTGAGGAACCGGTGAAAGTCTATCGGGGATCGAAAAAAATCGAGACTCGGATTGCGTCGGTTTGCGGAGAAATCGAAACGTCTCTGTGGGCCGATTGCGCAAAACGAAACATAGACGTCTCCCTTGTCGCGGATCTGTCCGAAATTTACGCGTGGACGGTCGATTTTCATCATTTGCAAAAAGGCGACCGGTTCCAGATAATTTACGAAGAAAAGTTCGTGAAAGAAAAATCGGCGGGACCGGGGAAAATTTTGGCCGCCAGGTTCGTTCGCGACGGGAAACCGTTCGATGCGTTTTATTTCGAAAACGATGGCGACGGTCAATATTTCGACGAAAACGGGCAAAACATGAAAAGCGCCTTTCTGAAGGCGCCAATAAAATTCGTCCGGATATCCTCCGGATATACTCATAGAAGGTTCCACCCTATTTTGAAGGTCTACAGGAAGCACCTGGGAATCGATTACGCGGCTCCGACGGGTACGCCGGTTATGACCGTGGGAGACGGAACCATCCTGCAGGTGGGTGAAGGAAACGCGGAAGGAAAGTACATCAAGGTAAGACATAACCGGGAATACACGACCCAGTACATGCATCTTTCCCGAATCGCCAAAGGCGCCCGCCCCGGAAAAAGGGTGCGGCAGGGCGATGTCATCGGGTACGTGGGAAGCACCGGTTTGGCCACGGGCCCGCACCTGGACTTCAGATTCTTCAAGAACGGAAAGCCCCTTGATTTCATCAACGTGGAATCGCCCCGAGCCCAGGGCCTAGAAAAAAAACAAATGAAAGCATTTCGCGGAAAAACCGCGCAGGTAGCCAAAAAACTGGACATGGACGAAGATTCAGTCGCTTTTTTCAAAGACGGCGAATAGTCTCACGACCGTCCGTCGCAAACCGTAGCATAGCCCTTGTGGGCTATGCCACGATCATTGAAAGCTGCGTCGGAACTGAAAAGGCAATACGTTGAGGCTCGGACCGCGCGGGAAATCAAATCCTTTCGATGTCGGTCGAGTGGCTGTAGACTTCCATGTTCAGCTTTCCGGCAACCTGCACCCCCCGTTTGTCAACCATGGGTGAAATGATGATTTTCCGGTCGGCCTTTCGGTTGTGCCGTTTTTCGCAAAAGGCGATCTTTCGGTCGAAAAGATAAACATCGCCGTGACTCATTGACGATTTGATCTCGCAAAGAATCAACGTGTTGTTTTTGACGATAAGATCCAACTCCACTTGGTCCGGCCGACCGAAAACCTCTTTGATTTGATCCGCTTCCATGCACAGTCACCTTTTGAATTCAAAGCCTGTCGATACTATAGATTAAATTCGACCGGTCCGCAATATTCCCTGTTTCTTTTTGTCAATGGAGAGGGATTTTGGAAAAGAAAGTTGGCGAGGGAAAAAAAGGGCGAACGCTTAGAAGCGTTCGCCCTTTTTACAGTCTCGTTTCAATTATCCTGCTACTTTTCCTCTTTCGGATGGCACTTGGTGCAGGTTGTCGGGGCGTCTTTGGTGTTCTTTTCCTTGTTGAACGCCTTGTGGCAAGTTATGCAATTGTCGTGAATCGCCTCGGCATGATACTCAAGTTCTTCTTTCTTGCTCAGTTTCGGAGCATCCTTGCCTTTGGGCTTTTCGCCGGGCTTGCTGTGACACTCGATGCAACTTTGGACATCGTCGCCCTTCTTAAGATCCGTCAACGGTTTGCCTTGCTCGTCGTGATGGCATCCGCCGCAGGTAGCCTTGTATTCGTCGACGTGTTTCTCGTGGGAAAACTCGACGATACCTTTGGTATGCTTCTCGTAGCCTTTGGATTCCATTTTAATCACGGACGGAAAATTATCCGCCGCGACAAGGCTTCCCGCTACGAAAAGGATCGCAATCCCAACCATCAAAATGGCCAGAGACAGCTGTTTTTTATTCATATTCGCGTTTCACCTCCTTTCGGTTTTTTTTGAAAAACAAAAAAATGAAAAAATTGGTGAATCCCTTTGAATCGAGGGTATCTGTATCAAGGATTGCCGGTTCTGTCAATGGCAAAGCTGTTGCGCTGCCAACGGAGAATATGCGTTGCCATGACGACTAGGCTGAGGAAACGGAGAGTTTTCGGACCACGGACGGAAACCTTCCCGGATCGGTATGCGGAATGAACTTGGCGGCGCTGAACCGGTTCATGAAATCTTGGTTCACGTTAAGTTCCATATAGGTAATGCGGTCTCGTATTCCATCAATTTGGTCGACCGCCGACGGCCGGGTCAGAACCATTGTCGCTCCTCCGAGGGAGCTGTTTCCGATGGCCTGGTAGGATTCCAGCGGAAGGTCGGGAAGCATTCCGATGGAGATGGCGGAGCGGGGATCGATGAAGGACCCGAACGTTCCGGCCACGTAGAACTTGGACAATTCCGTCGCGTTCATGCCGACGGTGCCGGCGATGGTTTCCAGGATGGTGAACATGGCTGCCTTGCTGCGCACAAGACTGTCAAGATCCGCTTGGCTGATCGTCAAATCCTCTCCGGTCGCGGAATCCTTCGAATCGACCACAGTCAGGTGCGCCAGACCGTCGACCTCCCTCAGCCGCTTGCCGCAGGCCGATGGAACAAGTTTTCCCCGAACGTCCATCATGCCGGCTAGAAACAGTTGCGCGGCCAGGTCGATCAAACCGGAACCGCATATTCCGCGAGGAGTTTCGTCTTCGATGGCGTGGATGGAGAATGCTTTCGTTTCCGGATCGATCTTGATCCTGTCGATCACCCCCGGTCCGGCCATCATGCCCATGCGGGTCACCCCGCTTTCCAGCGCCGGACCCGCCGCTCCTGCGCAAGCTATCAGCCAGTGCTTGTTTCCCAGGACCACTTCGGCGTTGGTGCCCACATCGACCAGGATGGAGGTCTCCTCGATCTTGTTCAACCCTGAATAAAGTATGCCCGCGATCAGGTCTCCGCCGAAATAGCTCCCGATGTTGGGAAAGGTCATTACTCTTGCGAAAGGATTGGCGGCAAGGCCGATCTCCGCCGCCTTGGCCAGTCCGGGACGGTTCGCGGCGGGAATGTACGGTTCGCGAATAATCCACCGGGGAGGCAATTTCAAAAAAAGGTGCGTCATGGCAGTATTTCCCGCCACTGTGATCAAATGCACGTTTTGCGGCGATATGCCGCATTTATCGCACAGGCTTTTCATTTCGCGGTTCAGTCCGTCCACGATCAGGCGGTTCAACCGATGCAGGCCGTCTTTCGTCTCCGCGAAATGGATGCGTACCAAGATATCGGGACCGATTTCCCCTTGGGGATTGTCGAACGCGGATTCCGCCAGCGCTTTTCCATCGGCCAGATCGACGAGCCGCAAAACTACCCGAGAGGTACCCAGATCGACGGCCAGTCCGGCGAGCGTCTCGTCGGAAAAGGCGTCGGCCACGCCCGCCAACACGTATCGTCCACGGTCCTTGAATACGACGCAGCGCGCTTTGTAATCGCATTTGCGGAGAAAATCCGGAAGCATTCGCGCCATTGCCAAGTCGATTTCAATGAAATCGACACCGAGTTCGCGCTTCAATGCTCCGGCCAGGCGGTCGGCGTCCGCCGTATTGTCTTTCAAAGAGGGAGGAATCAACGATATGGCAATTACCCAGCTCTCGGGCGTTTTGACTGTTTCGGGATTTTTCGTCAAATCGGTCTCCGTATGATTTCAAAGGTTCAGCTGCTTTGTTTGCGAATCCGTTCCACGGCGGCCACCAACCGGTTCATAGTCTCTCCGGCTTTTCCCTTTAGGATGTGATCGCCGATATTGCCGGTAAGCGGCGTGGGTTCAGGGTTTATCTCGATGATTTTCGCTCCGGCGCGCTTGGCTATTGCAGGAATGAAAGCTACGGGTTGAACGACTGCGGAGGTCCCCACCACCAGCATCGCGTCGCATGTGGAGGCGGCTTCGAGAGACCGTTGCATTGCCAGTTGGGGAATCGGTTCTCCGAAAAAGACGCATTCGGGGCGATAAATCCCGCCGCATCGGCACCGGGGCGGAATTTCGGAAAGAACGAGGCTTCGCGTATCGATTCGTTCGTCGCATTCGAGGCAACGGTGATGCGCGAAAGTGCCGTGGAACTCGATGACGTCCGTACTGCCGGCCAGCTGGTGGAGCCCGTCCACGTTCTGGGTAATCACCGTGGACATTATTCCCATTCGCTCCAAGGAGGCAAGGCCTGTGTGGGCGTCGTTGGGAACCGCCTTATCGACCACAGTTTTAAGTTCGCGGAGAAGCACGTCCCACACTTTCGCCGGGTCCCTCATGAACGCGTCGATGGAGGCGTATTCCATGGGATCGAATTTTTCCCACACGCCCCCCTTTCCTCTGAACGGAGGAATGCCGCTCTCGACCGAGATCCCCGCGCCGGTCAAGGCCACGGCTTTCCGCGCGGAGGAAAGATATTTTGCCGTCAGTTCGATCAAATCCACCATAAAAGACTCCTACAATTCGAACACGGAACCCGTCCTTACGATGTCGCACTCGAGAGACGAGCCTCTGTCGTCGATGGTTTTCAGGCATTCGGCCAAAATCGCGTCGGCTTGGTCGTCCGTGCGCTCCTGGTTCAAATGGAACAGGCCGAATTCTTTGACTCCGGCTTGGAAGGCCAACTCCAAGGCCTCAGTATAGGAAGAGTGGCCCCATTCCATTGTGGCCTTGTATTCCTCGGGGGTGTACTCGGCGTCATGGATCAGCAGGTCCGCTTCGGCGCAAAACTCCAAATAATCGTCGAATCGAAGTCCTCCCGGATGAACGTAGCCGAGTTCGTTGTCGGTCAGAAACACGAACGATTTTCCGTCCTCGATGAACTTGTAGCCGCTTCCTTTGTTAGGATGGCTCAACGGCACGGGAACCACGGTAACCGAACCGATTTCGAATTGAAGGGGACAGCTTTCCTCGTAGATTATATTCGCTTTTATGTCGGAATATCTCACGGGAAAGTTCGGGGGATCCATAACTTTCGACAGCATCATTTCCACGTAACGGCTTGGAAAGGGGCAGCGTTGCATCCGGATTTTGGTTTTCCGACTGTAAAGGGGCTTGAAGAATGGAAAACCCATGAGGTGGTCCCAATGAGCGTGGGTGAAAAGGAGATTGTAGTCGCGGCGCTGTTCCTCCATCAATTTGATTCCAAGCTTTCTGATTCCGGTACCGGCGTCGATTATAATCAAATCGCCGCTGCGAGCGGCGATCTCGATGCAGGTGGTCTCTCCCCCGTATTTTATGTATTCTTTTCCGGAAACTGGAATCGAACCTCTGGAACCCCAACATGTTATAATCATCTCAGACCTTCCGATTCGACAGGGCAGGTTGTCGTTTCAGTCAATCCCACCCATGAACGTATGCCAAACGCCGTCCCTCTCCCATCTCTTGGAAATTGTCACTCCTCGTCTCTCCAGTTGCGACGCCGCGTCCCTGGCTTGGCTTCGCAAGAGGCCCGATAGCACGAACCACCTTTTCCGGTAAAAGCCCTCGGATTCCAAAAGTCTCTTCATTACGTCGTAATGGATATTGGCGATTATCAGTTCCGACGGTGCATCGACGAAATCCAACGCGTTTCCCTGGATCGCGACGATTTTGTCCTCCATCGCGTTCAAACCGATATTTTCCCGGGCGGTTCGAACCGCCAGCAAATTGAAATCAGCGGCAAGGCATCTGCGGCATCCCAAGGTTGCCGCCGCCAAAGCCAAGATTCCCGTTCCGCAGCCCAAATCAAGTGCTGTGTCGCACTTGGCACGAGTATATATCAATTCCAAGGCTTCGATGCAATCCCGCGTTGTCGCGTGCAATCCGTTGCCGAAAACAACTCCGGGATCCAATACGATTTTTTTCAGCTTCCCGGCCAGCCGTTCCTCTCGGATCTCTTCCCAGGGAGGCGCGATCAGGAACCCGCCGATCTCCATGGAGGAAAACCTGCCGCCCTGCCACTCGTCGTATGTCATTCGGTACCGATCGACGAGCTTCAAACCCTTTTGCGATTCGAGGAATTTCGAGACGTCCTCGTCGGCCGGTTTCGAAAAGAACAGAAACGAGAAACCTTCCTCCTCCCAATTCCCGATGAACCGACTGTCGAAGAAAGAGGATGCCGACGGCGCTCTGCCCTCCAGGTAATATATATAAAGGTCGCCGTACGGTCTTCGACCGGCATCTTCTCTATAGGAGATTTCGGAGCTTTCGACGCTATTCATTATGCGGAAGCTGGTCCAGGTACCATTTCATGGGATCCAAAAGTTCGAACCCCGCTTCCTGGAGCTTCTTTTTCACCCTTGCCGCGTTGTTCGTCAACAAGTACGGGAAAACCGCCCGCTTGCCCTCTTCCCAATGCCTCGCGACCAAAATGCTTCCCATAGAGACGTTTTCCGAGGTTATAATATCCACTATTTTCTTCATCTGTCCGATTTTATGTTCGGCCACAATGCATACCAAAACGCCCGGTTCGCCGATGCCCATTACGTTGACGAACGCTCTGAGCAAATCGCGCGTGGATATTATTCCCTTCAGACGTTTTTCGTCGTCGACGACCGGAAAAGCCCCGACATGGTGTCGCTGAAACAGAATAAGCACGTCTTGGAGCGTGTACGCGGGAGAGACCGTGATCAAGTCGGAGGTCATGATGTCTTCGGCTTTTATCTCGGACAGCTTTTCCCTGGCCTCCTTGCTGTTGAAGTCGTCGATCGCCAACGCGGGCATTGCGCTGCGAACGTCGCGGTCGGTGACCATTCCCAGAAGAATGCCGGAATCGTCGATCACGGGAACGTGCCGTATCTTTTTTTCGTCCATAAGTTTCCTGATCTCCAGAATGCCGGTCTCTCCGCCGATGGTGATCAGTTTTCGGGTCATGGATTTGCTGACAAACATTTGAACCTATCCCCCTTCGATTTTTAACGTCGATGTTTGGTTTAGACAAGCGCTTCGCTATTTTTCCCCGAGCAACGCCTTGAGGTGATTTCTGGCCAGTTCGGGCAGGACTTTAAGGCAATAGCCGCCCTCCAGGACGCTGATCAAACGGCCCTTCGTATATTTTTCCGCCATCGCCGCCATTTGCTCCATCATCCAGTCGTACCATTCCGTGGTCAGCATGATCCCGGACATGTCGTCTTCGCAATGGCCGTCGAAACCGGTGGACAGGATGATCATTTCCGGCTTGAACCTTTCGAAGGCGGGGAGGAGGTCCCTTTGGACGATTTGTTTGTATTCGTGGTCGCCCTGTCCCGGAAGCGCGGGAGAATTCTTGGTGAAACCGAAACCTTTCCCGGAGCCTTGCTCGAATTCGCGGCCGGTTCCGGGAAACGCGAACGACGGGTGTTCGTGAACGGAATAGTAGAAAACGGTAGGGTCGTGTTCGAACATGTGCTGAGTGGCGTTTCCGTGATGGACGTCGAAATCGACGATGCCGATCCTCTCGATTCCAAACTCCATTTGCAGATATTTGGCGCAGATCGCCACGTTGTTGAAATAGCAGAAACCCATGGCCTCCGATTTCTCCGCATGGTGCCCCGGCGGCCTCACGGCGCAGAAGACGTTGTCGAGTTCGCCCTCCATCACCAGCCTGGCGGCCTCCAAAATGCCGCCAACGGCCAGAAAGGCGGTTTCATAGGTCTCCGTACACATTTGGTTGTCCGTGCTGTCCATATGATTGTTGCCGCAAAGGCAAACCTCCTCGAACCGCCGAATGTACGCTTTCGAATGGACCGTCTCGATCCATTTCGATTCCGCCCGGGAAGCCTTGAGAAGCCTGACTTTGTCGAGCAACCCGCCTTCCTGGATTCCCTTGTATATGGCTAACAGCCTGTCCGACGTTTCGGGATGGTAGATTCCGGTATCGTGGAGCAGGTATCTTTCGTCGTACAAAAAACCCGTTTTGTTCATAATGAGCGCAACCTGTGGGGAAAAAGTGTTCGGAAAGCTATTCGACTATTTTATCGAATATCTCGAAGGCGGCCTTTACCGCTCGGTTGTCCTCCGGAATTTCGACGGTCGGTTTTCCCTTAAGATCGTACTCGTAGACGCTGTCGTCCTCGGGTATCGTTCCGATCAACTCGAGGTCTTCCTCCTCGAGCAGTTTGGCGACTTCTTCCGAAGCGCTGCCGTTTTTGGCCTGGTTGATGACCAAGAAGCTTTTGCCCACGCCGATGTTCAGTTCCTTCGCCAGCTTGTTGATTCGAACCGCCGCCTGGATAGATCTCCTGGAGGTGTCGGAAACGATCAGAAGAACGTTGACGTCCTTGGTGGTCAAGCGGCTGATATGCTCCATCCCGGCCTCGTTGTCCATGACGATATAGGGATAGTTGTCGGTCAGTTTTTCCAGAAAGCCGGCCAGAAGCGAGTTGGCCGCGCAATAGCATCCTTGCCCCTCGGGCTGGCCCATTACGATGAGATCGTACCCTTCGGCCTCGATGACCGCCTGCTGCAGCTTCATGTCCATGAACACGTCCTTGGTCATGCCGCTGGGCACCTGTCCTTTTTTCATCTGCTCCCGGGCTTCGCCTAGGGTTTCGCAAACGTCCATCCCCAAAACCTCGTTCAAGTTCGCGTTCGCGTCGGCATCGACCGCCAAAATAGGCGTTTTGCCCTTGTTCTGGAGATATTTTATCAACAAACCGGCCACCGTGGTTTTTCCCGTTCCGCCTTTTCCGGCCAATGCAACTGTGAATGCCATGATTACAGACTCCCTGTTTCGTAATTAATGCGGTTGAAAATCGTTGTCCTGCCAATATCCTTGCATCCCGGCCCACCGATATTCGAAAAAACGTTTTTGTCCGAAAAATCGGCGCCGATGCCCGGAGATTTTTGATCGACAACAAATTAAGGGTTATTTAGGACAGTTGCAACTGACAGTCAAGAAACTTTTAAATCGAGACGCTTGCTAAAAATTACGGGAAGACCGACCGCCTCTTGCATGTCGAGGCCGCGATGTGATACCTCTCTTGTCAGGAGCGCGCTTATCAATTCTCAACCGAAGGGGGTAGAAAAAATGGATTTTGAATTAAGCAAATCGCAGAAAGAAATTCAGAAGGCGGCCAGGGATTTCGCGAAGGGGGAATTCGACAAGGAACTGGCTCTGGAGTTGGAGAAAAAGCACGAGTTTCCCCGCCAAATCTGGAAAAAGGCGGCGGAACTGGGATTTATCGGGATCCATTTTCCGGAAAAATACGAGGGGCAAGGACTGGGAGTTTTGGAAAACATCCTGGTGGCCGAGGAGTTTTGCCGAAGGGACTCCGGCATCGGAGCCGCAGTGATTCTTGCCAGTTTCGCCGCCGAAAATCTTCTCCGGTTCGGCTCCGAGGAAATGAAGGAAAAATACTTGCCGAAAGTCGCCTTGGGAGAGATGCTTTGCGGGGGGTGCTTTACCGAGCCGGACCATGGGTCCGACATAACCCGCATGGACACGACTGCGGTGAAAGACGGCGGCGAATGGGTGATTAACGGTGTCAAGACTTTCATCACCAACGGGTGTTTGGCGAGTTTCTTCTCCGTGCTGTGCCAGACCGACGACCAAATCGAACCGAGCCACCGGGGGCAAAGCATGATCCTGGTCGAAGCCGACGCTCCAGGCGTGACCGCGACCGAAATCGGCGACAAGATGGGAATCCACATGATGTCCACGGCGGAGGTGACTTTCAAGAACGTCCGCGTACCGTTAAGCAACCTTATCGGCAAAGAGGGCAAAGGTTTCTACCAAGTTCTGGAATTTTTCGACGAAAGCCGGATTTTGGTTGCGGCTCAGGCGCTAGGGACGGCGCAGGGCGCTTTCGACAGAGCGCTGGACTACGTCAGGCAGCGGGAGCAGTTCGGAAAGAAAATCGGCCAGTTTCAGGCGAATCAGCACAAAATAGCGGATATGGCCACGAAGATCGAACTGGCGAGGCTGATCACGTACAAGGCCGCTTGGAACTTCGATCAAGGGCGCATCGACCCGAAACTGACCTCCATGGCGAAAATGTACGCGGCCAGAGCCGCCGTCGAGGTGGCCGACGAAGCTATCCAACTTTTAGGCGGCTACGGCTACATGCTCGAATACGAAGTCGAACGTTTCTACCGCGACGCCAAAATTACCGAAATCTACGAGGGTACCAAGGAAATCCAGAAGAATACCATCGCCGGGGCGGTTTTGGGGAAGATGAAATGATGTCTTGGATCAAGAGGGGGAACAGCGCCGATCAAGGTATTTCGTCGTATCCCCGCACAAGTACCTCTCGTGGCTTGGCGCCGTCGGATGGCCCTACTATTCCCTCCTTTTCCATGACTTCTATGATTCGCGCGGCGCGGTTGTAGCCGATCCTGAGATGGCGCTGGATCATGGAGATGGAGGCCTGGCCGTTCTTGGTGACGAGGGCCACGGCGTCGTCGTAGCGTTCGTCGTAGTCTTCCTCGCCGAGTTCCTCTTTCTCTTCCGACGGGGCTTCGGTCACGGATTCGTCGTATTCGGGCTCCTTCTGGTCTTTCAGAAATTCGGTTATCAGGGCGATTTCCTCTTCGGTGATATAAGCTCCGTGAATCCTTTGAAGACGAGCCGTGCCGGGCGGCAGAAACAGCATGTCTCCGCTTCCCAGCAACTGCTCGGCGCCGTTGGAGTCGATGATGGTGCGGGAATCGATCCTGGACGAAACCTGAAAAGTCAGTCTGGTGGGGAAGTTGGCTTTGATGATTCCGGTAAGCACGTCCACGGAGGGCCTCTGGGTAGCCAGGATCAGATGGATTCCGGACGCGCGGGCCATCTGGGCTAGGCGGGTCAGCGCGAATTCCACGTCCTTGGACGTAACCATCATCAGATCGGCAAGTTCGTCTATGATAATGACGATGAAAGGCAGCTTTTCCGCTGCGGCAGGAGTTTCGACAGAATTTTTTTCGTTTCCGTTCGAGTCCGCGCTTTCTTCCGACCCGGCGATTTCGTTCGCGTCCTCGGCGGTTTTGGCCTTGGGAGGTTTCTCCTCCTTTTTCGGTTTTCCCTGCCTTTCCTTGTCGATTTTCTGGTTGTATTGGGCGATGTTGCGGACGCGTTTTTCGGAAAGCAGTCCGTAGCGCCTCTCCATCTCTTTCACGGCCCAAAAAAGTGCGTTGGTGGCTTTTTTGACGTCGGTGACCACAGGAGTAATCAGGTGAGGAATGCCGTCGTAGGAGGAAAGTTCGATTCGTTTTGGATCGACCATGATGAATTTGACCTCCTCCGGAGCGGCCTTGTACAAGATGCTGCAGATCATGGCGTTCAAACCGACGCTCTTTCCCGTGCCGGTGGCGCCGGCGATGAGAAGGTGGGGCATCTTGGCCAGGTCGGCCACCACCGGGTTGCCCACAATGTCTTTTCCCAGGCACAGGGTCAACTTCGATTTGGCTTTGTCGAACTCCTGGGAAATCGCGGAATCCTTGAAACGAACGATATCCCTGACGGTATTCGGAATTTCGATGCCGATCACGGCTTTGCCCGGGATGGGCGCGACGATTCGAATGCTCAAGGCTCGCAGGGCGAGCGCCAAGTCGTCGGACAAGTTGACGACCTTGTTGATCTTGACCCCTGGCGCGGGGGCGTATTCGAAAGTGGTAATCACGGGGCCTGGCGTAATGGCCACTACATTTCCCTTGACGCCGAAATCTTCAAGCTTCTTTTCCAGAAGCTTGGATTGTCTCATCAAATTTTCGTCGTCCGGCGTATTCCGAGTCGGTTCCGGGTCTTTCAGAAAATCGAGATGCGGCAACTGGAACTTTTCGTCCGACTTCATGAAATCGGGCGTCTCCTGTTTCGGTTTCGGCACGGGCTTGATCTTCGGAGAGGGAGGAGTCGCGATTATTTTGATTTCGGCCTGCTTTTCGGTATTGTTCTCTTTTTGGGGTTTCTTGATGTTTTTCTTTTCTTTAACGGTTTTTCTTTTTTCGGCTATGATTTTTATGCCGTTTTTGGCCTTGACGCCGGTAGTCAAACCTCCGCGCCATACGGATTTCAAAAGGGAACACAGAGAAACGCCGGTTGCCATCATCAGGCCGATGATCCACAACACGCCAAGCATCATTGTTCCTCCGACTGGATTGGCGATCTTTTGGAGGAAGGTTTTGAACGGAATGCCGATCATTCCGCCCGATGAAAATTTCGAGCCGAAAAGCACATAATGGTCCTGACGGACGGCGAAAAGGCTTCCGGAGGAAACGACGAGAATAATCGCGCCGACAATCGAAACGGCTATGTATATGTTCTTGACCTTTTGGCGTCCGAACAGCTGAATGCTTCCCAGCATCAGAAGGGCAGGTATCCAGAACGCGCCAAGACCGAAGAGGCCGATTAAAATACCCGACAGGTGCGCCCCCAACAGTCCGAAGAGGTTGTGGATTTTTTCCACTTCCGCCGCGTGGTGAACCGAAGGATCGTCGGGACTGTGGGAAAGAAGGCTCGCCAGCGTCAGAACCACAAGAAAAAAGAACAGGATTCCTGCAATTTCTCTTCGCATGAGTTCTCAGATTTCCTGGATAAAAGCCAATATTACCGGGCGACGACCAATGGTAAAATAGAAATATTTCCTTAATGCAGTTTGTACCTTGGCTCTGATTTTGTCCATTCGATTGCTCGCGTCGGGTCCGATCTCCTCCACGATTTCCAGCACGACGCAAATGGCGTCCTCCAGCAGGTGGCCGGTCTGGGTTTCGAAGACGAACCCCTTGGAGACGATTTCGGGACCGTAGATGACGATGCCGGTTTCCTCGTCGAACACCATGCAAACCATCACGAGTCCCTCTTCCGAAAGCAGGCGCCGCTCCTTTAAAACGCTTCTTCCTACGTCTCCGATTCCTTTGCCGTCGATCAAAACGCGTCCGGTCTCGACGATTTCCCCTAATCTTCCCCCTTTTTCGTCGAACTCGATAACCCTTCCGTTTTCCGCCAGCAGCACTCTTTCTTTCGGAATGCCGGTTTCGAGAGCCAGGCGGGCGTGGTGGAACAGGTGCCGGTATTCTCCATGTATCGGTATGAAATATCTCGGTCGCGTCATCTGGATCATGAGTCTCAGCTCTTCGCGAAACGCGTGTCCCGAGACGTGGATTTCGGAGATTTTTTCGTAGATGACGTCCGCGCCCCTCCGGTATAAGTTGTTGATAATGTTGGTGATAGCTTTTTCGTTGCCGGGGATGAACTTGGAGGAAAGAATCACGGTGTCGCCGCTCTGAATTTTGATCTGCTTGTGAGCGCCCCCGGCCATGCGGGCCAAGGCGGACATGGGTTCGCCCTGGCTTCCGGTCGTGACGATCATGGTTTCCTCTTCGCTGTAGGCGTCAAGCTCGTCGATATGAATCTCCATGCCTTCGGGAACGTTCAAGTATCCCATTTCCCTTGCCAACTGGACGCTCAGCTCGATGCTTTTTCCGTTGAACACCACTTTTCGTCCTGTCTGCTCGGCGATGTTCACGATTTGCTGGATTCGAGCGATGCTCGAGGCGAAAAGCGCGACTATGATTCGTCCTTTGCTTTCTTCGGCGATGTTTGCCAGAGTATCCCCGACTTGCCGATCCGAGATGGTGTAACCGGGTTTTTCCACGTTGGTCGAGTCGGAAAGCAACGCCAGAACGCCTTGCTCGCCCAGTTGGACCAATCGATCGACATCCGTGTCCATGCCGTCGATATTGGAATGGCTGATTTTAAAGTCGCCGGTGTGTAAAACAAGTCCTACGGGTGTCTTTATGGCTAGACCCACGCCATCGACCACGCTGTGGGCGACTCGTATAAATTCGAGGTCGAAAATTCCGAGGTGCAGTTTGGAACCGGGCGCGATTTCGACAAGACGCGCGGAGGACAGGAGATCGTGTTCCTCCAGTTTGTGGCGAACCATGCCCAAGGTAAATTTAGTCCCGTAAAGGGGAACGTCGATGTCCTTCAGAAGATAAGGAACGGCTCCGATATGGTCTTCGTGGGCGTGAGTCAGGATAACGCCGGCCAATTTGGAGCAATGCTTTTTCAGGTAGGCGATGTCGGGAATGACATAGTCGATTCCCAACATATAGTCCTCGGGAAACATCAAGCCGGCATCGACCAGCAAAACAGAATCCCCGTATTCGAAGGCCATCATGTTCAGGCCGATTTCGCCCAACCCCCCCAAGGGGATTATTTTAAGCATCTCGTATTTACCGCTCCCCGGTCGAAGGACTCGCATATGGATCTGCGGACACGCTCCATTAGCTGGTCCTTGGTTTTCCGGGTGAATTCGGAGGTTTTAATCGGTTTCTTGATTTCCACGAGCACGTCGTTCGGGTTTATGCGAAGACTTTCCTTTGCCATAATCGCCCTCGTGCCGTGAAGGACCACGGGGACGATCGGGACTTTGGCGTCGATAGCCATGATGAATCCGCCTTTTTTGAAATCGTGAATCAAACCGTCGCGGCTCCTGGTACCTTCGGGAAAAATGATCACGGAGGCCCCCTTTCGTACGGTTTCGGCGGCTTTTTTGAGACTGAGCACGGCTTTTCTGAAGTCGGAACGGTCTATGCTGATGTAACCGGCGCGCTTCATGGCGAAACCGAACAAGGGAATACGGAACAGCTCCTCCTTGGCGAGCCATCGGAACTGCACCGGGAGTTTTCCCAGAAGAACGGGAATGTCGAAGTTGCTTTGGTGGTTGGCCATGAATATGCACGGTTTTTTCGAATCGATATTCTGCAAACCTAAGACTTTGACGCGTATTCTGGCGACGCTCAAAATAGTGGCCCCCCAGATGGCGGCGACTTTGTGGGGGGCTTTCCCGGATTTGTCTATCAGCGACAAGGCAATGGTCATAATGCCGAAAAAGATGGTGGCCAAGACGATATAACAAATAACAAGCGCGGTGTGCAGCATTTTTTGCTCCGTATACTATGTGACGATTTCGAGTCTTTCGAATATCGAGTCTATGAACGCCATAATCCAGTTCCTTTGCGATTCGTCCGCGTATTTCATGCAATCGCAGCGCATTCTGCCCTTGGTCCTTACCAGGAGTTCGCACGAGAGTTTATCGGGAAGAAGTTCAAGAGCGAAATAAAAAGGCCGGCAATCCGTGTGCGCTTTCTGTATATCCCTAAAAACGTTCTCGTGCAATGGAATCCAGTACAGCCCGCCCATTGCGTTGTCCTTGAAATTGTCTTCCAAATACTTTTTTATCTTCTCGAAATCGTTGTTCGAGAGTTCGTCTATTACATACTGTTTCATAATTTTCCAGCTACCATAGTTTGGTTTTCCTTGCAAGTCGCATGCCGGGTTGCCACAGCGGCCTCCAACTCCAACATCCTTCTTTTCATTTCCGGTCCCCCCCCGAATTTTCCGACCGTCCCGTCCCAACGCACGACGCGATGGCAGGGTATCATGATCGGAAACGGGTTTTTGGCCATGGTGGACCCGACGAACCGACAGGCGCGAGGTTTGCCCACCGTTTCCGCCAGTTCCTTGTAGGAGCGCGTTTGCCCCCGGGGAATTTTCGCCGTCGCGGCCAGAACTTTTTTTTCGAGCGGAGTCAGTTTTTCGAAATCGAGCCATTCCCAAGGCGGCCAAGCGATGCTCGGTTTTTTTCCGTCAAAATAATCCGCGATCGCCCTTGCCGTTTCGCCAGCATTAGGATGCGATCCGGCCGTTCCCCAATCTTCCGCGTCTACCCGCGACCTAAGTGTTTCCTCGTCGTCCGCCGGCAAAAGCACATGAGAGATTTTGAAGGGATTTTCCTTGAACAGTACGGCGCAAATCCCGAAGGAGGTTTCGAACACCAAACGTCGGTTTTCGGTTTTCGATTCCATTCGAATCTCCTTTCAATCCCGGACAGGTTCGTAGAAATTTCCGTCCGAGTCGAATTCCATAGGGAACCAGGAACCGACGACTTCGAGATTGGGATTGCATTCGATCTCTTTTTCGAAGGCCTGGGACACCGATATATATTCCAAGTGGGCCGTATCGGGGATTCGGACGATGCGAGCCGATTCGGGAGCTTCGATTCCCGCAGTCGATGCGCAGACCCGAAGGCATTCCAAATCCGTGTCGAAATGAATCGGAACTGCTGCCTTCTCCGGGGAAATGGCGGCGACCGAGTTGATTTTCGTCTTTTCCCAATCGATAGAACGGACCAGTTTTGTCTTGGTTACGTCCGCGAGACCTATTCCGTTGGCGTTGCCATCGGAACCGGAAGACAGCTCCCTTACGAAGATTCGCTTGACATGGGGAGCCGTATAAAAATCTCCGGTGATGTCCCTGTGCCGACCCGTGACGTTGGAGTCCATGCCGATGCCGCTGATGTCTTTTCCCATTCGATCGACGATCAGTATGTCGATATAATCCAAGCGAATCCTCGCCATATTCGCGCAGGCTTTTTCCAACAGTTGCTTTTCCCTCTCGATCAGCGCGTCGGGCAAAAGGACTTCGACTTCGCTCAGCTTCCCAACGCCATCCTCCAAAAGCGCCATTCCCCCCAGCACCTTTTGCTTTTTCAAGACAATCCCGGCCGCTTCTTCGATGATTCCGAAACCGGACCGGACCGCCTGTCTGTGAAATTCCGCAGCGCCTGCGGCCTTGCCGAGCCCGATGGTTAAAATTTTGCACAGCCCGCTTTCGATCGGCAACTTGAACTTCGTATGAGGCTTTACCCGGTTGACGGGGAAAATCCAGTCGGCTACCGATGCGGTGGCGGAGAAATGAATTTTAACCCCGGACGGCGTTAGACCGATTATGCGAGTTGTCATGTCCGCTCTGATATCCGCGCCGGTAGCCGCTTCTGAAAGCCCCAATTTCCTAAGTATTTCTTTCTGCCCTTCGGCGGTTGCGCCTCCGTGACTTCCCATGGCGGGGACTATTAACGATTTCACGCCCTTTTCCGTAAATTGTTTCACGCATTCGGAAACAACCATGCCGATTTTGTCTATCCCGCGGCTTCCCACTGCAATGGCGGCGGTCTCTCCCGCTTTGACTCTGTCCGAGCGGAGCAGGCCGGCCATGGCGCGCGAAACCGCTCGTGAAACGTCGGAAATTTCCGACCGATAGAGATTTTGCTTGACGACCGCCATTTTCGGCGAAACAGAAAAATCCATCGTTGTGCCCGTATCGAACAAAGGGCTGAAAAAAATCCCGATTGAAGAGCAACCCCTTGATAATGCTCGGAAAGTTCCCAAATAAAAAAACGCCCGGGACGATTTTCGGTTGTCGCGGGCGTTTTTTGGAAAAATTAGAGCCTATTATAATCAGGTCTCTTCGACTGTGATTGCACCGGGTTCGCATACCTCGACGCAGCTCTCGCAACCAAGGC
This sequence comes from uncultured Desulfobacteraceae bacterium, assembly GCA_964575975.1. Classification (GTDB taxonomy): domain Bacteria; phylum Desulfobacterota; class Desulfobacteria; order Desulfobacterales; family SKZT01. The sequence continues at coordinate 27,059 of CAZNTU010000006.1, forward strand.
ATTCGTCGGCGTTGACGGGATTGGATTTGCCGTCTACCATTTCGAATACCTCGACGGGGCATACATCGACGCATTCTTCGCAGCCTTCGCATTTGTCTTCGTCAACAGTGGGATTAAAAGCCATGAACAAGCCTCCTTTCTGACATTTAAGATCGTACAATAAATAATATAACCCGATGAACTCTCACCGGGGATATTGAACGCAAAAGAAGGCCTTATACCAATTATCAGAATCCGTCAAGCCTTTCCGCGATTTTTTGCAAAAAAGGCCGGACAGTTTTTCCGGCCGTTTCAATTCCATATGAAAACAACGAGTTAGAAGCCTTCCGAATGCGAATATTCGAACTTTGCTACGAACACCTTTTGGGAACTGTCGCCCGTTTCGCCATTGGCCGGTTCGAAACCTCCCGGTTCTTCCTCGAAAAGAGTGCGAGGGGTCTTGCCCGGAAAAGCGAACACCTTCAATTGGCCGAAGTTCGCGCTATTCGCCGATTTTTCCGCAAGCGGGGCAAGTTCGTCCGCAGTCGCGTTCTCGGATAGTTTTCCAAGGTTTTCGGAAATCAGGTTGCGCAAGTTTTCGGCCTCTACAGAGGATCGTTCGGCCAGATCGACAGGCCCTGTAGAATAGACCGGGGGCATTCCCGTGTAGTAGGCCGGGATTTGGTCGAGCACCGCCTCGCTGGCGGTAATAAAACACCAGCAACCGTTTTCGTCGGGCTCTTCGGGGGCCTGCTCGAAGAGGGCCAGCCAAGAGGCGACCCTTTGCGCGGTCTTGTGCTGTCCGGGGTCGTCTGCGACCGCAAGGTCGATATATTGGAGAATTTCCTCGTCGTCCTCCTCGTCGTCCCCCCGCATGACGGCGAGCAGATTCTTTTCAAGGCCTTGGAACTGTTCCAGGTCCAGACTAAGCTCGTATTGCTGTTCGTCGAAGGCGTGGGCGACCAGGAGAAACAGGCGGATCGCGAACAACTGGTCTGGTTTCGGCGCGTCCGGGGCGCTCCTCCCGCGCTTGATGTCCGCTTTGATTTGGGATGTGGACGTTTCGCCGAACATTGGTACGGTTTCGATTCCGAGGCTGTCGAAAAGCCGCGTTTTTAAAAAAGTCATCTCGCTTCCGCGATTCCGGTCCAGCCATTCCTTGTATTCCCGGACCAGTTTTTCCAGGCGGTCCTCGTCACCGCCCAAAGGCGCTCGAAGCTCGATACGTCCTTCTTCCGCCCATTTGCGATAGGATTCCGGTATTTTGAAATCCGAGGGATGATACAGGACGAATCGAGGAAAAAAAGTGTGGAAATTCCCGCAAAGCGTCTCGGAAATGAATGTAAACGGAAAATAAATCGGTTTCATAGCTCCTCTTGATCGATATACCTTTTATAATAATGTGATAGTATTGTCAGATTTTTCGGTCCATGACGGTAATGCCTCGACGTTCCAATTCGTTCCGAAGCCGGTCGGCCAATTCCCAGTTCTTTTCCGCCCGGGCCTTTTCCCTTTCGCGGAAAATACGGCGTACCTCGGGATCGGTGTGGTTGTCCTGGAAATCGAAGATGTTCAAGACCGAATCTATGTTTTTGAACGCCTCCAAAATCTTCTCGGCGCCTTCCGGGTCGATTCCGCCGTCGCGTATCAGGATGTTGATTTTCCTGATGTTTTTGAAGATCGAGGCCATTGCCGCCGATATGTTCAAGTCGTCGTCCATGGCGCTGACAAAGCCGTTTTTGATGTCGTACAACAGCTGGTCCAGTTCGGCGCAGGGGACGCCGCTCTCCAGTTGCTCCAGGCCGCGAATGGACGAATCGATTCGGTTCAGCGCGTTTCGCGCGTCCATGAGACGTTCGGGGGAATAGACGATCGCCTTTCGATAATTGCCGGAAATTAGCCAGTAGCGGATTTCGCGTCCGGTAAAACCCTGGTTTGCAAGATCGTCCAGCGTAAGTTCGGTTATGTCCTTGTCCATCCCGGATTCGTCCGTCGCGACACGGTCGCTGTGGAGCCAGTACTTGGCCAAGGGCTTGCCGGTCACGGCCGCGGCAATGGCGATTTCGTTCTCGTGATGGGGGAATATCAGTTCGCGACCGGCGGTGTGGATGTCGAAGCATTCCCCCAGATATTTCATCGCCATGGCGGCGCACTGGATGTGCCAAGAGGGACGCACGTTTCCCCATTCCGTCTTAATGTAGATTCCTCTCTTCAACTCGGAGAGCTTGGCCCTCTTCATGAGCGTGAAATCCCTGGGGTTGTCCTTTTCGTATTCGTCCAGGTCGACGGTGGCGCCCAGCCTGATCTTGTCCAAATCGACACCCGAGAGGCTGCCGTAATCGGAAAATCGCGCGATGTTGAAATACAGGGACCTGAGCTTTTCGTAAGCGTAGCCTTTTTTCGCCAGTTTTTCGGCCAGGGCGACCATGTCGTCGACGTGCTCGCTGGCCCTGGGATATTTCGCGGCGGGCTTTATGTTCAAAAACTCCAGGTCCTTGCGGAAATTTTCGATATGCCCCTCGGTGAAATCGGCAAGCCGCATCCCCGCTTTTTCGGAACCCTCGATGGTTTTGTCGTCGAGGTCGGTAACATTCATGACATGATTGACCTCGAAACCCCTGTATTCCAGGTATCGGAACAGGAGATCCGAGAAAACGAAACGCCTGCATTCGCCCGGATGAAGGCGGGCGTGGGCGGTGGGGCCGCAGGTATACATGGATACTTTGCCGGGGACCAGCGGCGTAAAAGGTTCCTTGCTACGGCTCAGCGTATTGAACAGCTTGAGGTCCACCTTTTCCCTTACGGTGAAAAGCGACGTGCTCAAATATCGTTCCCCGCTGTCGGGAAATATGGCCACGATAGTGCCTTCTCTCATCGACGCGGCCTTTTTCGCGGCGATAGCCATGGCGGCCCCGCTGCTCATCCCCACGAACAACCCTTCCTCCTTGGCGAGACGCCGGGTCGTTTCGAAGGCTTCTTCGTCGTCGATGTTGATTTTTTCGTCCAGCAGTTTCTTTTGGTATATCTCGGGCTGATAGGCTTCTTTCATGTTCTTGAGGCCCTGCAGTTTGTGCCCTAGGTAAGGCTCGACCCCGACAATCCGGATTTCGGGATTGAATTCCTTCAAGCGACGGGACATGCCCATGACGGTCCCGCTGGTTCCGATGGTGGCCACGAGCATGGTGATTTCTCCGTCGGTCTGTTCCCAGACTTCCTTGGCGGTACCGTTGTAGTGGGCCATCCAGTTGGCCTTGTTGTTGTACTGGTCGGTCATGAAGTATGCTCCGGGGTTTTCCCGGACCAATCGGTAGACTTCCTCGATGGCGCCGTCGGTTCCCATGTGCCCCGGGGTCAGGAGAATCTCCGCGCCCCTGGCCTTTAAAATCTTCTGTCGCTCGACGCTGGCGGCCTCGGACATGGCGAGGAGGAGGCGATAGCCTTTAACCGCGCATACAAGTGCGAGCCCGATCCCCGTGTTGCCGCTGGTGGCTTCGATAACGACCTTGTCGGGGGTCAGCTCCCCGGATCTTTCGCCCTCCTCTATCATGGAGAGCGCGGCCCGATCCTTGATGGACCCGCCGGGGTTGACATATTCGAGCTTGGCCAGAATCCGGACCGCCGGATTCGGGTTCAGCCTCCCGATTTCCACCAACGGCGTGTTGCCGATGGCTTCCAGTATTGAGTATCCCATTTCCATTCCATTCGTGGTTGCGTTATTCTCGTTGAAAAAACGTAATATACGGAAAAAAACGCTCCTTTACAACTCGACTGTATTGGCCGATATTAACCGACGAAGAAGTGCCGCCCCAAAAGCTTGTGGTAGGGCGTCCAGTTTTCGGTCGTGTTTTCGCGCGCGATGAAATCCCTGATTCCGTTCACCTTGGAATCGATTTCGTCCACGTAGTTCAAAAGGACCGCCTCGATGGTCTTGGGGACCTCCGGCGAACCGAATTCTCTCGAGCCGTGGTGGCTGACCACCATATGCTTGAGAAGAATTTCCAGCTCCTTCGGGAAGTTTCCGATCTTGTCGAGCTTTTCGTCGATCATCCTGATCCCGATGACAATGTGGCTCAACAGACGTCCCTCGTCCGAATAGTCGATTTTATATTGGTACTCGAACTCTCTTATTTTTCCTATGTCGTGGAAGATCGCTCCGGCGATCAGCAAGTCGCGGTCTACGGGGCCTCCTCGGTAATGGTCCGCGATCTTGTCCGCCAGAAAGACCATGGACACGGTATGCACCAGCAGACCTCCTATATATGCGTGATGCATGTTCTTGGCGGCGGGGGCTCGCTTGAAATTCTTCACGAAATCCGCGTCGAACCAGAAAGCGTGCAGCAGCCTTTTCAGATGCTCGTTCCGCAGAGTTTCCGTCCTTTTGACCAAACGGTCGAAAAGATCGTCCACGTCCAAGCCGGTCGCCGGAAGATAGTCCGACGGATCGACCGAATCCGCATCGCAAACGGTCATTTTTTTGACCACGACCTGAAGCGCGTCCCGGTATTCGGACACCTTTGCGCATATCTTCACGAAATTTCCCGAAACCGCGGCGGCGCATATTTCGTCCACGTTGTCCCACACGAGCCCCTTGATTTGCCCGGTTTTGTCCGACAAAGTCAAGGATAGGTAATTGGCGCCGTCCTTTTTCTGTAAAAGGGCTTTTTCGGCCAAAACGAAAATATCCTCGACCTCGTCCCCGGCGTTCAGCATGTTGACGAACTGCTTTTTCATTGAAAAAATCCCGTCCATTCTATTCGATTCCAAATGAAAGCTTTCCCAGGTCATTTCCGTAATCGGCGACGTAGAGGCCCTTTTCTCCCGGAACGATTATTCCCATCGCTCCCGTGATCAGAACTTGTCCCGGAAGAATTTGGTAGCCCTGTTCGACGATGGAGTTGGCAAGCCAGACGACGGCTGTTTTCTGATCTCCCAAGGTATCGGAACCTTTGCCCCGATTCACTGTCTCGCCGTCCTTTTTCAGAACTACGGCTATGTCGTTGAGCGCCTCAAGTTCGAACGAACGCATCGAGCCTATGATATATTGGGCAGAGGCCACGTTTGCGGCGATTATATCCACTCCTTTGAGCCGTTTCATATCGGAGAAGCCCAAATCCGGAATCTCGATTACCGGCGCGATGGCCTTGATCTTGGGTCTTAATTCGGAGAAGTCCGCAACCGGCGTGGCGATCGACTCGGCCACGATAAAGCCGATTTCCGTTTCAATCATGGGCTTTTTGAAATCCGCCGATTTGATCGTCGTAGGGCCCAAATGCCTGCCCGATTCGAACAGAACACCGACAAGGGGCGAATAGACGCCGAATTTCTCCATAGCGGCCTTCGATGTCAACCCGCCTTTGAAACCGCCGATCTTATCTTGCTTCAGACGCTCGGATACGTACCGTTTCTGTATTCGGTACGCCGTCGCCACGTCGAGTTCGGGAGCGTCGTCGGACAGGACCGGAATAGGTTTCCCCGAGTCGTAAGCGGCAATCGACGCTCCGGATTTTTCCGACAAGTCCGCGCAACCTTCCAAGATCGACCCCAGAACGAAAGCCACCAAAAGCAAACGGGTGATTTTCTTTTTCATGAAATCGGCTCCATTGTTTCGTTTTACGATCTCCACTTTCATTCAAGTCTTTTACCAAGGCTTTCCAATTGTCTCGGAGGCTAACCTTATAACGCGCATGCCAAATTTTCAATACGAATTCGGACAAACAGCATGAGGCCGCATGGGGCGAAATAGTGTTAAATTTCAGGGCAATTCGAGGCTGCAGCGGGGGAAGCGTTGACAAAGTCTCTTCGCATGTTCCGGAAAGAGCCTGGAGGAGCCGTGCCGGATGCTCCGGCCAAGGCCGCCGTTTTCGCATTCATTACGAAAAGGGGGTGGTATTTAACCCATGGGGGGTGATTCGCAACTCGTCTATCATCCGAGAATTTTCAAGAATCGAAAAGAAGGGAGGGTAAAAAGTATGACAACGGCACTACTCGTAGTGATTGCGGTAATGTGGTTGCCTGTGGCGTTGCTGAACCTTGGAAAGGGAGAGGCCAAAGGGACGGGAGCCGCCACGGGCTTTGTCGGAGCAGTCGTAGCCTTGGGGGCGATTGTACCTGGCCCTCGCGTGCCTGGGGTACGCGGTGCTGACGTTCGAGGTCTGGCTCGCTTTCTACGGCAGACTTTCCGGCGTCGTCGTCGCCTGGTCCCTTATCGTCTGGGTGGGGGTGGGACTTTGGGTCCCCGCATTTTCGCTGATGACCTCCGGCAAGCTTCCTTTCTAAACCGACCGTAAACGGTCTCGAAAAAACGCCCTTGCCGTGTTAGGCAAGGGCGTTTTTTATGGGAACGCTTGTTTTGACCAAACTTATGGCCCAATGCAAAAGGCATGTGGACGTCGGTCGGTATGGTTAAAAAACGACTTTTTTGACCATCGAAATGATCGCCGAATGAATTTCTTCCCGAGGTAGAACGGTTTCGCCGTCTTCTCCGACGCAGCTGACCGCGCGCAAGTCGTCGTACTTTTCCGTCAAGCGCGCATATTCCTTGGCGACATTGGCCTGCAAGGCCGAACTGGATTCGTGGATGTCCCTTTTTCCCTTCAGGTAGGCCCTGTCGTCTCCCGTTCGGGGTTTCGCCAATTGTTTTTCCGCAAAGGAAAATGGCACATGCAGGTAGATCGAAAGCGCCGGTCTCGGGATTCGGTTATAGGCATATTCAAAGTCGAGAATCCATTTTTCCAGTTCGATTTTCCGGCCGGGATCTTCGGTTTTCGCGCACTGGAACGCCACGTTCGAATACACGTACCGGTCGGCCAAAACGACAAAATCCTGCGCCAGCCAATTTTTTATCGTTTCTTTCGCGTCGTTTCTGTCCCCTGCGTAAAGCAACGCGACCAAATAGGGATCGATGGATTCTACCCGGCCGAATTCCCCTCTTAGAAACCTGGCTACCAAGTCGCCGTAACGACCCACTCCGCTCCTGGGAAAATGGACGTAACGGAAAGCGATCTTCCTCCGGGCCAAGAAATCTTTCAGCAACTCGATCTGCGTGGATTTCCCCGAACCGTCTATGCCTTCGATCACGATGAGTTTTTTCATGGCGACTTTTCCGAATAGATTTTTTACAAGCGATTATTTCATATTCTCGAACAAAATGATATCCTTCGGCAATCCGAAACTTTAAGGGATGGAAAATGAAAAAACAGAGTTCGAGTTCCCACATGACGAAACAAACGGCGGCGATCCTGGCTTTTGCGACCTTCGTGGTCGGCTTTCTTGGAGGAGTGGTTTTCACCGTCTTCAAAATGCCGTCGCATACGATTACGGCGCCGCAGCCAGTCCAAGACGACCAGACCGCAAGCAAGGCCCAAATGGCGAAAGCCTTGGAAGCGGAGGTCGCGACCGACCCGAAAAATGTCCAGGCTTGGATACAATTGGGGCATGTTTACTTCGATTCCGGCCAGCACGCGAAGGCGATCGACGCATACGAGAAAGCGCTGGCGCTAAAACCCGGCAACGCGGACGTCCTGACCGACCTCGGGGTGATGTACCGGAGAAACGGTCGGCCGGAGAAGGCAATAGAATCCTTCGACCGCGCCATCGCCGCGAATCCCGAACACCAGACGGCGCTTTTCAACAAGGGAATTGTCCTGTTGCACGATCTGGACGACCAAGAGGGGGCTATACGTTCCTGGGAGAGGCTTCTGGAGATCAACCCGCTGGCCATGGCCGGAAACGGCCAATCGGTGGACGAGCTGGTTACCCATTACAAAAAGCACGTGAAAAATCGTTAATGGATAATGGAAATGGATAATTGACGGCGAATGTGATCCACCGCAAACGGCGTAGCAATTGCCAATTATCCATGGTCAATGTCGCTCGGAGGACCCGCGTCGTTTACGATGGCATTCAGAATTTTTTTCTGTTCTTCCGCGAGATCCACGAATTTCACTCCGACGCCGTCCTTGTCTCCCCTTACGATGATTCCCTTGAAATTGAAGGATTCTCCGAAACCGGGAAAGGAAAAGGTCATCAGAATCTCTTGTCCCACGCAATAATGGCCGGCGTGTCGGATGAAGACTCCCGACGTGCTGATATCCCGGACTTCGCTCTTGAATATCCTTTCTTCGGTCGCGAAATATACCGCCATCGCGCAAGTCTTTCGGACGGCGTTCCTTTCTCTCTTTTGTTTCCCGGACTCGAGTTCGTGCAACAATTCGCGTTTTTGATCTTCGTCAAGTTGCAGAATCAATTCCATCAACCGATCGACGATTTCGTTTTTCGACATTTACCACTCCCGATTTCGTTTCCATTCGTTCGTTACGAATTTCCGGTTTTTTTCGACAGGTCTTTCACCATGTCGAGAATCGGAGACTTCAAGACCCTGCTTTTCGGATTGATGGCCTTTTCTCCTCGCCACTCGAACTCCACCGCCTCGTATTTTTCGGGAATTACGTACTGGTTTTGGTTTCCGTAGACAACGGAGGGGTAATGTTCCACGAAAAGCATCCGGGAGGGATCGATGTTGAATTTTTCCGTGATTTTGGTGGCTATATGGCTGGAGCAGCTTTTGATGGTCATTTTGCTGTCGGGGACATCGGATACGATGACGATTATCGGCCGCAGCACGGCAACGCTGTCGGAATTTCCTCGCTTAAGGTCGAAAATTTTCAAACGGCATTTGCCGCTGGCCAGTTTCAGCAATCCCCCCCAGCCGTCCCAAACAAAAATGTCGTCGTATAATTTCATTTATTGTCCCTTTGTTGATGACAAGTAGTCTCGATATCGTTTCTGGAAATTAAGACCGAGTCAATGCGCTGTAAATACGAAGAAGCTTGTCCGGCAACTGTCTTACGTCCGAAATGACGCTGTGCCGCATGTTGCCGTAAAGGTCGTCCAATTTGGAATCCTCGGCGATGTTCACGGTGATCGCCTTGAACGAGATGTATTTCGAAAAGGCTTCGGACGCCGCTTTCCTGGTGTCCTCTATGGCGTATTCCCGTTTGTAGTCCGCGTCGTTGGGAAAGCCGTCGCCAAGCAAAATCAGAAGGCGCACCAGCGCCTCCGTCTTTTCCAGCTGCGCGGTGGCGTGGCGGATGGCCGCTCCCATCCTGGTGCTTCTTTGGGGCGACATTGCGTTTATACGCTCCTTCACCGAATCGTTCAAGGGTTCGTCGAAATCCTTTATCCGCCAATAATCGACTCCCAGGCGGCCCGTGCCCGAAAAACCCGCTATGGCCGACTTGTCGCCCAACACCTCGAGCGCCTCGCAAAAAAGAACGATCGCCTCCTTTTCCACGTCCAGGACCGTCTGGTTCGATTCGAAAACCAGGTTGGACGTGGATTTGGAAAGGTCGGTGAGAAGAAGGACCGCGACATCCCGCTGCTGTTTCATCCTTTTGATGTACAGTCTGTCCGACGGGAGCCAGCCGGCTTTAATATCGACGGCGAAATCGAGCATCGCCCTGTAGTCGAAATCGTCGCCCTCGGTCCAAGGCCTCAGAATCTTGAGCCCTTCGGGCTTCAGCAGTTCGAACGCGTAACGGATTCCATCGACGAGCCCACGATGACGCTCGAGGGTTTTTGCGTAGAAGCTTCCCTCCTTTTCTTTCACGCGCCTGTCCAGGATCCTCACGTGGTCGTTGATGTAGTCTCCCAGGTGGCAATCCCACTCCTTGTACCTGAAAACGGCGCCGTCGATCTCCTCGGCGGGCGTGTCCGAACCTCCTCTTTCACCAAGGATTCCTTCCAGGTCCAAGTCCGAAAAATCGACCCGGGCATTCGCGTCGGCGGTCTCCCCCGGCTCCTCGCTCGCGTGGAGAACGACGTCGTCGAGGTCTGCCCGGGAAAGGCGTCCCGCGTTCTCCATCAATTTTTTCCGGATGTCCGATTTGAAGACCTTCACGCCCCGGACGCGCAACCCGGCTTTGACCTTCTTCGCCATATCGTCGTACCGGCCGAAAACCCCGAAATAGAATTCGGGCCGGATTTTTCGGTCGAACGGGGCCTTGAACGGCGCGTACGCGACCGGACTTGCTCCGTCCACGCCACCGAGACGATCGATCCCGCTGTTTTTGGATTCGAAGCATTCCTCGAAGTCCGCGTAAAATCGAGCAACGAGCAGAGCGGATGCTTCAGCGACCGGTTTTTCCGAAATCGTTTTTTCGAACTTTCCGGCGGCTTCGTCGATCAAGTCCGCCCATTTTCCGGCCGCTTCCCTCCCGGAATCGACACCGGCCGCTATTTTCGAGTAAAGGCAGAATACCGGATGAACCGCGTCGCTCTCCCTAAATATCCGGTCGATCTCCGACTTGACCGCCGGGTATGCTCGTCTGACCATCCCAGGATATTTTTCCTCCATCAGGAACCGGATTCTTCCGTGTTCGAACACCGTGAACAAGTCCGAGGCAAGTCGCTTTTCCGGAAACGTCGCGAAAAAACACTCCAAGTCCCGTCCCGCATATTCCTCGTCAGCGTCTTGCCGGACGCGTAGACCACTGTCCAGTTTCTCCATGTCGAAATCGAACGTTCCGAATTCGTATAGTCCCGTCTCCAGCCGGGCCAGGCACTTGTACAGAAACAGGTTTTCCTCCGGCGTATCGAAAATCCCCACCTGATCCGGAAGATAAATGAAGCGCCCGTCGGAGGCGACGCAAAGCTCGTTGTCGATCCGTTCCGGAAGTTTTTTCGGGGCTTCGGAAACGGGCTTGGCCGAAAGCGGCATGCCGGTCCGGGCGCGGAGGTATCGGTCCAGCCGGAATCTCGCTTGGGAAAATGGAACGTCAACCTGCATTCTCCGAAACGTTTCCCGCCCCAGGCCGGATCGCAGGGACAAAAAACCGGCCGCCGATTTTTGCGAACGTTCCAGTTTTTCCAATCCCTTCGAGACGAAGTCGTCGAGCGCTTTTTTCGGCAAAAGCTTCAACCCGTTCTCGATCCCCTCCAGGAACGGTTCCGCCAGCAGAATTTCGGTCCGAACCACCCTTGCCAGAATGGGTATCGTCCACAGGCTTCGGCCGGACGCGAAGTACCGGACCGCCTTGGGAAGCATATGCATCAGATGGAGACACTGGTTATAGGTGACGTCTTGGGAGAAAGTGTCGGACACGAGATCCAGGTACGCCTCCGCCGCCGTCATTTCCCCGGCCTCCAGCAATTCCGGCAGGGGCTCCAACGTGCTTCTCATGACATAGGTGCCTTTGGATTCCATGATTCGGACGGCGGACAGGAACTTTTCCAGGAGACGCTTTCCCCCGGCTACCAGGACCGGCGGAAGGTGCGTCGCCATTAGAAGGCCGATGGTCGGTCCTTTCCTGGAAAAGTCCGCCAGAAGGTCGCGGAAGGTTTCGGCCTCGGCGCTTTTCCCCTCGCCCAGAATGTCGGCAAAGCCAGTGGCTATGGCGTACCCGAACGAAATTTCCTGGGCCATTCCCTGAAAGGATTCCTCCACGAGCATTCCAAGCTCTTCCGCCGACTGCCTTTTTCCTTTCTTCGCCAGCTTGGCCGCAACTTGCTTCGCCAGCGCCGGATCGGCGATGTACAATGATTCCAGCGATTTTTCCCGGACTTCGTTCAAAATGTATTGCCGTTCAAAAAGTTTTTCGTGTACATAAAACAATATCGTATACCCTATTTGGATTACCTTTAGTTGACTTTCATGTCAACATCCGCAACGTTTCGAAAGGTCGAAAGATTGTCCTTGACCGCGTTCTCCGTTTGTGAAAAGTCTGGTTATGGAACATATCTCGCTTGACCTTTGAACGCCTATCCGAAAGGAGCTTGCATTGAAAATCGGAATCATCGGAGCGGGGGCCATGGGATCGCTGTTCGGAGCCATGTTGTCGAAGGTTTCCGAGGTTTACCTGGTCGATATCGACAAGGAACACGTGGAGGCGATTCGAAACAAGGGTTTGGTCGTCCGAAACATCGACGGCACGAAAAGCTCCCACGATCTTTTCGTGACGACCCGATACGAGGAACTTCCGTGCAAAGTGGACCTCGCGATCGTTTTCACCAAATCCTATCATACGCGAGACGCCGCGGAAACGGCCCTGGTGGTGCTGGAACCGTCTGGAGTCGCGTTGACAATGCAAAACGGGGTGGGAAATCTCGAAATCCTCCGGGACGTTTTGGGCGAAGAACACGCGGTCGCGGGGGTGACTTCCCACGGGGGCGATTTTATCGGGCCGGGCAAGGTCCGGCACGCGGGAAAAGGTTCCACGCATATCGCCGGCCTGGCATGCAAGGGGAAGCTCCTGGAGGATGTTGTTCGGACGTTCAATGCGGCGGGTATCGAGACGGGTCTTTCCGACGACGTGGAAAGCCTGATTTGGGGCAAACTGATCGTGAACGTCGGAATAAACGCCCTGACCGCCATTTTCAGGGTGAAAAACGGCGTGATAGGCAAGGTTCCCGAATGCGTCGGGATCATGCGCCGGGCGGTGTCCGAAGCTGTCCAAGTAGCCGCCGCCCAGGGAGTGAGACTTCCTTACGAAGATCCTTATGCCCAGGTGATGAAAGTGTGCGAGGCAACCGCCGCGAACCGGGCCAGCATGCTCCAGGACGTCTTGAAAGGCGCCCGGACCGAAATCGGCGCTATCAATGGGGCAATAGCGAGAAAGGGAGAGGCGCTGGGGATAGACACGCCCGTAAACCTGTTGTTGACGCAAATCGTGGTGGCCTTGGAGGCGACCGCCGGATACAGAATCGACAAATAAAAGCCAATAGTCGCATTTAACAACCCATCTCACAAAGGAGAACGCAATGGCCAAGATGACCGTCCCGGCAATAAAGGCAAGGAAAAACAGCGGAACACCGATAACGGAGTTGACGGCCTACGATTACCCGTGGGCTCTTCTCGTGGACCAGGCGGGAATCGACGTCGTTCTCGTGGGGGACTCGCTTGGAATGGTGGTATTGGGGTACACGGACACGGTTTCGGTCACCATGGACGAGATGGTGCATCACGTGAAGGCAGTTTCGAGGACGGTCAAGCACGCCCTGGTGATCGGGGACATGCCGTTCGGCTCCTATAACGTATCCATCCCCGAGGCCGTTGCCAACGCCAACCGCATGATGAAGGAGGGACGGGCCGACTGCGTCAAGCTGGAAGGCGGAGTCAACATGGCACCCACGGTGGAGGCCATCGTGAAGGCGGGAATTCCGGTGCAGGGCCACATCGGACTCACCCCCCAGACCGCGTCGGCGCTGGGCGGATTCAAGGTCCAGGGAAAAAGCGCCATTGCCGCCCGTGCTCTTCTGAACGACGCCAGGGCTCTGGAGGTGGCCGGATGCTTCTCCATTGTCCTGGAGGCGGTTCCGTCGCCCATCGCGAAAATCATCACGGAATCCATATCCATCCCGACCATCGGCATCGGCGCGGGAGTCGATTGCGACGGACAGGTCTTGGTAACCTACGACATGGTGGGACTCTTCGACCGATTCACCCCCAAATTCGTCAAGCAGTACGCGAAGATAAGCGAAACCATTGCGGAGATCATCGCCCAATACAAAACCGAAGTGACCGAAAGAAAATTTCCCGACGAAAAGCACGGTTTCTCCATGAGCGCCGAAGAGTTCGAAAAAATGATGGAGGAGCTGAAAAAGTAGTTTGCGGGGTCGAAACCCGGACCCAAGCCGCGCAGGTCCAAAAATTTCAACTTTAAGCCGTCGTCTGCGATGAAGAATAAAGTTTCAGAAAAAAAAAGGGGGCGACCGGTATCGCCTTCCAATCTGTCGGGTTGCCAAAAGCGATACGGGAGATTTTCGTGGGAGGATATCCGCAAAGAAATCGATGACGGACTTTCGGGAGGCGTCGGACTGAACATCGCCCATGTCGCGGTTGATCGGCACGCGACCGGTAAAAACAAGGATCGCGCGGCGATTCGGTGGGTGGGACCCGAGGGGGTCGCGACCGACGTATCGTATGCGTCCCTGAAGGAGAAGACGTCGAAATTCGCCAATGTGTTGAAAATGCTGGGGGTGAAAAGGGGCGACAGGGTCTTCGTGCAGTCGGAGAGAATCCCGGAGCTTTACATTTCCGCTCTCGGGTCGCTCAAATACGGGGCGGTGTTTTGTCCTCTGTTTCCAGCTTTCGGACCCGACCTCGTTTTTCAGCGGCTTCGAAAGGGAGGCGAGGGGATACTCGTCACATCGAAAAAACTTTACACGAGCCGAGTCGAACCCGACCGCGGAAAATTGCCTGGTTTGAAACACGTTGTTCTGACGGACGCCGATGAAAACGTCTCGGAAAGCGTCTGGTCGTTTTCGGAATTGATGAAAGGGGCGGAACGCAGGTTCGACATTCCCTTCACAAGCCCGGAGGACATGGCCCTGCTGCACTTTACCAGCGGCACTACCGGCATGCCCAAGGCTGCCGTCCATGTCCACGAGGCCGTGCTGGTCCATTACATGACTGGCAAGTTCGTTTTGGATCTGCATCCAGAGGACGTTTTCTGGTGTACGGCGGATCCCGGCTGGGTGACCGGGACATCCTACGGGATCGTATCGCCTCTGACTTTAGGCTCGACGAACCTCGTGGATTCCGGCGGTTTCGATCCATCCCGATGGCTTTCGATCATAGAGAAGAATGGCGTGACGGTTCTTTATACGGCGCCGACGGCGATCCGTCGCCTGATGCGTTTCGAGGCCGGTTTTTTCGAAAACTATGATTTGAGCGGGCTTCGAGCTGTCTTCAGCGTGGGCGAGCCGCTGAACCCCGACGCAGTTGCGTGGGGGGAGAAAACGCTGGGAATTCCAATCCGCGACACTTGGTGGCAAACGGAGACCGGAGGAATCATGATCGCCAATTATCTCGGCATGGACATCAAGTCGGGGGCGATGGGGAAACCGGTTCCGGGGGTGCGCGCGGCGGTCGTACGAAGAACCGGAAGCGGCGAAGTCGAGACCGTGGCGGAACCGAATCGGGAAGGCGAATTGGCCCTGAAAACCGGGTGGCCCTCGATGTTCAGGGGGTATTTGGGCGAACCCGAACGCTATGCCAAATGCTTCGCCGGCGACTGGTATCTCACGGGCGACCTGGCCTTCCGCGACCAGGACGGTTTCTTCCGGTTCGTGGGACGAAACGACGACATCATCAAGACGGCGGGGCACATGGTGGGACCGTTCGAGGTGGAGTCCGTTCTGAACGCCCATCCCGCCGTGGCCGAATCCGCAGTCGTGGGCAAGCCCGACCCCATGATCGGAGAAATCGTAAAAGCCTTCGTTTGCATCTCCCCCCGGTTCGCCCCGGACGAAAACCTGCGTCTGGAACTTCTGGGATTCGCCAGAAAACGTTTAGGAACGGCCGCCGCCCCCCGAGAGATCGAATTCGTCGCCGAGCTGCCCAAAAACCACGCGGGGAAAATTCTGCGGAAAAACCTCAAGGCGTCTCCCCGCTTGCAGGATTCGACCATTGATTAACCCATCCGATTGGCATAATATTCCTCGAAAAGTTTTCATTAAAAACAAATCCAATCCGGGAGGAAACCCATGACAGTTCGAAACCTGGAGTACATGTTCAGCCCCAAATCGGCCGCCTTGATCTGGTCGGCCGACGAGAAATATTCGGTCTACGGCGAAACTATTTTGAAAAACCTTTCGAAAGGAAACTTCGGAGGACAACTCTGTTCCGTCCATTCGCAAAAAAGAACGGTCGAAGCGATTCCGGCCTACGAATCCCTGGATTCGGTTCCCTCCGCGCCCGACCTCGCTGTGATCGCAAGGCCTCGCGAGGAAGTCCCGGCTTTGATCGACGCGTTGGGAAGAATGGGTTCCAAGGCGGCGGTGCTGGTTTCCCACGGTTTCGGCGAGGGCGGGGACGACAAGGGCAGGGAATACCGAAAAGAGGTCCTTTGCGCAGCCCGGCCGTACCTTCTTCGCATAGTGGGCGCCGGTTCCTTGGGGATAATGGCGCCGTACGCGTCTTTGAACGCGGGCTACGCCCACATCGAACCAATACCGGGAAACGCCGCGTTGGTGGCGCAGTCCGGCACCCTGATCTCTTCCGTACTAGACTGGGCGACCTCCCGCAACATCGGCTTTTCCCACTTGGTTTCCCTTGGGGACATGATCGACGTGGATTTCGGGGACATGCTCGACTTCCTGGCCATGGACGGCCGGGCTCGGGCGATTCTGCTGTACGTGGAGCAGGTCAGGCATGCCAGGAAGTTCATGTCGGCCGCAAGGGCGGCGGCGCGATTGAAGCCCGTGATCGTGGTGAAGTCCGGAAGACGCCCCGAGGCGGCCAAGGCGGCGGAATCGCACACGGGGGCCATGGCCGGTTCCGACGCGGTCTACGACGCCGTGTTTCGACGCGCGGGCGTTCTGAGGGTCAACGATTTGGCGGCCTTGTTCGACGCGGTCCAGACACTTTCCCTGTCGTCGCCGACGGCCGGCGACCGCCTGGCGATTCTTACCAACGGGGGGGCGATGGGCGTTTTGACCGCCGACACCCTGATCGAAAAAAAAGGGCGCCTGGGAATCTTGTCCGAAGAGACGTTGTCCAAACTGGACGAAATCGTTCCCCATCCATGGTCCCACGGCAATCCCGTGGACATCGGCGCCGACGCCGGCGGGCGGCTCTATTCCAAGGCCCTCGAGATACTCCTGGAGGAAAAGAACGTACACGCCATCCTGGTCGTGAACTGTCCCACGGCTCTTGCATCTAGCGCCGATGCCGCCCGCGCCGTCGCGGAAACGGTGAAGAACAATATCTCCAAGGTACGATACCGCCAGGTTTTGACCTCGTGGATAGGCGACGGCGCCGCCGAACAGGCGCGCAAGATTTTCGCCGAAAACCGGATACCGTCCTACAGGACCCCTACCGAGGCCGTGAGAGGCTTTATGCAACTGGTTCGGCACAAGAACAGCCAGGAGATGCTCATGCGGGTGCCGCCGAATATTCCGACCAATTTTACCCCGAATACGGACGCGGCCCGCAAAATCGTCGCGAACGCTCTGGAAGAGGGGCGCGCCTGGCTGGACGAGGCCGAATCCATAGAGATTCTTCGGGCGTACGACTTTCCCGTGGTCGAGACCCGTACGGCGAAAACGCCGGAGGAGGCGGGAAGGCTGGCCGAAAAAATCGCCGGACCCGTGGTGCTGAAAATATTGTCGTCGGACATCTTGTTCAAAACGGAGGCGTCCGGGGTCGTTTTGAACCTGGAAGACCCCGATACCGTGGAGAAGACGGCCGCCGCGATGCTCAAGAAAGTGCGCGAGGCGATGCCGGACGCCCGCATATCGGGGTTCACGGTCCAGCCCATGGTGCAGAGGCCCAACGCGCGCCAGTTGATTATAGGCGCGACCTTGGACAGGCAGTTCGGCCCCGTGATCGTTTTCGGCCACGGCGGCATGGAAGTCGAACGGATAGCCGATTCTGCCATGGCGCTCCCCCCCTTGGACATGAACCTGGCCCACGAGGCGATCTCGCAGACGAAGGTTTCCAACCTTCTGGAGCCCTACCGGAACGTTCCCGCCGCCGACCGGGAGGCCATAGCCCTGTCGCTGGTCAAGGTATCCCAAATGATTTGCGATATCGCCGAAATCGCGGAAATGGAGGTCAACCCGGTCCTGGCCGACGAAAACGGAGTGATCGCCCTGGACGCCCGAATCAAGATCGAGAAGACCCACGTTTCGGGAGAAAAACGCCTCTCTATCCGTCCCTATCCCAAGGAACTGGAGGAAACGCTGACGCTGGCGGACGGAAACCGGCTTCTTTTGAGACCCATTCGTCCGGAGGACGGTCCCAAGTTTCAGGAATTTTACGCCAAGCTGTCGCCGGAGGACATCCGGTTCCGTTTTCTCCATCCCATGAAAAGCATCCCCCCCCAGCTTTCCGCCCGGCTCACCCAGATCGACTACGACCGCGACATGGCCCTGGTCCTGGTCCCGACCTCCGGAGAAACGGAAATTCTGGGAGTAGTCCGGATCAGCACCTCTCCGGACATGGAAAAGGCCGAGTTCGCCATCGTCATACGCCGGGACATGACCGGGCAGGGCCTCGGCCCGATGCTGCTCAAGAGAATCATCGACTACACGAGAAGCAGAAAGATCGGGGTGATCTACGGGGAAGTGCTGAGCGACAACCGGTCCATGCTCAGGCTGGCCGAGGCTTTCGGTTTCGGCAGAAAGCCGATCCCGGACGATCCCGGAGTCATGCACGTTTCCTTGGCTTTATGAAAAGGGCCATCGTCTTAATATGCTTTCTATGCGTGTCGTGCGCCTGTTTTCATCCCGGTAGGAAATCCGGCGGGACGCCCGAGGGCCTCGAGGCGAAAATCGCAGGCATCCTGGACTCTCCCGAGATGGAAAGCGCTCAAATCGGAATAAAGGCGGTGTCGCTGAAAACGGGAAGGGAGATATTCGATCGCGACTCGCGAAAACTGTTCGTGCCCGCATCGAACCTCAAGCTTGTCACGGCCCTTGCGGCCTTGAAAATCCTCGGCCCCGAATACCGTTTCCGTACGGAACTGTCGACCGACCGCGTAATGGCGAAAGGGAAGATCGGCAATCTCTATCTAAGAGGATCGGGAGATCCGTCCCTTTCTTACGAAGACTTGGCCCGCATGGCGATGGAACTTTCGGGGAAGGTGAAAGAGATAGCGGGGAACGTCTTGTGCGACGCCTCCTATTTCGACGACATCCCCTTTGGGGAAGGCTGGATGTGGGACGAGGGTCTCGCGGCGTACAGCGCCCCGGTATCCGCCGTCAACCTGGACCGAAACTGCGTCGATATCCGTATCGACGGCTCTCGGGAACCGGTCGCGCATATCCTGCCGCCGACTTCCTACGCGGAGTGCAGGGCGGACATATCCTTGCAGTCCGGTCGAAACGACATCGCAATAACCAGATTGCAGGAGCCCGACCGGGACATATTCGTCGTCGCTGGAGTTTTGGCTGCGGATTCCCCGCCTTTGCGCCGAACGTGCAGCGTTTCGCGTCCCCCCCTTTACGCGGCTTGCGTTGTCAAGGATTTGGTATCGCTCTACGGAATCGAATGCGAAGGCGACGCGGGCTTGGATACGGCGCCGGACAAAGGGATCGGCCTTGTTGCTTTCGAATCGAGTCCGCTGAGGGATATCATAGGCGATTTTTTCAAACGCAGCGACAATCTTGCCGGAGAGTGCCTGCTGAAGACTCTCGGAGCAAGTACGAAGGGGACGCCGGGGACCTCCGCGAAAGGCGTGGAAGCCGTTCAAGAGCTGCTGTCCGGGGCGGGAATCGAAAAAAACGCCTACAGGATAGTGGATGGTTCGGGTCTTTCGCGTTACAATCTGATTTCCCCGTCCACGTTGGTCCGCGTTCTGGAATATGCATACGAGGACTTTTCCGTTTTCCCCGAATTCGCGGCGGCCCTGCCGTTGGCGGGCGCTGACGGAACCCTCGCCGCAAGACTGAAAGGCGACGGCACGGAAAGGAAAATCAGGGCCAAAACGGGAACCATGGCGGGTATCAGTTGCATTTCGGGATATCTTCTGACCGAAAGCAAGAACATATTGGCCGTGTCCATCATGATGAACGGCTATACGGGCTCTTCGAGACCTTTCAAGAAAGCGCAGGACGAGATTTTGGAACTTTTGGCGCAAAGCCTTTAGCGGTTTCGCTTTTGGCGAAAACGATTTGCAAAGGGAGGAAAAAATGGAAAAGCCAGCGAAACTGCCCGTGGGCATGTCGTCGTTCGAAAGAATCCGGGCGGACGATTTCCTTTACGTGGACAAGACTCGCCACCTCCATCGATTGATTGCCGAAGGCGTCTACTATTTTCTGTCCCGGCCTCGCAGGTTCGGCAAATCGTTGACCGTGTCCGCCTTGAAGAACCTCTTCGAGGGGAAGAGGGAGCTGTTCGAAGGCCTGTGGATTTCGGAACACGGGGATTGGGAATGGAAGCCGCACCCGGTAGTCGTCCTGGATTTCAACGGCGTCGTTTCGGACACCCCGGAGAATATGGAGACCAGTTTGTACGACTTCATTCTGGAAACCGCGAGAACAAACGACATCGAATTGCGTTTTTCCTTGTTGAAAGACCGCTTCCGGGAGTTGCTGGTCGCTCTTTCCAGGAAAACCGGGGAGCGTGTCGCGATCCTGGTCGACGAGTACGACAAGCCGATGATAGATCATCTCGGGAAGGGCGAAAGGGCTTTGGACATTGCCAAGGCCAACCGGGATATTCTAAAATCGTTTTTCGGCACGATCAAGCACATCGATGTCGCTTCCGTGGTGCGGTTCGTTTTCATGACAGGAGTGTCCAAATTCGGAAAAGTTTCCGTCTTTTCGGAATTGAACAACCTTCACGACCTCACTTTGGATAAAAAGTTCGCGGACATGCTGGGATATACGCGCGAAGAGCTTGCGACGTATTTCTCGGATCATATTCGACGCTTGGCGGAAAGCATCGGCGTCTCGGAAGCCGAAGCGATGGAAATCCTGGAGAGACACTACGATGGATACCGCTTTTCCAAGCGCGACATTCGGATGTACAATCCGTTTTCCATCTTGTCCGCATTGAAAAACGAAGATACCGGCACCTATTGGTTCGAAACCGGAACTCCCGCGTTTCTGGTGAACCTGCTAAAGCAGAGCGACTGGTATTTGCCCGAGATAGAAGGGATGATGGCCACCGAGCCGGTCTTCGGTGTCTTCGATCTGGAAAGGCTTGCCCCCGAGGCGTTGCTGTTCCAGACGGGATATGTGACAATCAAGGACGTGCAAGATGCAGTCTACACGTTCGACTATCCGAATCGCGAGGTCAAGGCCGCGTTTCTGGAAACGCTGTTCCATTCCTGGACCCGGGGGTTGAAAGACAAGTCCCGGTTCGCCCTCTTGGGGGGGTATCTCGACGCGGAAGACTACGAACGATTCTTCGAGACGGTTTCCGCCATATTCGCCATGATTCCGAACATCTTGGAATCCAAACGGGACGATAACGAAAAGTTCGGTCTTTCGATCCGGACTTGATGGAAAGACCCGAGACAGATTCGATGGGTCATGCAGGAATATGAAATCTCCACTTCTCCCGCTATTGGATCAATCGGGCCGAAAGGAGAATTTCCGTCCCCGCTAACGCCTGGGAGACCGGGCATTTCTCCTTTGCCTCGTTCGCCTGTTTCCGGAAGGCCTTTTCCTCCATTCCAGGGACCCTTGCCTCTGTGTTCAATGCTATTTTCGTTATTTTGAATCCCTCGCCGGCCGATTCGATGCTGACTTCGGCCGAGGTTTCGATGTATTCGGGCACATGCCCAGCCTTTTCCAAAAAAAGCGCCAGCGCCATGGAAAAGCACCCCGCGTGCGCCGCCCCGATGAGTTCGTCGGGATTGGTGCCGGGGGAGTCTTCGAAACGCGTGCCGAAGGAATAGTTTCCCTCGAAAGCCCCGCTTCCCAATTTCATTGTTCCCCTGCCGTCCTTGATGCCGCCGTTCCAAATGGCCGATGCTCGTCTTTTTGGCATTTTCGTACCTCCTGTCTCTATTTGTTCCAAGTTTCGCTTTGTTCCCGCCAATCGGGGTTTGCCAAGAAACCTATGGTAAGAGACCGCCGCGCTTTTTCAAAGGAGGGAAATACCCGAGTTGATTCGTTAAACAACCCTAATCGCGAAAGCCGGTTCGAATGCGGCTTTCAAGCTCGAAGCCTCGACTTGTTGTAGTCGATGGCTCTCTGGATAGCCACGCCGCCCTGCTCCGCTATGGCCATGGCGAAGTTTATGTCGGCATGGCTGAAACTGCGGACTTCCTCCGTAAGCAGCCGCAGGATGCCGATCACCTCGTCCTGGAACGTGATCGGCACCGCCAGTATGCTGCTGATGCCCTCCAGCTCGGCTTCCTTGTGGTAGATCGTGTGAACGTCCCTTTTCGCGTCCGGAATGACGATCGGCTCTCCTTGTTTGATGTAGTACGTGGCCAATTCTTCGTCCAAAGGTCCCCTTTCCAGATAGGATTTACTCAGACCGTAGGCCGCTTTCAGTTCGAGCTTGCCTTTTTTTTCTTCGATGAGCCTGACGGTGGCTGCCTTCAGGTTCATTACGACCGGAAGACGCCTGACGATAAGATCCAGGATTTTATCGAGTTCGTAAGTCGAATTGATGGTTTTCCCGATCTCGTGAATGAGCGCGAAATATTCCAATTGGGTCTGCTGTTCCTCGAAAATGCGGGCGTTTTCGATGGCGATGCCGCATTGTTCCCCCAACGCGGCGACAAAATCGATTTCGTCCCGGGCGAAGGTACGCGGCCTTTTGGTCAACAGTCTCAGGATGCCGTTTATTTGGCCGCGGATAGGTATGGGGACTACCAGGATTGTCTGGATGCCCTCGCGTCTCGTAGCCTCCGGATAATTGATCCTGGGATCTTCCGCAGCGTTTTCTATGACGATCGGCTTGCCTTTCAATGCCTTGAAAACAGATTCTTCCGTATCGATGGGACCCCGGTTCAAGTAGGCCTCGCCCAGTCCGCTTGCTCCTTTCAAGATCAGCTTTTTTCCGGAGGGGTCCAGCAGCCTGATGGTCGCCGCATCGACGTCCACGATTTCCGGAATTTTCCTCGCGACCAGCTCGAATATTTCATCGACATGGCGGCTGGACGTGATCGCCTTGGTCACTTCGATAAACAAGTCGAGAAATGTCGCTTTTCGTTCCGCCCTTTCCATTTTGATTTTCCTTTCTCCAAATCGGATCTTTAAGATTGCGGTTTTTCGGACGTTTCTTCCAACAGGAAAGGCTGTAAAAATTTGCGCGGCGGCACGAATAGGACGCTGCTATTCTCGTCTTAGCCCGAAAAATAACCGACGATTCCGTTCAGCGTCGAAAGCGCGGGATAGTCGGATTCGGGCACGGACCTGCCGGTTTGGCGCTGAACCTCCATGATCAGGTTCAAACAATCCACCGAATCGAACTCCATTTGATCCCGGAAACGGATCGCGGGATCGAGCGACTCGGGGTCGGTTTCCGGGGCGATTTTACGCAATGCCTGTAAAACAACCTCTTTAATTTCTTCGTCTTTCATCGTAAAAGCCCTTTCGGGAAGGAGATATACATAAAACCACATGCATGGAATGGTATTAGACCAAAAAATCGTAGCGCGCAAGCGAATATTTTTCCGCAAGCGGAGCTTTCAATCATTGATCATGGTCAAAACGTATCTCCTGTATTGATCGATGTCCAACTCGACGAATTGAATGCCCATACCTTTTTTATCGAACCAAGCTACGGCTCCGGAAGCTCTCAGGCACAGTATTTTTTTCTCTTTCGATTTGTAGAACATGTTGATTTGGACGACCGTCGCCACGGGGGGCTGGTTCGAACACTCCATGTACATTCCGCCTGCCCCCAAATTCAAGACTTTTCCCCTGAACGTCAGCGATTTGAAGGTCACCTCAGCCAAAACGGTAAGCCAAAGATCGACTCTTAGCAACTTTCTTTTTTCTCGAAGCATGCTTGATTCTTTCGATTTGTTTTTTTTTGTTTTTTTGCGAAAAGCCGATTTTTTCGATGTCCGATAGCGTGCAGGGCCGGATTTCGCGCCCGTGAGAGAGTGACTCTGTGGAAGCTCGGAGGAAAAAGATAAATCGGAAGCCGGAGTGGAAAAACAGAAAATGTTGGAGTCTACCGATGCGGAAATGCGAAAGGACCGGCAGTTCGCAAGTGCTTTACCAAAGGGGTGGTATGAAACGGATTGGCCGCCGGAAAACCGATGGGGTGCTAACCATGCCTGAATTTGTATGCGCGAAGCGGTTATGGAATATGATCGGAAATGCTACGGAACATAAAAAATCGCCTTCGAAAACCAACTCCAATATTCTTTAAAATAAACTTCGATGTCAAGAAAAAACACTCGAGGAACTCCGGAACCACAATCGACTGTTCGTCGGGTTTTCGAACCAGCGGAGATCAGGTCTAAGAGAAAGGAATCGCAAGGGAATAAACGCCTTCCTCCAAACGCGACTGCACTACGTGCCCGCCCTTTTCGAAAACTTTCAGCATGGGTTTGTTGGATGCGAGCACGTCGGCGGTGAACCCTTTGACGCCCCGTTCCTCGGCCAGGCGCGCCAGTATCCTGTACATGTGCGTGGCGATTCCCACGCCGTGGTATTTCTCGTCCACGACAAACGCGACGTCGGCGAACTGGCTTTTCTCGCGCTTGACGAAGCGGGCTTCCGCGACGATCCTACCCTGTCCGGGCTCCTCGGTCAGGCCCACAATGGAAAGGGTCGTCGAGTAGTCGATATTCACGTACTCCTGCATTTTGGAATGAGGCATGGTTTTGATGGGGGAAAAATACCTCGAATATACCGTCTGGTCCGAAAACCGGTAGAACAGGCGTCGCATCTCCTCCTCGTCCGACGGCCTGATGGCGCGAAACCTGATCTTGATACCGTGCCCGAACACGCGGCTTTCCGAGATTTCGGACGGATAGAGGCGCGCGCTTTCCGGGAGAAAAATCTGGTCTTGGTAGATCAGTTTCGCTTCCTTGGCCTGTTCCACCAGAAGGGCGCGGTCTTCCGGATGAGCGATTTCGATTAGCGCCATCGCCCTCTCGCGGATGCTCCTCCCGGCGAGGTCCGCCGCGCCGTACTCGGTGACTGCTATATCGACCGCCTCTCTCAGCGTGAAAAGATTGGCATGGTTTTCGACGCTCAACACGATCCCCGGCTCGCCCTTGGAGTTGCGGCTGGGAAGGCCGAATATGGAAAGTCCGCCCTCCGAGAGTTCGGCCCCGTTCACTAGGTCCATGGCCTCGCCAGGACCCGCCGAGATGTTCCTCTTTCCCTCGTAAAGGGCGGCCCTTCCGGTAAGATCGATCTTTCGGGCGGGAAGCAGCGCCACGAACCGGGGATTTTTCCCGATCCACGCTGGATGGACGGTACGTTCCAATCCTTGGAATTCGACGTAGGGATTTCTGTCGAGCCATCTGTAAAGCTCTTTCGAACCGATGGCGTACGATGTCAGCGACTTTCCCTTGAAAACGCCCTTGTTCCGGTTCGTGACCGCGCCGCCCTTCATAAGCTCCATCAGAGCGTCCGTGAACACGGGGGAATGGATTCCAAGGCCGCGCTTGGTCTTCAAATGTTTCGCCAACGCCTCGAAAAGCGGTCCCGTCGAAAAGGACAGGCAGCTTCCGTCTTCGATCAGCGAGGCTATGTTCGCCGCGACTTTTTCATGCACCGGAAGATAGGGCCATCGGTCCATATAGATAGGCTTTTCGGTCGATTCCACGAGACAGTCGAACTCGCCGGCATGCACGAAAGTGTCCCCGAAGGTGAACGGCGTTTCCGGATCGATCTCCCCGATAACGATGCTCGCCCGCTCCATGGCGAACCTTGCCACGTCCACCGACACTCCCAGGCTGCAATATCCGTCCTCGTCCGGGGGCGCAACCTGAACGAAAGCGGCGTCGATATGGACTCGTCCCGATTCTATAAGACGGTGGATTCGGGAGAAGCGGCAGGGAATCAGGTCCGCTCGGCCCTCCTCGACGGCCTCGCCGGCCACCCAGCCGGAAAAGAAAGTCTTGAGGCGAAAGTTCCGGTAGCCCTCGGACGACGGGTTTTCCGGGCCCAGCGCCATTCCGAGGCTCACAAGCTGCACGAACTCCAGGTCCCGAAGGTTCGGCGCGCCGGAATTGGTCGCATGCTTGACCAGCGTGCGAGGTTCTCCCGCGCCCGTGCTCAGGAATATGCTCATGCCGGGCTCTATCCTGTCGAACGCCCTGTTGATCGGAGTCAAGCGCCTTTTCCAAAACTTGCTAGACGATTTTCTCATGCTCTCCCAAACCCGCCTTTTTTTGCGTTTCCGAATCGAAAATGATAAACGATTCGACTGCGTTAAACAATGGGCAATCGGCCTCGTTTGACAAAAACGATTCGGATGTATAAGTTACCCGCCATGTAAATTTGCTTGCTGTTAACAATGATCGATATTTCGATACAAGGAGGAACAATGCTGGAAGTCACAGAAGCGGCGACTCGCCAGATTACGGAGTACTTCAACGGAAGGACTCCGTCGCCGATCAGAGTTTTTCTCAACGAAGGCGGATGAGGCGGGCCTAGCCTGGCTTTGGCTCTGGACGAGCCGAAAGACGAGGACGAGGTTTACGATATCGACGGTTTCAAATACGTCGTTAATAAGGACTTCATGGAAAAGGTCAAACCGATCAAGGTGGACTTTTCGCCGATCGGATTCAGGATCGATTGCGGATACGATTTCGGAAACAATTGCGGCGCTTGCAGTTGCGGATAGCGACTGATCTTTCGAAAAAATTCCAAGGCAACTTACTGGTTTGTAAGTTGCCTTTTTTGTTTTCAAGTCATAGGATATGAGACTTGCAAAACCTTATGAAAAAGGAGCCTGAAAGATGAAGATTTTCATAACGGGCGGAACGGGTTTCGTCGGGTCCCATCTTTCCAAGCGACTTTTGGACCGGGGCCACCAAGTGACGGCTTTGGGCAGGTCCTCCAGCCAAGACAAGATCAAGCACCCTCGTTTCGAATACGTCGGCGGGAACGGCGCCGAACCGGGACCATGGCAGGAACGCGCAAGGGAATGCGAAGTCGCCTTCAATCTCGCAGGCAAATCCATTTTCACCATCTGGACCGAAAAGAACAAGCAACTGATTTACGACAGCCGGATTCTGACCACCCGCAACCTTGTGGAGGCGCTTTCGCCCGGAAGCGTCCTGATCAGTACTTCCGCGGTGGGTTACTATGGAGACCGGGGCGACGAGGTGTTGCACGAGAACGCGGAGCCGGGGGACGATTTCCTTGCGCAGGTCGGAATAAGCTGGGAAGCGGAGGCCATGAACGCCGCCCGAAAGGATGTGCGAGTCGCCATAAGCCGGTTCGGTATCGTGCTCGGTGCCGACGGCGGGGCCATGCAGATGATGATTCCGGCTTTCAAGTCGTTTCTCGGAGGGCCCTTGGGAGACGGAAGCCAGTGGTTTCCCTGGATTCATGTCGAGGACGTGGTCGGCGCGTTCGAGCATCTCGCGGAAAACGGAAATCGGGAGGGACCGTTCAACTTTACCGCCCCGGAACAGGTTACCAACAAGCAATTGACGAAAACACTAGGGAAGGTGTTGAATCGCCCGACCCTTTTCAGAGCGCCCGGATTCGTGGTCCGGCTTCTCGGGGGCGAATTCGGGGAAACTCTCATGAGCAGCCAGAGAGCCGTTCCCGAAAAGTTGCTTCAATCCGGGTACGAGTTCAAGTATCCCAAACTACGCGACGCACTGGGCGATATCGCGGGATGACGCTTCCCGTCCGTATCGGACGTTCCCGTTTTCCCGATCGATTTCACAAGGAGATCAAATGACTGCATTTATAGCGGCGTTTCTGGTTTTCGCGGTATTGGTCATCGCAGGGGTGATGTTTCTGCACATCAAAAAGACAGGACAAGAAGCCTTGAAGGAGGAGGAAACGCCGGACGTGGAATACGTCTGCAAGCGTTGCAACGAGCTGGATTGCGATTGCAGCAGACGGGACAGGGACCCCGAAGCTTGATCGTTGGGATATCCGGCGAAAATCTCGAAGGCGCCCAAACGAAAGGATATTTCCGAGTTTGCGCGCCACGACAGATTTCAACAATTCGAACCAAAACGCCCCGAAGGGCATATCGGGACACTGACAAATGCTTGGCGAAATCTCGGGTTTTATCTCGCTGTTCTGGGTAATATTCTCGTTTTCGTTTCTGGTCGCGCTGACGGGCGCCATGGCGCCCGGCCCATTGCTGACGTACACCATCATCAAGTCGGTCGAAGGGGGAAAGCGAGGCTATCTGACGGGTCTGTGGGTTATAACGGGGCACGCGATTCTGGAAATGGGAATCGTTCTCTTCCTGCTGTTGGGCTTTTCCTTCGTGCTTCAAAACATTGCGGTGGTTCGAGCCATCGGACTGGCAGGAGGGGCCATCCTCGTCTATTTCGGGGTTTCGGTTATCCGTGATGCGCGGCTCGGGAAAATACCCACCGATTTTTTGATCTCCCGCGAATCGAAAAACGAAACCGAGGCGACCGGTCCCGAAATGGTGGACAAAACGGACAAAAAGGCGAGGGCGATGGACAACCCGGTGCTGGGGGGAGCGATGGTCTCCATGTCCAATCCTTACTGGTGGGTATGGTGGGCGACCATCGGGTTCGCGTTCATGGTCCAGTTCGAGGTCTCGTTCGAACAATGGCCGAATCTGCTGGCCTTTTTCGTCGGGCACGAGGCGGGCGACCTCGCCTGGTACCTTCTCGTATCCATCCTGTCCTATTTCGGGCTTCGTCGGTTGAATCGGAAAGCCTATTACGGAATTCTGGTGGTTTGCTCCGTTTTCATGATTCTTTTCGGTATTTATCTGGGAGTTTCGCCTTTTTTGAAAACCCCGGCCTGATTCCGTTCCGGAATCGGGAAATCTGGAAAAACGAAAGGGGGGAGTAGATCGATGAAAAACGATCCCTGCAGGGAAGTTTTCGAATACCACGAAGCGACCAAGCACCATTTCGACAGGTTCGCCAAATCGCTCGGGTACATGGATTGGGCCAACCAGCCCGAACCATTCCGCGTTTTCGAGGGAGCGCAGCAGGTCCCGCTCCCCTTGCTGGAAAAGGACCCGGCCGCCTCGAACGCGGATTTGTATTCCAGAAAAAACAACCCCGTCCGGCCGTTTTCACTGGAGACCGTCGGTGGCTTCCTGGAGCTTTCCATGGGTTTGTCCG
This sequence comes from uncultured Desulfobacteraceae bacterium, assembly GCA_964575975.1. Taxonomy (GTDB): domain Bacteria; phylum Desulfobacterota; class Desulfobacteria; order Desulfobacterales; family SKZT01. The sequence goes on from CAZNTU010000006.1 coordinate 55,711, forward strand.
CGTGGAAGACGATCCCCGGAAGCAGGTGGGCATTGAGAATGAATCCGTCCAGCGGCAATCTCCACCCGACCGAAACGCATCTGGTTCTCCCGTCCATGGAAGGCGTCGAGGCGGGAATCTTTCATTACAATCCTTTCATGCACGCTCTGGAGCGACGCGCGTTTCTTCCCGAAAGATCGCGGGAGAAAATCGCCGGCTATTTCGAATCGCCGGGTTTTATGGCGGCCCTAAGTTCCATCTATTGGCGGGAGTCTTGGAAATACGGCGAGCGCGCGTTTCGATACTGCAACCACGACGCGGGGCACGCGTTGGCGTGTCTTTCCATTTCCGCCAACTTGTTCGGATGGAAAATCGCGTACCTGAACGGAGTGTCCGACGCCGATGCCGAGACCGTGCTGGGCTTCGACAAGACCGATTGGATTCCGCAAGACCGGGAGCATCCGGATATGTTGTGCTACGTGTTCCCGTCCTCGGAGAACATGGAAAGGCGGGACCTTTCCCCGGAGATCGTCGCCGAATTCGAAACCCTCGAATTCTCCGGAATCCCCAATGGCCTTAGCCACGAGTATTTTCCGTGGGAGGTCGTGGAAAGGGCGGGGAGGGCGACGGAAAAGCCCCGAACCGATCCCCTCGTCGTTTCCTTCGACGAAGCCCCTTTTTTCATAGAGGCGGCTTCAGAACTTTCCGCGCCCGAAATAATCCGGAAAAGAAGAAGCGCCCAGGCTTTCGACAGGACCGGAGGAATGGATGCGAACCGTTTTCTTTCCATGTTGGACAAGACGATTCCGCGGAAGAACGTCGCTCCGTTCGATTCCGGGCTGTCGCCGTCCAGGATCAACCTGCTGATATTCGCCCACAACGTTGCGGGCTTGAAACAAGGGCTTTACCTTTTCGCAAGGAACAACGAGGACGCAGATGCGATCCGTTCCATTTCCCGCCGCGAATTTTTATGGGAAACCGTACAAGAGGGCTTTCCATTGTTTTTGCTGAAGGATGGAAATTTTCGCGCCGAGGCCGCCGAAGTCAGCTGCTACCAGGAAATAGCGGGCGAAAGCGCGTTTTCTCTGGGAATGATCGCGAGATTTCGAGAGGAGATCGAAAAGGCGCCTTGGATCTACAAAAGTCTGTTTTGGGAGTCCGGGATGATCGGACAGGTGCTTTACCTGGAGGCCGAGGCCTTTGGTGCGCGAGGAACCGGGATCGGCTGCTATTTCGACGACCCCGTACACGACATTTTGGGGCTGCCGGACGACCGGTTCCAAAGCCTGTACCATTTCACGGCGGGAACGCCTGTCGAGGACGGAAGACTTAAAAGCCTTCCGCCGTATTATCATCTTGAACGCTCGAGAAGGAGCTGATATGTACCGGTAGACGGCTTCGATCGGCCGGGAAGCCTTACCGGATCAATACAATTTTTGGAGAATGGAAATGCCGACCAATCGCCTTATCAATGAAAAAAGCCCGTACCTTCTTCAGCATGCCCGCAACCCGGTGGATTGGTATCCCTGGGGCGACGAGGCCTTCGAAAAGGCCAAGGAGGACAACAAACCCGTTTTTCTTTCGGTGGGATACGCGACCTGCCATTGGTGCCACGTCATGGAAAAGGAGTCTTTCGAGGACGAGGAGGCCGCGCGGCGCCTGAACGAAACGTTCGTGTGCGTCAAGGTGGACAGGGAGGAGCGGCCGGACATCGACTCCGTCTACATGGCCGCGTGCCAGATGCTCACGGGCCGCGGAGGATGGCCCCTGACCGTGTTCATGACTCCCGACAAGAAACCCTTTTTCTCGGGAACGTACATCCCGAAGACGTCCCGGTTCGGAAGGCCCGGGCTCCTCGATATCTGCGCGCAGGTGAAAAAAGCCTGGGAAAGCGACCGGGAGAGGATATTCAATACGGCCGACGAAATTTCCGAGCATATGGGCAAGGCCTTCGAGTTCGAATTCACGGGGGAGGCTTTGGACGCCGGGACCTTGAAGTCCGCGTACGAGGAACTGGAGAGCATTTTCGACGAGGAACACGCCGGTTTCGGCAACGCGCCGAAATTCCCGACCCCCCACAGGATGATTTTCCTTTTGAGATACTATGGAAGGACGGGCGACCAAAAGGCCTTGGTGATGGTGAAGAAGACGCTGAAAGCCATGCGCCTGGGTGGAATTTGGGATCACGTGGGATCCGGTTTCCACCGATATTCCACGGACAAGATCTGGCTTCTGCCGCATTTCGAAAAGATGCTCTACGACCAAGCCTTAATGGCGATGGCGTACCTGGAGGCCTTCCAAGTGACGAAGGAGCCCTTTTTCGCCAAAACCGCCGAGGAAATATTCGCTTACGTTCTGCGGGACATGACCTCGGAGGGGGGAGGGTTTTACGCGGCCGAGGATGCGGACAGCGAAGGCGAGGAGGGGAAATTCTACGTATGGACCGCGCGGGAATTCCACCAGGTGCTCGGGGAAGAAAGAGGCAAGCTGTGGCAGCGCTTCATGAACTTGAGCCCGAACGGAAACTTTACCGACGAGGCCACGGGGCGGTCCACCGGGGCGAACATCCCGCACCTGACCCGTTCCCTGGCCGAATGGGCGGAACAGCTCGAAATGGAGGAGACGGAACTTGCCGACCGGTGGGAAAAGACGAGGGAAACCCTGTTCCATGTCAGAAAACAGAGGGTCCCGCCCCTGAAGGACGACAAGATCCTGACGGATTGGAACGGTCTGATGATCGCGGCGTTGGCCATGGGCGCCCGCATACTCGGAAACTATTCGTACGCCGAGGCCGCGAAAAAGGCCGTGTCGTTCATAACCCGCCGGCTGACCGACGAATCGGGAGGATTGCTCCACCGTTTCCGCGACGGACATGCGGGCATCGAGGCGAACGCCAACGACTACGCCTTTTTCATCCAGGGACTCTTGGAGCTTTTCAAGGCCACGTTCGAGCCGGACCTTTTGGCAAAGGCCGCAGGCTTCCAGGCGCGGATGATCGATCATTTCTGGGACGACGAAAACGGCGGGTTCTACCTGACCGCCAACACGGCCGAGAAGCTTCCGTCGAGACCCAAGGAACTCTACGACGGCGCTACGCCGTCGGCCAATTCCACGGCGTTTTCCAACCTGCTTCTGCTCTCGAGGCTGACAGGGGACTCCAAGTGGGAGGAAAAAGCCACGGAGTTGAGCCGGACGTTTTCGGGCGCGGTCAAGCGAAGCCTGTCGGCCTTCGCCCATTTCATGACCGGCCTGGAATTCGCCTTGGGCGACGGAAAAGAGGTGGTGATCGTCGGAAAGGCGTCGGCGCCGGATTTCGAAAGGATGCTGTCGGTCGTCAATGGCAAATATCTCCCCCATTCCGTCGTAATAGCGAAATCCCCCAGGAACGAGGCCGGACTGGCCAAGGTTGCGCCGTACACGGAACCGTTGAAGGAGATCGATGGCAAGGCCACGGCATACGTCTGCTCGGGGTTCGCTTGCGGAAAGCCGACCAACGACGTCGAGGAACTGAACAAGACGTTGTCCGCATCCTGACGATTCCGAATTTGGCGCCGAAACTTCGTGAAAGTCAATATGATGCAGATTTGGGGCAATTGGGACGTCGGATATGTATTGGACTGGCATATGGAAAACTGCCAGTTTTTAGGATACGATGAGTTTGGCCGTCCCGATTTCGATCCCCATCGAACTGAAATCGGGGAAGCCATTTTTCAACTTAAGTACAGACATGATCTGTCCCAAATAGAATCTCTCGCGGAAACTTTTGTATCTTGTTTGCCGTCGGCGTTTAGAACAGCGGCGTTTATTGTTCCTGTGCCGCCTTCGAAGTATCGAAGAATTCAGCCGGTGTTGGAGTTATCCAGAAAAGTTGCGGAAAGAATGGAGATTCCTTTATTCGAAAATGTTCTATTGAAAAAGGAGGCTACTCCTCAGATGAAAGATACCTTCATTACAGAAGATAAAATAAAAATGTTGACGAAAAGTTTCCATTTGAATGATTGCATCGTGAACGATGGGGTTTGGGACGTTCTTGTCATTGACGATCTTTTTTCTTCGGGGGCTTCTTTATCGGCCGCTACCCAAGTTTTAAGATGCTATGGGAAGGTCGGCAAAATTTTTGTGGCCGCGTTTTCGAGGACGAAAAAATGAAAAAAGTATTCATTTCGGGGTCAATGAGAATTAAAAATTTGGATCCGCAGGTAAAGGAGAGAATTGAAAATATTGTGAATTCGAATTTTCCGATTCTGTTGGGCGATGCCGAAGGTGTGGATTCATCCATTCAACGATGGTTGCATGAAAAAGGTTATGAAAAGGTCACAATCTTTTGCAGTGGCAATGAAGTCAGGAATAATATCGGCGGATGGACAGTTGAAAAAAACAATTCCGAATATCTAAAAAACACAAGGCTTTTTTTTACCGAAAAAGATGTTGCAATGGCAAAAAAGTGCGATTACGGATTTATGGTTTGGGATTCGGTCAGTACGGGAACATTGAAAAATGTTTACGAGGTGCTGTCCCGAGGAAAAAAGTCGCTTGTTTTTATCAATAAAATGAAAACATTCGTAAAAATTGGAAACATCGTCGATTTTGAACATCTTGTTTCATTGATGAGCAAAAGCGCTTTCGAAAAGGCGGACAAGAAAATCCAGCTGAACAAAAAAATCCGCGAACTTAAACAGTTGAAAATGTTCGAAGCCGATCACGAAACAAGGAAGGACATGGCAATGGCTGGCGGCATCTAATCGGGCTGTCCTCGATTTCGGAGTGCCTCGCGGATTTATCCTCGAGAGACGGGTTCGTCAATCAAAAAACAATAAAACCATTATTTGCCAGTGATTATGAACGCTTACAGAAGATTGATCGACCGCCGGGACACCGTTCTCCTGGTGGTGGACATCCAAAATGCCATGTTCGACCTGTGCGTCGAAAAGGACCGCGTGGAAAAGAATATCGGTTCGCTGATCGAGGCTGCCGGCATTCTTGATTTTCCTGTGGTTTTCACCGAACACAACCCGGACAGGCTGGGGGGCTTCGAACCTTCGCTGTTGAAAAGATCGCCGAAAAGCAAGGTTTTCAACAAATTGGAGTTCGGATGCCTCGGCAACAGAAGCATACGGGATTTTATAGACAGGTCGAGAAAGAAGACTATGCTCCTGTGCGGCATCGAATCCCATGTCTGCATATTTCAAACGGCGGTCCAGGCCCTGAACGCGGGCATCGACGTCCATGTGGTCGCCGACGCCGTGTCCGCCCGGTCCGAACGAAACCTGAAGATCGGGTTGGACCGCATGAGCATGGCCGGAGCCGTGACGACCTCCGTGGAGATGGCCCTTTTCGAACTGATGGGAAAAGCCGGGACCGACGAATTCAGAAAGATGCTTCCGGTGATTAAAGGTCTTTAGCGCCGGCCCGTCGCGGGAGGAGCGATCAATGACGGAGCGCCGGCGATATCGAAAGGCTCCGGGAGATGTCCTGCCTTATCCGAAAATATGTCTGTACAAAGCGGAAATCCTGGTTTAAGGTTTTCTTCGATTGCGGAGGCGCAGGGGGCTACCTTCTTGCGGGGGCAAGACCCGTACATGGATGGAAACATCCGAACCTTTACAGAGGAGAAGTCTATGGGATTGTAGATACGAAGTGGAAGGGTTTTAATCGGCAATGAGGAAGTCTTTGTAATCCACTTGCAAGATGGAACCACTGTATGTTGAAATTTTCCTTTTTGCGGAGACCCTCCGCCGGCAAGTCCGGCCTCGTCATTGACAGGCTGGTGGAATCTTTCCCGGACGAAGTTCGGGAAATCGAAAAAAGCAACATGTCCGGTCCGACGGAAAATCCTTTCGTACCGGGTTTGAAGATCGAGGGGCTGCAAGCCATGGGCGAGGCTGGTCCCCCGAAGGATACCGTCCCTCTGAATTTCGCCTGCGGCCCCCAATCCCTGGAGGAGTCGTTTTGCCTTTTGCGTTCGTACCTTGCGGCCCAAGGGAATTTCCCTGACGAGCTTCAAAAGCTGGAAAGAATTCTGAAAATGCCCCGCCTGATTTTGGAGATCGGGTGCGGCGACGGCGAGGCGGCTTGCCAGATCGCCTTGAGAAATCCCGATGTCGGGGTAATCGCGACCGACAAGTACGAATTGACGAGCGCCATCGGAGATTGTTCCCACTACCGGAGAACGGCCCTGGATTGGAAGGAAAAACGACTCGAGGTCCAGCAATTCGCCCCGGAAAACATGGCCCTGCTAAGGGCCGAAGCCGATATTCTGTGTTTCTTTCCCGACAATTTTCTGGATTCCGTTTTTCTGCTAAATCCGGAGCCCAAGGTCGCGGAGGCCTTTTTGAAAACGATCCATCAAACTTCGTGGCTCGACAAGGTCAAGCCCGGCCCGACGCAAATTCTTATTCTTCCTTATTCGAGGGCGATGGGCGCGATGGCCTGCGGCGGATTCGAATTCGACCACTCCGAGGACGCGGCGAAGGGAATCTCGTTCCTGATGTCCGGCCCGTTCAGGTTCAGGCAGGGGGAAAGCGTGCATTGGGGATTGAACCTTGGCCGTCTGTCCGCATATTCGAAAAATTCGGCCCAGAATAGCTTGTACGTGTACGGCAACGAGTTTCGGCATCCTCCCGAATCGTTCTGGCGGACCTGGATCAGAAAGATTTTTTGAGACCGTTGGCGTTTCCGACAGGCTTTGCTTGGGAGCGATCTACCGTGATCTGTCCTTCGCGACGAATTCGACGGCAACCGAGTCTTGGGCTTGCGGCGCGAGGCCGATGTGCGTCTTGGTGTCGAATAGGGCAAGAGCGGCGGACCGCCGCGCGAAATCAACGGGTTCAGTTGACGTCCTTGCCGAAGCCGCTGAAATGCGAGATTCCTTCGAACAGCGGTTTGGAAGACGCCAGCGGGGGGATGTTTTCGGCCTTGCACTCGGGGCACCGGGGGCGGGGCGTTTTTTCTCCCTGCATGATCAGTCTTTTGAATTCGTGACCGCATTCATGGCATTTGTATTCCATCCAGGGCATTTCTCCGACTCCTTCGAATCTATAATTGCCGGTCTATCGAACAATTGTGGTGCGTCGAAACCGGTCTCCCGTTTTTCCATACCATCATGTTTGTCGATATTTCGAGTTTGGCTTGAATTATTCTTCAAGATACGCCATATTGACCGAATTTGACAAGGGCCACGGAACCGAAAAGATATGCCGCCGCTCTTGCTGTCGGCATATTACGCGCAGCGCCGACATCTTTGTTTCTTTCCGAGGCCCCAAACGGACAGAGCAATAAACAACCTTTGGAACCGGAGCTGAAAAATCAATGGAGAAAGAAAACAAATACGCCGGAATATTCACGGACCAAGTCCTTTCCGAATTGTTTCCCGTGGAGAAATCCGACGCTTTTTTCGAGTTGCTCTACGGAGACGCCGAGGAAGGCGCCTACGATATCGAAGTCGCCTTTGCAGGGTATCGTCCCGGAAAGCTCGATTTTTTGTTCAACCTGAAACGGAGACCCGGCAAGTGTCTCGCGTGCAATCTCACCTACGGGCTCCCCGAGGTTTTCTCGCGCCATCCGGCCCTTGACGTCAAAGGATTGGTGGACAAGTTCGACGGCTTGCTCGACGGCAAGGCGAAGACCACGGGATGGAAACTGGGCGGCACCCGAGAAAAATCCCGGGAGTTGCACGTCATTCCCCTCGAGGTTTCGATAGTGGAACAATAGCGGCCTTCTTCGATTCAGGCCGCATAGCAGGTCGGAACGATATAAAGAGGTTTTTCTTCGGAGCCTGCGTTCAAAACGGCTTTTACGCCGTCGCCGCTTCGCGTTTTCGACAGTCGATGGTTGTTGGTCAAGCTTCCCTTTTGAAATCGTTTTCTCGTCTGGATTCGCCTTCGCGCTTGGATTCGCTTTCTCGTTTGTACTCGCCTTCTCGCGTTTCGTTTTTGAGCGTGTACAATTCGGCCAGTGCCGCTCGAATCTCGCGGGAGCCCTCGTCGCAAATCTGTCTCACCGCTGCGAACTCGCGCTTGGCCGCCGGGTACGAAAACTGGCCCTTTCTCCGTTCCAGAAACCCGACGACATAGCCTTTTACCGACTCCCAAACGTCGCGCCGGGTTTGATTTTCCAAAGGCGTCAGGCTGTCTATCTGACCGATCTGCTTTCTGTGAAATGCGTCCCTGAAATATTTCCAAACGAAGGTCATCCAACCGACAAACGCGCCTGCGGCGATCGCCCCCCCGGCGCCCAGCAAAAGGGGCGGCCCGTAGTTGGCGAAAAACGGAAGGCTCATCATGGCGAACCCCGACCCCCCTCCCGCAAGCAGGGAGGCAAATATTCCCAGAAACGCGTATTTCAGATGGAAAATCCGAAGGTTCTTTCCGTAGCTGAGCAACGCCTCCAAAATATGCGCAAGGCGTTCGCCATGCGTTTCGACGAACGCCGCCAGATGATCCAGGTGCCGGTGCGGTGCCTGGTTGATCGCCTTTCTAAGCTCGTCGCGCTGGTTCTGGAGCGAACTCAGGAAGGCCGGTCTCCCATGGTCTTCATTGACGTTTCCATTGGCCGCCCTGGGGGAATAGGTCAGGTGGATCATGGGAATGTCCTTCCGCCCCGTGATCTGGGAAAGATTCCAGCACAGCGTGCCGTACACGCGCAGAAGGTCGTTCAGCGAAGAGCACTCGTCCACGCGGTTCAAGACGTATAAGACACGATCCTCGAACGTCTTCAGGGGAAGGGTCTCCCTCAAGCTTTTGTGGGCCTCCCTCACCGTGCCCGCCTTGTGCGGATCGAACAGCACCAGCACGAGATCCACGATCTGGGCCAGATCTCCCACCACCTCCTGATAGTCGTACCCTCGGTCCCTCTCCGTGATGCTGTCCAGCATGCCGGGCGTGTCGATAATCGCGAGGTTTTTCAAAAACGGGGAGTTGACTTTTTTCAATTTGAAATGCGACGCGAATCTGTGCCCGTGCTTTTTCAGAATCTCGAACGGAAACTCGGGATCGTTCAACAAGAATTTGCCGTCTCTCTCCTCCACCAGTTGGATCTGGCTGTTTCCGTCCGGCGAATCCTCGTACGTGATGATTGTAAAGGAATCGTCGGTGGGAGCCTGGCCCGTGGCTTGAATGTCGGCGCCCAAAAATTCGTTGATCAGCGTCGATTTGCCCGACGAATAGTTGCCGATGACCAGGACCTGGGGACGCCACTTGATGTTGGCTTCCAAGGGAACTTCGCTGTATCCGTACTTCAGGGCTACAGGGGTCAAATGATCTGCAACCATGGCGACAAGCTCCGCCCGGAGAGAATTTATATAGTTTTCGCGGTACATGAATTTCTCCAGTCCAAATTCTGTGGAAAGGGATGTCCGGATTCGGATGCTTGTTTCCGGATTTTCCAGTCGTTGCAATGGAAAACAACGGGACAACGGGAGCGTCCCCAATTATGCGCCGCTGTCTCGTTCGATTTTTTCATTGACGGTTTGATGTTGACAATCTCCAATTTTTTAAAGAAGTTGACCTGTGCGTATAGACGGAAAAGTATAGAGAAATCAAGGTGTCAAGTCAAGTCGTAAAGAAATGCCATATTTAGCTCGCAAACTTCGGAGACGAACGTTGAACGACAGAAAACTGTACAGGAAAATCGGAATCGCGTCGGCCATCATGATGGCCTCGGTGCTGCTCAGCAGGTTTATCGGTTTGTTTCGCGAAATGGCCATCGCCTACCAAGGCGGGGCGGGAGCGGACGTGGACGCCTACCAGGTGGCTTTCGCGATCCCCGACATTTTGAACCACATCGTGGCCGGCGGATTCCTGTCCGTCACGTTCATCCCGATTTTTTCCAAGTACCTGGCGCGGGACGAAAAGGAGGAGGGCTGGCGGGTGGCCTCGATCGTATTCACGTGCTTTGGAAGCCTCCTTGTCGTTTGCATCGCGATCGCCTCCGTGTACGCCCCCCAGTTGATCGCGGTTCTGGCTCCGGGTCTCGACGATCCCGTTCTTATCTCGAAAGCGGTCTACATGACCCGCATCATTCTCCCTGCACAGTTCTTTTTCTTCGCGGGCGGGTTGTTCATGGCGATCCAGTTCGCCACGGAACGATTCGCGATACCGGCGCTGGCGCCCTTGATTTACAACGCGGGAATCATCGCCGGCGGATTGCTGCTGACCCGATGGGAGGGCATGGCCGGTTTTTCCTGGGGCGTTTTGGCGGGCGCGTTCGTTGGAAACTTCGCGCTTCAATACTGGGGCGCGAGGAAAGCCGGGATGAAACTCCGCATCGATTTCGGTTTCAGGCATCCCGAGCTTCGAAACTACGTCTTTCTGACCCTGCCCCTCATGGTCGGTCTGACCATGACGTTCTCGACCGAATTGTTCCTGAAGTTCTTCGGGTCGTTCCTGCGGGAGGGGAGCATCGCCGCCTTGAACTACGCTCTTAGAACCACGCTGATGCTGGTGGGTTTTTTCGGCCAGGCGGTGGGCGCCGCTTCCTTTCCGTTCCTGGCGCGTCTTGCGGCGGAGGGCAGGACCGACGAGATGAACCGTCTTCTGAACGACACTCTGCGATATCTCTCGCTGGTGATTCCGGGGTCTGTATTGATTATGGTGTTGCGGACGGAGGTGGTTCGGATTCTGTTCGAACGGGGCAGATTCGACCAGTCCGCCACGCAACTCACGGCGTCGGCATTGTTTTTCCTTCTTTTGGGCGCTTTCGCGTTCGCGTCGCAGACCATCGTGGTCCGGGGCTACTACGCCATGCAAAACACGCTTTTTCCCGCGATTTTCGGGACCGTGGCGGTAGCGGCGAGCATACCGCTGTTCTGGGTCGGCATGAAGTTCATGGACATCGACGGGGTCGGGCTGGCGATTTCCCTGTCGGCGATTCTGCAGGTTTCGCTCCTTTATATATTGTGGAACAAGAGGACCGACAACAAGGGGAGCCTGGAAGTGTACGCCGCGTACCTGAAAATGGTTTTGCTGAGCGCGCCGGTCGGTTTTTTCCTGAATTGGGCCAAGAGCGAGGTCCCGACGACGGCGCTTGCCGGCTCTTTATGGGGGGATCTGCTGATTTGCGCGGTGTGCGCCATTGTCTTCTCCGGGGTAGTCGCGGCGGCGGGTTACGTTTTCCGCATCCCGGAGATTCGGTGGTTCGCGGACGAAATCGCGGGGAGGCTGCGAAAGAGATAGGGGGAGTCCCGAAGCGTTTTTTTGCAGGGTCAATCGGCCGGACGGCGAAGAAGCCTCGAAGCGAAATAAAGACGCCAAAGTCGCGCGCAATACAGGCCGACGGCAAGACCGGCGGCATGTTTGTTTCGTCGACAATTCGATTGGATTTTGACAAATGAAGACAACGCAATATTTTGATTATACAAGAAAACGCCCGGATCGCGCTTGTATTAAGGAAGATTGGATCAGGGCGGTTATAGAAAAACCCGTTAAAATTGAAATACAATCCGACGGAAGAATCAGAAGGTGGGGCAGAATATCGGAAGTTGGTAAATATTTGAGGGTTGTCTTGCTTGACGACGGCGAGACGGTGCATAATGCATTTTTCGATAGATCCTTTAAGGAGGAATGAAGAATGAGAGTGAAATATTTTTCAGATACGGATACAGCTCACATAGAATTCACCGACAAGGCAATCCGAGAGACGAAAGAAATTAGCGAAAATATTTATATCGACCTCGATGGAAAAGGCAACATAGTCAGCATGACTATTGAACATGCAAAAGCCAATGCAGGACTTTGGGAGTTCTCATATCAGGAAGTCTCTCGCCAAACAGCATAAACGTGTCGGCGGTCTATGTGCAACCCCTTCTTCCGTCGTTGCGACGCCCATCATCGACGCTTCGCGAACCTCCGTTTTCGTCGTTCGTCGTTACCACGCGGAGCGTGGTAACGAGGTAAACGAGGTATCCACGAACCGCCGCTCACTCCCGTGTCTCCCCGAAATAAGGTTTACAACCCATTGGTCTGGTTCCGGCGTCTGTCGAGATAGGCCTTCTATCAACTTTCCAGACCAGGATGGTCTGGCTACCGTCGAGGCGCCGTTTTTTTCCAAAATTGGAATTGCTGGAACGCTTGATATTGCCTTGATCTTTTGTTAATTTAAAAATAAAAAAGGAAAAAATATGAATAAGGAACGTTTGGTACTTGACACGGATAGCAAGGGCAACCTGAAAGGATTGCCGAAATTTCCTCCCAACAGAAAAGTGGAAGCCATTTTTCTGATCATAGACAAGCCGGATCAAAAAATACGCACGCGTCGATTCCCGCATCGGGATATTGCCGGAAAAATTCGAATAACGGGCAACATATTCGACACAGTTTCTGAAAGCGAGTGGAATTTGCCCAAATGATCGTCATGGACACGCACATCTGGTTGTGGTGGGTCAATGAAGATATCGATCTTCTCGGACAGGTCAGAAACGATCTGATCGAAAGAGCCGACATTGTAGCAGTTTCCGCCATAAGTTGTTTTGAAGTTGCATGGCTTGATGCACATGCTCGAATTCAATTGCCGTGCAGCAGAGCGGACTGGTTTGAAAAGGCATTGGAAGGTTCCGGCATTAACCTTCTCCCCATAACGCCTGCTATTGCCAGTATGGCTGTGGACTTGCCGGAACATCACAGCGATCCTCAAGACAGGATCATCATCGC